>JAZSQU010000056.1:0-5213 GCA_045538095.1 Acutalibacteraceae bacterium | reverse complement strand
ATAGGTGTGACCTGCAGGAGCAAGGTGACAGAGGTTGGGTGTTTTTGCGCTGATTGAGTTTGCAATATCAAGGTTTATATCTATTCCGCACTCGTGAGCAATTGCAGGAAGGTGAAGCATACTGTTGGTTGAACAGCCGAGAGCCATATCAACTGTAAGTGCATTCTGAAAAGCCTTCTCTGTCATAATGTCAAGAGGACGGATATTCTTTTTAATCATTTCCATAACTGCCATACCTGCGTGCTTTGCAAGCTCAATTCGACTTGAGTAAACTGCAGGAATTGTGCCGTTACCCTTAAGACCCATACCGAGAACTTCTGTAAGGCAGTTCATTGAGTTAGCCGTGTACATACCTGAGCATGAGCCACAGGTGGGGCAGGTTTTTTCTTCAAATTCGAGAAGCTTTTCTGCAGTGATTTTTCCTGCCGCATAAGAGCCTACTGCCTCGAACATACTTGAAAGGCTTGTTTTCTTTCCGCCTACTCTGCCTGCAAGCATGGGACCGCCTGAAACGAAAACAGTGGGAATGTTGAGTCTTGCAGCAGCCATAAGAAGACCCGGAACATTCTTGTCACAGTTGGGCACCATAACAAGACCGTCAAAGCCGTGAGCCAGAACCATTGATTCAGTTGAGTCAGCAATAAGGTCACGGGTAACGAGAGAGTACTTCATACCTCTGTGGCCCATAGCAATACCGTCGCAAACTGCAATTGCAGGGAAAACGATGGGTGTACCGCCTGCCATTGCAACGCCCATTTTTACAGCCTCGGTAATCTTGTCAAGATTCATATGGCCGGGTACGATTTCATTGTAAGAAGAAACAACACCGATAAGGGGTCTGGCAGTTTCTTCGCTTGTAAGACCAAGTGCGTGATAAAGTGAACGGTGGGCAGCGTTGCCGGGGCCGTCAACGATTGTATCTTTAATCATAATTTTCAGTCCTTTATAAGTGATAAGAGGCGAGGCTATTGAAGCTCCGCCTCATTATAAGGTGGCATCAATCGGAGCGGACAAGTCTTAAATGTCCGATTTTCCGCACCTTTGTAATTTTTTCTCCTCGAAGTACGCAAGTACTCCTTCGTCGAGGAAAATCCCAAATGCACCAAAACTCGGGCATTTAAGGTCGTAGAGTTTAATGGGAGGAGATTTTTCTTGTAGCAAGGCAAAAACCGCAAGTAATACTTGCGTATTACGAGGATTTTTAACGCAGCTACGGGGAAAATATACCCCATTAAACCTTGTCAGGTTCGGTTGATGACACCTTTTAGTTGTTTATGAGCTTGTCTTCGCCGTTCCAGCTGTAAAGCTTACGGATGTCTTCACCAACGATTTCTGACGGATGCTCAGCAGCAAGCTTGCGCATAGCCTTGAAGTGAACCTGGCTGCCTGCGTCTGACATATCGAGAAGGAAGTCTTTTGCGAAAGTACCGTCCTGGATATCAGCGAGAACTTTCTTCATAGCCTTCTTTGTTTCTTCTGTGATGATCTTGGGGCCTGTGATGTAGTCACCGTATTCAGCTGTGTTTGAAATTGAGTATCTCATTCCTGCGAAACCGCTCTGGTAAATAAGGTCAACGATGAGCTTCATTTCGTGGATACATTCAAAGTAAGCGTTTCTGGGGTCATAGCCTGCTTCAACGAGAGTTTCGTAGCCTGCCTGCATAAGTGCGCAAACACCGCCGCAAAGAACAGCCTGCTCACCGAAGAGGTCTGTTTCTGTTTCTGTTCTGAAGTTTGTTTCAAGAACGCCTGCTCTTGCGCCGCCGATACCGAGAGCGTAAGCAAGACCGATATCCCATGCGTCGCCTGTAGCATCCTGCTCAACAGCGATAAGACAGGGAACACCCTTGCCGGCCTGATATTCGCTTCTTACTGTGTGGCCGGGACCCTTGGGAGCAACCATGATAACGTTGATGTCCTTTGAGGGCTTGATGCAGCCGAAGTGAATGTTGAAGCCGTGTGCAAAAGCGAGAGTTTTGCCCTCTGTCATATAGGGCTCAATGTCTTCCTTGTAAAGCTTAGCCTGCTTTTCGTCATTGATAAGAATCATAACGATATCTGCATTCTTTGCAGCTTCAGCAGCTGTCATAACTTTAAGACCCTGGTTTTCAGCCTTTGCCCAGCTTTTGCTGCCTTCATAAAGACCAACAATAACGTCTACGCCACTGTCTTTAAGGTTAAGCGCGTGTGCATGACCCTGTGAGCCGTAACCGATAATTGCAACGGTCTTTCCGCTGAGCTTCTGAAGGTCGCAGTCCTGCTGATAAAATATTCTTGCCATAATAATCTACCTCTTTCTGAAATTCTTTTATGTAGTAGTTTGTTTTATATTTAGAAAAGCGTAACTTTTCTGATAGTTGAAGCACCCTTTGAAAGTGAAACAATACCTGTTCGGCATATTTCAAGAATGTTGTAATCTCTCATAAGATTGATGAAATCGTCAATTCTTCTGCTGTCGGCAGTGAGCTGAAAAACCATGGATTCTCTTGTGTAGTCAATGGTCTTTGCGTTGAAAGCATCTGCTGCAGCACGGATTTCATCTCTGACTTCGGGAGTGTTCTCCATCTTTATAAGGAGAAGCTCTCTGCTGACAGAGGTGGCGGAGTCAATCTCTTCAATTGAAATTACATCGGGGAGCTTATAAAGCTGATTTACCATCTGGTCCTTTGCAAGCTTCTCACCGTCAAACACAACGGTTATACGGGAAACCTCTTTGGATTCTGTTTCACTTACCGTAAGGCTTGCAATATTGAACTGTCTTCTTCTGAACATACTTGTTACACGGTTAAGTACACCGAACTGGTTATTTACAAGTACTGCTACTGAAAATCTTTCCATATCAGTCACCAACCTTTACAATAATGTCGTCCATTGAGCCTCCGGGAGGAAGCATGGGAAGAACGAATTCGTCTTTATCGATAATGCACTCAACAAGGTAAGGACCGTCACTGCTGAACGCTCTTGTTAGAGCCTCGTCAAGCTCTTTTGGCGCAGTAACTCTTTCACCCTTTGCACCGAAGGCATCAGCCAGCTTAACAAAGTCCGTCTTTCTGTCAAGAACAGTGTTTGAAAAGTGCTTTTCAAAGAATAAATTCTGCCACTGTCTTACCATTCCGAGAACTCCGTTGTTGAGAAGGAGAATTACCAAGGGTACATTTTCCTTAACAGCCGTAGCCATTTCGTTAAGGCACATTCCGAAGCTGCCGTCACCTGTTACAAGAACAGTCCTTTCTTTTGTTGCCATAGCAGCGCCGATTGCAGCTCCCATACCAAAGCCCATTGTGCCGAGACCGCCGCTTGAAATGAAACGTCGGGGCTTTTTGAAAATTGCGTTCTGTGCAGTCCACATCTGATGCTGACCTACGTCGGTTGCAATAGGTGTGTTTTCTGAAAGGTGTTTGTTAAGGGTTAAAATTGCATTTCTCGGTGTCATGCCCTCACGGTTGTCAAGCGTTTCTATCTCTTCAAGTTTAAACTGAGAGAGCTTTGCTGTCCACTCGCTGTTTGTTTTGTCTTTGAGCAAGGGAAAAAGCTTAATAAGAGTCTCTTTAATGTCACCGCGAAGACCGTGCTGTACCATTACGGTTTTGGAAAGCTCTGCACCGTCGATATCAATATGTACAATCTTTGCTTTTGTTGCAAACTTTGTTCGGTTACCTGTAACTCTGTCGTTGAATCTTGCACCGAGGGCGATGATAACGTCAGCATTATGCATAGCCATTGATGAAGCGTAGTGTCCGTGCATACCCTGCATACCTAAAAATCTTGGATGCTCTGTGGGAATTGCGGAAAGCCCCATCATTGAACAGCCGATGGGAGCATCAATTTTTTCAGAGAGAGCAAGCACTTCTTCCTGAGCTTCGCTTGAAAGAAGACCGCCGCCTACATAGATATAAGGCTTTTCAGCTGAGTTTATGCACTCTGCAGCAGCTTCAATTCTGATATCCTTTGCACTCTGTCTTTCGTCGGGAAGAACAGGCTCTTTTGCGATGTATTCACATTTTGCAATCTGAATATCCTTGGGCACGTCAATAAGCACGGGACCGGGTCTGCCTGAACAAGCAATTCTGAACGCTTCTCTGATTGTATCGGCAAGGTCATTTATGTCACCCACAAAGAAGTTGTGCTTTGTAATGGGAAGGGTGATACCTGTAATATCGATTTCCTGAAAGCTGTCCGTACCTATCTGTGAGCTCATAACGTTACCGGTAATTGCCACAAGGGGAACGGAGTCAAGATATGCCGTTGCAATACCCGTTACAAGGTTGGTTGCACCGGGACCTGAGGTTGCAATTACAACGCCGGGTTTTCCGGTAGCTCTTGCATAGCCGTCAGCGGCGTGAACTGCACCCTGCTCGTGGGCAGTAAGAACATGCTTCAGTTCATCTCTGTATTTATAAAGTGAATCGTAAACGTGGATAATCTGACCGCCGGGATAACCGAAAACAGTTTCTACTCCCTGGTCGATGAGTGATTTAACGATTATATCCGCGCCGGATAATATCATATTACTTTCACTCCTTTCTGTGGTAGTGCTGAAGATTTAAGCAAGCTCTGTAATTGTTTCAATTTCAACAAGAACATCCTTAGGAAGCTCTTTGACTGCAACACATGAACGTGCAGGTTTACCCGTAAAGTATTCTGCATAAACCTCGTTGAAAGCAGCAAAGTCGCTCATATTCTTAAGAAAGCAGGTTGTCTTTACAACCTTTTCAATTGATGTGCCTGCCTCTGTAAGCACGGCAACAATATTGTCACATACCTGCTTGGTCTGACCTTTGATGTCTTCTGCTTCAACTGCGCCTGTTTTGGGATTGATGGGAATCTGACCTGAAGCAAAAAGAAGGTTGCCCGTTGCGATTGCCTGAGAATAAGGGCCGATTGCAGCAGGTGCGTTTTCTGTAAAAATAACTTTACTCATAAGTTAAAACTCCTTTATAGAGATTTACTGAAATTTTCCTGAAGAACGGGAAAATCAGCGGAGAGGATACTAATCTCCATTATAATTCGTTAATTATACACCGAAATTCAATAAAATGCAACACATTAAAGCGTAAAAACGCAAAAAGTTGTCTGCGTTGTAAATAGATGTGACCCATTTTTTGTAAAAAATAAAGTCAAAGTATAGTACAATGATTTTTGAAGCCTTTGGAGTGGAGCGTAGCGGAACGGAAAAGGCTTCAAAAAATCGGTGGTTACGCCGACAGTTTCTC
>JAZSQU010000061.1:0-12428 GCA_045538095.1 Acutalibacteraceae bacterium | reverse complement strand
GAGAGAAAGTCTGACGTACTTTCTGCCCATGCTTTTAGCTACAGAACGTACAATTGAAGTTTTACCAACACCCGGAGGACCGACAAGACAGATTATCTGTCCTTTGACATCGTCAGTACGGCTTTTCACCGCAAGCATTTCAATAAATCTTTCCTTGATTTTTTTGAGACCAAAGTGATCATCGTCAAGGATTTTTTCAGCACGGCTAAGGTCGTAGTTATCCTCAGTATAAACACCAAAAGGTAGCGTAAGTGCAGTTTCAATATAGTTTCTTGCAACTGATGCGTCGGCAGAGCCGTTCTGCATTTTTGAAAGTTTATTACATTCTGAAATGAGTTTATTTTTTATCTCATCGCTGCAATTAAGTTCAGCGATTTTTCTTTTGAATCTGTCGGTTTCGCTGAGTGTATCCTCACCTTCACCTAATTCTTCAGAGATAATTCTCATTTTCTCGCGGAGATAATAATCACGCTGATTTTTCTCCATAGCAACCTCAACCTTTGATTCAAGGTCATTTTCATGCTTGAGAATTTCAACTTCTTCTTTGAGAAGCAGATAAAGTTTCTGCAATCTTGCAAGAGGATTGACCTCTTCAAGCAGCAGCTGACGGTCTGCATAATTGGAAATCGTGTTACCTGCCACAAGGTCTGCAAGTTCATCAGCATCTTCTGAAAAGAACACCTTTGCAGCAACTTCTTCAACGTCTCTTTGTGAAACGTGAGCGTAAATATCGAAAATATCTTTGATTTTTCTTATAGCTGCTTTTGCTTCGTCTGCAGCTTCTTCTTTTATTTTAAGGCTTTTGCGCTCTCTTACATCAGTGATGAAATAAGGCTTTTCCTGAAGAATTTCAATAACGCTTGCTCTTGTAACACCTTCAACAACAACACGCATAAAGTTATTGTCTGTTGATTTGATTACCTGCTTTACCTCAGCAACAATTCCAACCTTATATAAGCTGTCAGCGTTAGGGTCTTCTTCAGTTATATCTTTCTGAGTAACAAGAAAAATCTTCTGGGTTCCGTGCATTGCAGCTTTAACTGCAGCAATTGATTTTTTTCTGCCTACGTCAAAGTGAAAATTCATCCCAGGAAAGAGAACAATTCCTCTGAGGGCAACTGTGGGTAGTGCTTTATATACTAAATTTATGGGCATTTCAATAATTCCTCTGATTTTCTTTAAGATTAACTAAGTAATTATACAATATTCTGAGTTTTAAATCAACATTTGAATGTAAAATTTCTTACTTATCTCTGTTATATTTTCATTAATCCGCGAGGGCATTTCTTATTGCACCAAGATTTCTTTCCATAAGGCTCAGATATGTTTCGTCGTTTTCAAAATCTTCAGCAGAAATAACGTGGCACGAATAAAGCGTTGCGACCTCAGAATTTGTCATTTCGCTGACAGTTTTGGCAACAAGACCCGTACTCAAATCAACCCTAAAAACCGTATCAATATCATTGTCAAGGATGTAATTCTTAAGCTTTGCAATTGTAACGGGATTAGCCTCAACCTGCGCACTGCAACCGGGAAAGGCAGCGTAATACTCAATGCCGTATTCCTCGCAGAAATATTTCATAGGGAATCTGTCCCCTATCGCAATTGACTTGCTTTCAGAAAGCTGAACTGTATTTCTGATTTCATCGCTGAGTGATTTCAGAAATGTAGTATATTCAAGACAGTTGTTTATATAATATCCTGCATTTTCACTGTCAATTTCAGAGAGTACATTACAGATTTCTTCACAGATAACAATTGCGTTTTCGGGAGAAGTCCAGACATGTTCGTCATATTCCTCGTGTTCGTGGCCATGTTCGTGAGATTCTTTGCCGTTATGATTATCTTCTTTATGAAGTTCAACAACGTCCATCATTTTTACTGTTCTGACTGTGTTGTCAGCTGAAACGATAATTGTATCAACCCATTTGTCTGACTCACCGCCACCGTAGATAAACAAGTCGCATTCTTTTATTGTTGCAATATCTCCCGGTGTCGGTTCAAAGGTGTGGCTTTCTTCACCCGGTGATAAGAGCATAACTACTTCAGCATTGCCCCCTGCAATCTGTCTTGCAAAATCATACTGAGCAAATGCAGTTGCAACAACAGTGATTTTCTGTTTCTTCTCATTTTTGAAGGAAATGTCACCTGAAAAAAGACTAAACACAAATACACCCACAAAAATCAAAACAGTAAAAGCCGGAAAAATGCCGACAAGCTTTTGAGAAGAAATTTTTTCAGAGTTTCTGATTTTGTGAAGTACAGTAAAGAAAAGTAAAACAAAAATATTGACAACTACAACGCTTGCACCTGTGGGTGCCTCGTACTTGACAGAAAACACAAGTCCGCTTACAAAGCAGAACACAGAAACAAGGCAGCTTGATATAATCACATTTCTGTAGCTTTTTGAAATTCGCATTGAGGTAACAGACGGAAAAATTATAAGCGATGAAATAAGAAGAGCGCCCATCATACGCATACCGATTACGATTGTAACGGCTATAAGAGCAGCAATAAGCATATTATAGAAGGACACTTTTGTACCCGTTGCTTTTGCAAAGCTTTCATCAAAGGTTACAGCAAAAATTTCATCGTAAAAAATTACAAATAAAGAAACGACAAAAGCAGTCAGCACAGCAGTCAGTACAACATCACTGTTTTTCATAGTGAGTATACTTCCGAACATATAGTTATAAATATCTACGTTCATTCCCGTTGTCATTGAAGTTACCATTACACCCACAGCTAGAGCCCCCGTAGAAAGAAGAGCAATTGCAACGTCGCCTTTAATTTTTGCTTTTTCATTCATCCTGATAAGGAGAAACGAAGCTATAATTACAACGGGCAGAGCAACGCTCAAGGGTGCAACATTAGCAGCAACGGCAATAGCCATAGCACCGAAACCGACGTGGGAAAGTCCGTCACCTATCATTGAAAACTTCTTAAGCACAAGACTTACTCCAAGCAGTGCTGAACAAAGAGAAATCAAAAGGCCTGCAATAAGCGCCCTGAGAAGAAAGCTTTCACTGAAAAGCATAAAAATTATTTCTTTCATCTTTTTATGCCTCCTGAAAATTCATCATAGGTTTCACTCGAAAGATATTCATTTTTGGTACCGAAAAAGCTGCCGTGCTTTTTCAGATGCAAAATATGTGTCGCATATTTAAGGCTTGAAAGAAGATCATGGGAAACCATTACAACAGTTATTCCGAATTCTTTGTTTATTTTTTCAATAAGAGCGTAAAATTCGGACGTTGCAACAGGGTCCAGACCAGTTACAGGCTCATCAAGAAGAAGCAGAGATTTCGTTGCACAGAAAGCACGTGCAAGAAGCACTCTTTGCTGCTGACCGCCTGAAAGCTCACGGAAACTCTTATTTTTAATATCGTAAATATCAAGCTTTTTCATATTTTCTTCTGCAGTTTTTCTAAGACTTTTACCAAAGAAAATCTTACCGTTTTTAGCAGTAATGCAGCCTGACAATACAACTTCATAAACGCTTGCAGGAAAGTCCTTCTGTAATGTTGTCTGCTGAGGCATATAACCTATTTCCTTTGATTTTAGTCCATCACCGAAATGAAGGTGCCCTTTAGCGGTTGATTTAAGTCCGAGAATAGATTTAATAAGAGTGCTTTTACCGCTGCCGTTTTCGCCGACTATACAAAGGTAATCACCTTTATTAACCTCAAAATTCAAGTCTTCAACCACACTGTTGTTTTCATAGCTGAGATATACATTTTTTGAACTGATTTGTGCCACGGTATCACTCCTTTGCCTCACTGCATTTTTCACACAAACCGTAAAGCACGGTTTTGGAATTATCAAGGCAGAATTTATGGTCAGCTATGAGGTGTGCACTGACTTCATCCATCAGTCTGCAGCTGAGGTGCACAAATTCTCCGCAGGAAAGACATCTTAGGTGCAGATGTTTGCTGCACTCCTCTTCGTTTTCAATAAAACTGAAGGTTGCGTATTTACCGTTTTCACTGCTTAATTTTCGCACTTTGCCCTCGTTTTGCAGATTTACAAGATATCTGTATACCGTTGATTTTCCAACAGGTGTGCCGTTGCTTTTGAGCTTTTCTTCAATTTCCTCGCAGCTTAACTGTTTTTCCTTGCTTTTTAAAAGAAGCTCAAGAATAAGCTGTTTTTGCTTTGTATTGTATGTAGAAGCCATATATACCTCCAAATTGAAAACGATTTTCAATTTCAAATTATATAACAATTATTAATTTTGTCAAGTACTGTGTTGAAAAAAGATGATTTATATGGTAATATATTCAAAAATTAGGAGGTACACATTATGGTAAAAAGATTTATTTCATTACTTGAAGCAACAGTTGCAGACGCTGAAACCACAGCTGCGACAACTACAAGCAACGTTTTTCTTGACGAAAACGGCCAGTTTGAGGATGTATCACAGGTTGCCGACAACATTTCTTCCTGGTGGCAGGAAATGGATATCATCGGAACAGTTACAGCAAAGCTGCCGACAATTATCCTCGCTGTTATCCTCGTTGTGCTTGGCATTTTAATTTCAAGACTTGTTGCTAAAATTGCCGTTAAAGCGATGAAAGCTAAAGGTGTAGACCCATCAGTTTACAATTTCATCAGACGTATTATTTCAGTTGTTGTGAAAGCTGCCTTTTTTCTTTCAGCACTTTCAATGTTCATCAACATCAATTCGGTTATTGCCGCAATCGGTGCTGCCGGTGTTACTGCCGGTCTCGGTCTTCAGGCAAGTGTAGCACAGTTCGCAAGCGGCATTCAGCTTCTCGTGAACAGACCCTTCAAGTCAGGCGATTTTGTTGAAATCAACGGCGTTTCAGGCTCAGTTGTTGATGTAAGATTTATGCAGACAATTATCAACACCGTAGACAATAAGAGAATCATCATACCTAACTCACACATCACAACCAATCACATTATCAACTACACTGCTGAAAACAAGCGCCGCGTTGACCTTTACTATTCAATCAGCTACTCTGACGATATTTCTCTTGCAAAAAGAGTTATCGCTGAGGTTGCAAACGCAAACGAAAACATCCTCAAAGACCCTGCAACACAGGTATTTGTAAACTCGCACGATGCAAGCAGCATCAGTCTTGTAACAAGAGTATGGTGCAAGGGTGAACATTATTGGGATGTCTATTTTGCAATGCAGGAAGAAGTCAAGCTTGCATTTGACAAAAACGGCATTTGCATACCCTTCAATCAGCTTGATGTACATATTAAGAGCGAAAATTAATTTTAAGGTGACTTACTGATGACAGAGCTTTTTCTGAAAATTTTTGTAAAGAATTACCGTGACACCAAAAATCCCGACGTAAGAATGAAATACGGTATTCTCGGCAGTGCAGTCAGCATTGTTATGAACATCATTCTTACTGTCTTCAAATATACTGTCGGTATCCTCACCGCAAGCGTTGCCATCACTGCTGACGCAATCAACAATCTTTCCGATGCTGCATCGGGCATAGTAACACTTTTCAGCTTCAGAATGGCGAACCGTAAGCCCGATAAGGAGCATCCCTTCGGTCACGGCAGAATTGAATATGTTGCTGCTCTCATTGTAGGATTTCTTGTAGAGCTGATGGGCTACGAGCTTATAAAATCCTCTGCACAGAAGATTCTTAACCCTGAAAAAATAGTTTTCAGCTACGGAGCCGTTATTGTTCTCATTTTATCGATACTTGCTAAAATCTGGATGGGATTTTTCAATAAGAAGCTTGGAAAGACAATTAACTCCCCTGCTATGATTGCAGTTGCTTCAGACAGTCTTAGTGATACTGCAGCAACATTTATTTCCTTGGTATCTCTTGTAATTTCAAAATTTACCAACCTTCCCTTGGACGGTTATATGGGAATTGCAGTATCGCTTTTTATCCTGAAGTCGGGCTATGAAATTCTGAAGGAAAGCATAGCCATTATTCTCGGTGCACCGCCGTCTAAGGAGCTTGTTGACTCCTTAGTTAAACACGTTACGTCCTATGACGGTATCCTCGGAATTCACGACCTTGTAATTCACTCTTACGGAGAAACAAGAACATTCGGCACAGTGCACATAGAATTTTCTGCAGACAGCGATTTGCTTGAGGCCCACGAAACCGCCGACAGAATTGAAAAAGAAGTGAAAGAAAAATTCGGCATTGAGCTTGTTGTTCACCTTGACCCCCTTATAACAAACGATATCAGAATCAACGCTCTTTGCGAAATGGTCAGAAAGGAGCTCAGTGAAATCGATCCTCAGCTTCCTTTCCACGATTTCAGAGTTGTTGACGGCCCGACACGAACCAATCTGATTTTCGATATTGTTCTTCCGCACGGATACAGACTAAGTGAAGATGAAGTGAGAAGCCTGCTGCAAAAGCGAATTAATGAGATTGACAGCAGATTTGCACTTGTGATCATCTTTGATTATGATTACATTTCATCTAAGTGATGCACATAAAGTGTATCCAGTGGTTAATATGCACAAAATAAGCTATTTTGTCAGGCTATAATTCTATATGACAAATCTTTCAGAAACTATTGCAAAGTTTTCAGAAATAAGTACAATATATATGTATGTGTTTAAAATTACACGAAGTTTAACTTGGGGGTAAAAATTAATATGTCAAATTCAGCATCTGAGTATTTTGAAGGAATTCAGGGTCGCCTCGGTATTATTGCAATGAGAGGCTGCGAAGAATTCGCAAAGAAAGTAAGCGACCAAATTGTTGAAATCCGTGAAAAAATGGGCGACACAGAAATTATCGGCTACCACAGAGATTCTTATATTCTCAACGCAGAATTTCCCAGATTCTCAACCGGTGAAGGTAAGGGTGTAATTCACGAAACAATAAGAGGTTATGACCTTTTTATTATTTCTGACTGCTTTAATTACAGTGTTACATACAAGATGTATGACCTTAAGGATGCGGACGGCAAACCTCTTCAGGTTCCGATGAGTCCTGACGACCACTTTGCTGACCTTAAGAGAGTTATTTCAGCCTGTGCAGGCAAGGCAAAGAGAATTACGGTTGTTATGCCAATGCTCTATGAAGGCAGACAGCACAGACGCACGTCAAGAGAATCGCTCGACTGTGCACTCGCTTTGCAGGAGCTCGAAAATATGGGCGTAAGCAACATCATCACCTTTGATGCCCACGACCCGAGAGTTCAAAACGCAATTAAAATCGGTTTTGAAAGCGTTTCTCCCACTTATCAGATGATTAAGGCTCTTGCAAAAAGCCAGAATAACGACATTAATTTTACTCCTGAAAATACAATGATTATTTCACCTGACGAGGGCGGTATGGGAAGATGCGTATACTATTCTCAGGTTCTTGAAGTAGATCTTGGTATGTTCTACAAGAGAAGAGATTTCACCCGTGTAGTTGACGGAAGAAACCCAATCATTTCACACGAGTTCCTCGGCGACAATGTTGAAGGCAAGGATGTTATTGTTGTTGATGATATGATTTCAAGCGGCAACTCAATGATTGACGTGTGCAAGCAGCTTAAAAATCTTAAGGCAAGAAGAATTTTTGTATTCTCCTCCTTCGGTCTTTTCTCCTCAGGTCTCGAGAGATTCGACAAAGCTTTTGAAGAAGGCATTTTTGATAAGGTTTTCACAACAAACCTTATTTATCAGACGCCTGCCCTTCTCGAAAAGCTCTGGTACTATTCAGTTGATATGTCAAAGTATGTTGCACTTATAGTTGACACACTTAACCACGACAAGTCAGTCAGCCAGTTTCTTAATCCTATTCAGAAAATTAACGACTACGTTAAGAGATATAACCTTAAATAAGCTTATAAAAGTTCAAGCGACCTTTTCGGAACGAAAGGTCGCTTTTTTATGTATTCATATATATTCGCAAAGAGATACAATTCCGCCCACGTCAGTAAGAGGTGTGTTTTTCAGTGAAATTGCTTTGCAGGAATGCTTGGATATAAAATCTGTGATTTCCTTATAGTTTCTGTGAGATTCAAGATTGCCAAAGAAAAGAATTCCTTCTTTCGAAATCTTAGCTGCTGCGCCGCCTATGAAGCCGTACTCATGTCCTTCGAGAACAATGTCACCTTTGTCAATCAAAAGCACATCAAAGGCATTTTTGAGCGTTTTATGCACAGATACATCATCCGTAATCAATGCATTTTCGCTTACGGGTAAAACAGAACAATTTGTGTAACCTTGTTTTACTTCAAATTTATTATAATCACTTATATTTTCAATAACGGTTTCGTCACTGTGCGAAAATGCTCCTATGGCATTTCTGCCAAACAAGGCTACGTTCAGCTTAACATCTGATGGGTATTCCCCTGCTATGTCTGCTTTTGTTTTTATGACGGAAAATCCCCGCTCCGTCAGTTTTGCGATAAGCTCAGTCTGTTTCTTGTCAACAATAACTCTGTTATTACCAAAGTGAAGAGCGCACATATCCGCATGGGTGCTGACGGCAGAGTCAATAAGTAAGTTAGGTTCGCATTTCAGAATTTCGATTTTTCTGTCTTCTAAAAAGATTTCTGCCTCACGAGGTATATCGCCGCAAATTATTTTTGCAACTCTGCCTCCAGGTAAATTAGGGCTTTTTATAAATCTCATCATAATATTATTGCCTCAAAAGCTTCCCTTATTGTGCGAACGCCTTTAATTTCAATTTCCTCTTTAAGAGCAGCAGAAATATTTTTTAGATTGCTTCTCGGAATAACGCAACGTGTAAAACCTAAACGGGCAGCCTCTTTGATTCTCTGTTCGCAGTGTGATACACCGCGAATTTCACCTGCAAGTCCGATTTCACCAAAAGCAAGCACATCGTCTCGAAGTGAATAATCCTTAAGTGAGGACACAAGCGCCATAACGATTGTAAGGTCAAGTGCAGGCTCGTCAAGCTTCATACCGCCGACAACATTAACATAAACGTCGTTACCGGCAAAGAAATAACCTGCTCGTTTTTCAAGCACAGCAAGAAGCATATTAAGACGGTTGAAATCAAATCCATTTGTAATTCTTCTCGGATTGCCGTAATTATTCGCAGCAACGAGACCTTGAATTTCAGCAAGAATTGGTCGAGAACCTTCCATAACACAAGCTACGCACGAGCCGGGTGTGTTTTTAGGTCTGCCTGAGATAAGCATTGCAGAGGGATTTTCAACCTCTTTAAGTCCTACATCAAACATTTCAAATACACCGATTTCATTCGTTGAGCCGAATCTGTTTTTAACAGCTCTGAGAATTCTGAAAGAAAGATTTCTTTCGCCTTCAAAGTAAAGTACGGCATCAACGATATGCTCAAGCACCTTAGGCCCTGCAATATTACCGTCTTTGTTTACATGACCGACCATAATTATCGGAATGGAAAGACTTTTGGATGTACGCATAAGCAGATTTGAGCACTCTCTTACCTGAGTAACGCAACCGGGCGAAGAGTTGAGTGCAGTAAAGTTCATTGTCTGAATTGAGTCGATTATTACGAGGTCAGGAGCAGTTATCTGAATATGCTCGCAGATTGACTCAATATCAGTTTCACAGAGGATAAAAAGATTATCAGCAGCAACCTTCAATCTGTCAGCTCTGAGTTTAATCTGACTGTATGACTCTTCTCCTGAAACATAGAGAACCTTTAATTTTTTGCCTAACTCCTTGCAAATCTGAAGAAGAATCGTCGATTTACCGATACCCGGGTCACCGCTTAAAAGCACAAGGGAGCCTTTAACAATTCCTCCTCCAAGCACTCTGTCAAGCTCTTTCATACCCGTTTTGTATCTCAGTTCTGTGTCAGTTTTGATTTCGCCGATTGAATATGAAGTCACATTCTGAACAGCTCTCTGCAAAGCTTTGCCGTTTTTCTGAGGAGCTTCCTGCTTTATCTGCTCTTCAAGCGTAGCCCACTCACCGCAATCCGGACATTTACCGAGCCATTTAGGTGTTTCATATCCGCAGGATGAGCATATATAATAAGTCTTTGTTTTACCTGCCATTTATAATTCTCCTTTTGCCTTGAAATAATCGTTCAGACCGTCAATTATTGCTACAGACATTTTAATCTGATACTCCTCTTCATTGAGAAGTCTTGCTTCCTCAAAGTTGGACATAAAACCGCATTCAACCATAACCGCAGGTGATTTTGCGTGGTAGAGAAGATATATTTCTTTGCCGCTTTTTTTGGTTTTTCTTTGGTTGACTTTCTGTATATTATCTCTGATTGAGTCTTGAATACTGTCAGCGATAATCTTGCTTTCAGCATTGTTTGCTGAATAAAAAACCTGAGCGCCACTGTATTTACTTTGAGTAAAATAATTCTGATGAATACTGAGAAAAACGCTTTCAGGATTGCTTTCAATTATTGCCATTCGTTTTTTAATATCAGCCGATTTTTTGCTCCTCATTGTTGAAGGTGCACCGTCGTAAATCAGCTTATCTTCGTTTCTTGTCATAAGTGTATCGTATCCGCATAGAGTCAGAAGAATGTCAATTTTATTTGAAATTGAAAGGTTAATATCTTTTTCGATAACACCTTCTGCAGAGGACGTACCGCCGTCTTCACCACCGTGACCGGGATCGACGATTATCAATGGTAAATTGTTATTCTGCGATAAAGAATTGCTGACCCTGTCCCCTTCTTTGCCTTCAAAGCTGTACAATATAAGAACCAAAAATGATAGAACGAACACAAAACTTAAAGCAGCCGAAAACAAACTTTTAAACTTGACTGAAAAATATAATCCTTTTTTCACTGCAATCACCCGTAAATTTTATGAGTGAGTACAGTTTAATATAACAGAAGTATACCTCAAAAAACAAAAATAATCAACCGTACTGAGTCCCGATTTTGTCACTCTATAAAAACGAGGCAAGGATTAGCCTTGCCTCTGAAAAATTATTTAACTTCAACTCTCCAGCCATAGGGATCTTCTTTCTTGCCCCACTGGATACCGGTAAGCTCGTCGTAAAGCTTCTGTGTGAGTTCACCGATTCCACCGTCGCCGATTGTCATAACATCATCAACATAACGAAGCTTGCCAACGGGTGAAACAACTGCAGCAGTACCTGTGCCCCAAACTTCTTCGAGAGTGCCGTCCTTTGCAGCAGCAACAAGCTCATCAACGGAAATTCTTCTTTCTTCAACTTCGTAGCCCCAAGCCTTGCAAACGTGGATAATGGAGTTACGTGTGATACCGGGAAGAATACTGCCGTTAAGCATAGGAGTTACAACCTTGCCGCCTATTTTGAAGAAAATGTTCATGGCACCAACTTCTTCAATGTACTTTCTTTCAACACCGTCAAGCCAGAGCACCTGTGAGTAACCGCTGTCGTGAGCCTTAACCTGAGCGATAAGAGAAGCAGCATAGTTACCGCCTGTTTTAGCAAAGCCCATACCGCCCTTTACAGCACGAACATATTCGTCTTCAATCCAGATACCAACGGGAGCAAGTCCACTTTCATAGTAAGCACCTGAGGGTGAAAGGATGATAATGAAAAGGTAAGTCTTTGAAGGAGCAACACCAAGGAATTCATCAGTTGCAATAATGAAAGGACGGATATAAAGTGATGTGCCTTCGTCTGCAGGAACCCAATCTCTGTCAACGTCAACGATAGCCTTTACAGCATCAACGAAATCATCAATAGGAAGCTCGGGGATGCAAAGTCTTTCATTTGTAGCATTAGTTCTCTTAGCGTTCATATCAGGACGGAAAAGATAGATTTTATCGTCTTCGCCTCTGTATGCCTTAAGACCTTCAAACATTTCCTGACCGTAGTGGAAAACCATTGCGCTGGGATCAAGTGAAAGGTTGCCATAGGGTTCAATTCTTGCATCGTGCCAGCCCTTACCTTCAGTGTAGTTCATAAGGAACATATGGTCCGTAAAAATGTGACCGAATCCGAGCTTTTCGCCCTTTGCAGGCTTTGCCTTAGGAGCAGTTGTTTTTGTAATTTTAATATCCATAATTAACACCTCAATATTTTAAAATTCGTAACCAAGCTTAACAGCTTTAAGGTTAACATCAATGAGATTTGCCTTTCTGGGAGGTACAACCTTTTTAACTGCATCTTCAACCTTCGCATAGCCTACATTATCGCAAACCTGCATAAGCTTACCCATAAGGATCATATTGGCAAGAGTTGAAAAGCCGCCGTCTGTTGCAATTTTTGTTGCAGGAACATAGTGTACTTCAACGTCATCTCTCTGAACTTTTTCAGCAATAAGTGTTGTGTCGACAATAATTGTACCGCCTGAAACAACTTCGCTTTCATACTTTTTAAGTGAAGGAAGGTTCATAGCTACAAGCACGTCGGGTTTTGTAACGATTGGTGAACCAACAGGTGTATCACTTACGATTACGCTGCAGTTTGCAGTACCGCCACGCATTTCGGGGCCGTATGAAGGAAGCCAGCTTATCTGCTTATTTTCAAGAAGACCCTTGTAAGCAATAAGCTTACC
>JAZSQU010000008.1:0-7791 GCA_045538095.1 Acutalibacteraceae bacterium | reverse complement strand
CTCAGCTTCGGTTCGTTCTTTATAGCTATGATTTGTCTTAGCAATAGATGCTTCTTCACGGAACTCACAGTTAGAGCAATATCTCACTCGTATACCCTCAAGTGAACAAGTGGGTTCGCGTTCAGTGCGTTCCTTATAGTTATGTCCTGTTTTGGGAATAGAAATTTTTTCTGAAACAAACTCACACTTTGAGCAGTACTTGACTTTCACACCGTCAGCCTCGCAAGTTGCCTCAGCTTCGGTTCGTTCTTTATAGCTATGATTTGTCTTAGCAATAGATGCTTCTTCACGGAACTCACAGTTAGAGCAATATCTCACTCGTATACCCTCAAGTGAACAAGTAGGTTCGCGTTCAGTGCGTTCCTTGTAGTTGTGTCCCATCTTGGGAATAGCAAAACTTTCGGTAAAATCACACTTAGAGCAATATTTAATTTTAACACCGTCAATTTCACAAGTAGCTTCAGCTTCAACTCGCTCCTTGTGATTGTGTCCGGTTTTGGTGATAAGTATTTCTTCCCTGAAACTGCAGTTGCGACAAAGTTTTACGGAAAGTCCGTCTTCGGTGCAGGTTGCCGTTTTTTCATTTGCGTTATAAAAATTGTGGCTGAGAGCAGGAATAACAGTTTCCTCACGTCTTCCGCAGGAACATTCCTTTACTGATAAGCCTTCAACTCCGCAGGACGGCTCTTTTTCTGTAGTTTCAGCACCGAAAATGCAGGTGTGTACCTGCACATCAATGTCGTCGCAGTCTTTGATTTTTATGTAGGTTTCAGTGCCGTTTCTTGCAATAAAGCCGTCAACATTTACCTGAAGCTTATATTGCAAAGCCTCGGTCAGCTTTGCTTTTCCATCTGCACCCTCTGAAAGCGAAAGCACATTATCGGGAATCACTACCTTGATACTGCCGTTTTCATCGGTAAGAATGAATGATTTAAGTATACCGTTTTCAGTGACGGGTGAAGTTGCTGTACCGATTACTCTTGCAAAAGTTCCGCCGTAGTTTTCGTAATCTGTGGCTTCGTTGCAGTAAAGCCTTTTATATTTTTTCGACAAATTACCTTGGAGGGCAGTAACAACTGCATTGGTAATTTTGATTTCACCATTTGTTTCTGAAAGTGTGCCTGATACGGAATACTCTTTATAAAGGGTTATTGGTGTGCTTTCTGCAAGCATTACGCAGATGCCCTGAGCTTTGTTGTTGCTCAGATAAAACTCATGGTAAAATCCGGTATTCGGTGTGTCTGTTGCAGAAAAAGCATAACCCGTAACTGTTACTTCTGAACCCTTGGGTGCTTTTCTTGCGTCAGGCAGAGTGAATTCTGCAGCAGAAACAGCACTTGACGAGCAGAAAATTAAGAGAATCAATAATACAAGAGTTAATGCCGCTTTTTTCATAATGAAAACTCCTTATACTTTTGCTTCTGTGTTTGCAAGAGCCCACTCAACAAGGGTGCAGATTACGTCGTTGCGTGAACGGTTGGTATTGCCTGCAAGCTTTTCCAGCTTTTCAACGGTTTCGTTCTTCATTCTTACTGAAAAGGTTTTGTGTCCGTCTTCTCCTCGTTTTGCCTTATTCTTTTTTGTGAGTAAAAGTTTTTCTTTCATATTAATCACCTCTGTTAACAAAGATAACATATTGGTTAACATAAATATATGTTAGAAAATCCTAACATAAAATACGGGCGAAGAAAATGAAAGGCGGATACTTGATTATTCTGTCTCAGTAGGATATAATAATATGGAAACACAAAGATATAAGGGAAGAAAGTGGAGTTATGGCAAATCCTTGCGATCAGTGTACCTATTATGTATACGATGAAGAGTATGATGAATATTTCTGCAGCGTTAACCTTGATGAAGATGAAGTGGAAAGGTATATGAGCCAGGGCACTCAGAATTGTCACTACTTTTCACTTTATGACGAGTATAAAATTGTCAGAAAACAGAACTAGATAACAACAGTCAAACCCAATAAGGTTTAATGGGGTTCGACTGCTGTTATCTTAAGGAGAAAGAAAAATGAAGTCTTTGAGAAATCTTTACAAAATCGGCAGAGGCCCGTCGTCATCACACACAATGGGTCCTGAAAAAGCAGCCCTTTATTTCAAAAACACTTATCCTGAGGCAGATTGCTATAAGGCTGTGCTTTACGGCTCACTTTCAAGCACCGGCAAAGGACACAAAACCGACGAAGCTATTATTGACGTTTTTGAAGAGGGGAAAATTGAAGTTGTTTTCGGCGACGTGAACACTGAAAACCTTCCTCACGAGAACACAATGGAATTTTTTGCTTACAAAAACGGTGAAGAAATCGGCAGAAGCAGAATTATGTCCGTAGGCGGAGGTCAGATTTCTATTGAAGGAAAGCCTGAACTCGATGAGCCCGAGGCTTATAAAGAAAACTCCTTTGAAGAAATTGCGGAATACTGTATGAGCCACAACATAAGGATAAGCGACTATGTTGAGCTTAACGAAGGAGAAGAAATCTGGATATATCTTCACGATGTGTGGAAGGCTATGAAAAATGCAGTCAATGCCGGTCTTTCTACTCACGGTATTCTTGACGGCGGACTTGGTGTTGAAAGAAAAGCTCAGTTTCTCTATAACCAGTCACACATTGATGAAAGCGATATTACAAAGGAAAACCGTCTTGTGTGCTCTTACGCCTTTGCAGTAAGCGAAGAAAACGCAGGGTCAGGAATAATAGTTACTGCACCTACCTGTGGAGCCTGTGCAGTAGTGCCAAGTGTACTTAAATATATGCAGGACAAAAAGCATTTTTCTGACCAGCAGATTTGCAGAGCTCTTGCTGTAGGCGGTATAATCGGCAATCTTGTAAAAACCAACGCTTCCATAAGCGGTGCAGAGTGTGGCTGTCAGGCAGAAATCGGTACAGCATGCTCAATGGCCGCAGCAGCCCTCTGTGAGCTTTTCCAGATGGGTATAGGACAGATTGAGTATGCGGCTGAGGTAGCTATGGAGCATATGCTTGGACTTACCTGCGACCCCGTTTGCGGTCTTGTACAGATTCCCTGCATTGAGAGAAATGCTGTTGCAGCTATGAGAGCTATCAACGCTCTTTCTCTTGCAAACTTCCTTTCAACTACAAGAAAAATAAGCTTTGACACTGTTGTTGAAACAATGTACAGAACGGGTAAAGACCTTCACTCACGGTACAGAGAAACCTCTGAGGGCGGTCTTGCAGCTATGTATAATAAAGAAGGAGTGTAAATAATGAAAAAGATTTTAGTTACCGGTGCAACAGGCGGTATGGGTGCAGCGATTTGTAAACTGCTTGTGCAGAAGGGTTACAAGGTTTACGGTATAGACTACAGAGAGTGTCAGAAAATTGACGGAATAGAGTTTTATGACTGCGACGTAACAGATACCGAAGCAATTGAAGATGTATTTGAAAAGGTAAAAGACGATGCAGGAAAGCTTGACGCAATTGTACATACTGCAGGTATTTATGACCTTGACTCTCTTGTTGAGATGGATGAAAAACGCTTCAAGAGAATTTTTGATATCAACCTTTTTGGCGTTTACAGAATAAACAAAGCGTTTATGCCTTTACTTCAGAGAGGCAGCAGAATTATTACTTCAAGTGAACTTGCACCCCTTGATCCTCTTCCCTTTACAGGCATTTACGGAATTACAAAGGCGGCACTTGAAAAGTATGCATTCTCTCTTAGAATGGAAACTAACCTTCTCGGTATTCCCGTTTCAATTATCAGGCCCGGTGCAGTTAAGACCGGTCTTCTCAACGTTTCAACAGATGCACTTGAAAAATTTGTTGAAAACACAAAGCTTTATAAATGTAATGCCAGTCGTTTCCAAGGTATTGTTGACAGTGTTGAATCCAAACATGTGCCTGCAGAGGTTATCGGTGAAACTGTGCTTAAGGCGCTTACAGATAAAACCCCTCAGTATGTGTACAATGTAAACCGAAATCCGCTTTTAAGACTTCTCAATGCTCTGCCTCAGAGAATGCAGGTTTCAGTTATAGGTCTTATTCTTAAGAGCTGAGGAAAATTAAAAAATTGCGGCAGATGAACGCGCCGATTGCCGACTCCGGACCGGTTGGTCCGGAGGCGAGTTTTCTGCTTCTGCAGAAAAATAAAAAAATCCTCACGAGGATTTTTTAGCAATCGGCGCGTACTGTTTACCTTCTGCGTGAAAACGCAGAAGGTAAACAAGCCACCAACTTCCGGTGTTGATGGCTTTAATAAGGTGTATAATCTTTTGGGAAAATTAAAAACACCCGGTTTCACCGAGTGCTTTTAAAAGGAGAAAATATGAAGAAAACATTATAGTGGAGAAATCTTATTCAGGTTAACCGAGGTTTGTCTCTCTCGATTACGTGCATATGATACTACATATTTTCAGAAAAATCAAGTGTTTTTTGCGAAAAAAAATCACATTCTATCTTTTGGTCAAAATGTAAGAACAGGGCGAATATATTTTGTTGAATATGCACAATCAAACGGAGCTTAGAGCAAAGAAAAAGAGGGCTACCTCAAAAGATAACCCATAAAAATACCGATATTTTTAAATCAGTCTTTCTTATCAAGACCTAATGAAGCCGCAATTTCAGCCACAAAAATTTCAAAATAGCCGAGAATAGCTTTGAATGCATCGATAACCTTCTGTAAAGCTTCCATTTTATATCCTCCTTGATATGCTTTAGCAAATTTTACATACAAATAGTAGCAAAATCAATAGTTTTTGTCAAGAAAAATGTATAAAACTTTCAAAAATATTAACACAAATGTTGAAAAATATGTTACAATGTTACTGAAATAAAGGAGGAATGTTTATTATGTTTACTTTAAGCAAAATTATTTCAGCAGTTACCGCATTTGTTATGATGATGCTCCCCACAGGAAATCAACCTGAAGAGCAGAAAACTAAGCCCGAATTCAGCGGAAGTTTCATTCAGTCCTGGATGACTTGTGTATGGGACGATGAAAGATGGGCTGAAGAAGTGGAAAACATGAAAAAAGCAGGCGTTGAATACCTTGTGCTTCAGTCTCTTGCAGACAAAAAGTATAAAAAAGACGGTGGCGAATGGAGTGTTTATTATGACACAGATGTTGAGGCGCTGAAAGATGCAAAATTCGGCGGCGACTGTCTTGAGCCGGCTCTTAGACACTGTCAGGCTGCAGGAATCAAAGTTTTCGTAGGTCTTTCAATGTTTGACGACTTCTGGAGTGAGGCAGGTATCGGCTCACTTTATCAGGATGTCTGCCGTGTTGCAGGGGATATGATGGAGGATATATATAATAAGTATGGCGAAAAATATAAAGACAGCCTTTACGGTTGGTATTATACTCCCGAAATCAGCAATGGATTCCTTTGTCAGTTCACTCTCGGCGGAATCATAAAGGGTATCAACCATATAATCGACAGAATAAATGAGGTTGACGCAACAAAGCCTCTTCTTATGAGTCCTTTCTATTCAGAATATATCGCAACAGGTCCCATTGTGACACTTTGCAACTATGTAAGGTTCTTCAAAAAGGTTAATTTCAGAGACGGCGACATTTTCGCTCCTCAGGATGCAATCGGTGCAAAATGGACAAGAGAAAAGAACCTTGAAATGACCTGGAAGGTTTACAAGGCAGCATTTGACACTTGCGAAGCTGATATAAAGCTCTGGGCTAACTGCGAAAACTTTGACGGTGCAATTGCAACAGAAACTCTCGGCGGTCTTCTTTCTCCAAAAATTACAGAGCACACATCTAATCAGACAGCAACTCTTGACCGTTTTGCTCGTCAGATGGAAGTTGCTTCAAGATATGCAGAAAACATCATCACCTTCTCATATAACCACTATTACAGCCCATCAACTGTAAATCCGGCATTTATCAACACTTATTACGATTATCTTGAAAACGGTTACAAGGTTGAAAATGAAGCTCCGAAAGCGCCCACAAATCTTAAAGTAGAGACTACCGATGAGGGTTCGGTGCTCACATGGGATGCTGCAGAGGACAATTTCGGTATCGCTTATTACAGAGTAGAGAAGGATGGCAAATTCCTTGCCAGAATTGATATGAGATACGGCACGGAAGAATTGACTTGTACTGACACAGGTGCAAGAGGTGAATACGTAATTACTGCAGTTGACTGTGCCGGTAATCTTTCACAGCCGGTTACTTTCTGATAAAAACAATAAATAATGGTAATACTAACGGTAGCATCAAAGCCGTAAAGCATCCTGCAGGCTGTTAATTGCTCCATTTAATTACACGGTAAAAATTTACAGTCACGTAATAAAAAAATAAGAATATCTATTTACTTTTGATTTTTCTTGTGATATAATACTACAGCATTGTGCCGGTTACTCGGTCTGCGGGTCTTTGCCCAACGGGCTTTTTCACCTGCCGCAAACTGGGGGCTTGGCGAATGACTATTATTTATGAGGTGAAAAACCATGATGACAAAAGAACAGAAAACCGCAATTATCAAGGAATATGCTGCTCACGAAGGTGACACAGGTTCACCCGAAGTACAGATCGCTCTCCTTACTTTCAGAATCAACAGCCTTACAGAACACCTTAAGTCAAACAAGAAGGACCACCACTCACGTAGAGGTCTTCTTATGATGGTAGGTCAGAGAAGAAATCTCCTTGCATATCTTCAGAAGAACGATATCGAAAGATACCGTAGCATTATCGCTAGACTCGGTATCCGTAAGTAATTGCACTCATTTGGCAGACATGAATTTATCGTGTCTGCCTTTTTTCCGTTAATAATATACTTTGAAAAGAATATTGAAACCGTAAATTTGACGAGGCTGAAGTTTTGTTTAGCACTAAATTGAGCGTTTTCTGAGCGCTGAATTTATTGCTAAACCACCGCCTCGTTCAAGATATAAAAAATATAAAAAGCGAGGTAAAAATTATGTTTCCTGAATTCAGAAAATTCGAAACCACACTTGCAGGCAGACCTCTTGTAGTTGAAACAGGCAAAATGGCAGGTCTTGCAGGCGGTTCATGTCTTATCAGATATGGCGAAACAGAAGTTCTTTGTACAGCTACAATGGCTGCAAAGCCCAGAGAAGGCGTTGACTTCTTCCCTCTTTCAGTTGACTTTGAAGAAAAGCTCTACTCAGTAGGCCGCATTCCCGGCTCATTCCAGAGAAGAGAAGGCAAGGCAAGTGAAAAGGCAACTCTTTCATCAAGAGTTATCGACAGACCTATCCGTCCTCTTTTCCCCAAGGATATGAGAAACGATGTAGGCGTTGTTGCAACTGTTATGTCAGTTGACCAGGACTGCCTTCCCGAAATCACAGCTATGATCGGTGTTTCAATTGCAATTTCAATTTCAGAAATTCCCTGGGACGGCCCCATCAGCGGTGTTTCTGTAGGTCTTGTTGACGGCAAGTTTGTTATCAACCCCACAGAAGCTGAAAGAGCAAAGAGTGAAATGGCTGTTACAGTTGCTTCAACTGCGGATCTTGTTGCAATGATTGAAGCAGGTGCAAACGAAATCGACAACGAAACAATGTTCGACGGTATCATGTATGCTCACAAGGTAAACCAGGAAATCGTTGAATTCATCAAGGGCATCCAGGCTGAGGTAGGCAAGGAAAAGGTTCCCTTCGAATCACAGGATCCCGCACCCGAAATGTTCGAGGCTATCAAGGAATTTGCAATTGACGATGTTAAGTTTGCGCTTGACACCGACGACAAGAGAATCCGTGACGAAAGACTCAAGCCCGTTTACGAAAAGGTACACGAAAGATTCGACGAGGAATATGCAGACGTTATCGAAAAGATTGACGAG
>JAZSQU010000064.1:0-14093 GCA_045538095.1 Acutalibacteraceae bacterium | reverse complement strand
TGTAGGAACGAATTCATGAAGAGGAGGATCGAGGAATCTGATTGTAACAGGGTTACCTTCGAGAGCTTCATAGAGAGCTTCAAAGTCAGCCTGCTGGATAGGTTCGATCTTAGCAAGAGCTGCTTCTCTTTCTTCAACTGTGTCTGAACAGATCATTTCTCTGAATGCTGCAATTCTGTCAGCTTCAAAGAACATGTGCTCTGTACGGCAAAGGCCGATACCTTCAGCGCCGAGTTCACGAGCCTTCTTAGCGTCAGCAGGTGTGTCAGCGTTTGTTCTAACCTTAAGAGTTCTGTATTTGTCAGCCCAACCCATAATTCTGCCGAATTCGCCTGCGATCTGAGCATCAACTGTGGGGATGATACCGTCGTAGATGTTACCTGTTGAACCGTCAATTGAAATTTCTGAACCTTCTGTGAAGGTCTTGCCAGCGAGAACGAACTTCTTGTTTTCTTCGTCCATAGCAATTTCCTGGCAACCTGAAACACAGCAAGTACCCATACCACGAGCAACAACTGCTGCGTGTGATGTCATACCGCCGCGAACTGTAAGAATACCCTGTGAAGCCTTCATACCTGTGATGTCTTCGGGTGATGTTTCAAGACGAACAAGGATAACCTTTTCGCCTCTTGCATTCCAAGCTTCAGCGTCTTCAGCTGTGAATACTACCTTACCGCAAGCAGCACCCGGTGAAGCACCGAGACCCTTGCCGATGGGAGTAGCAGCCTTAAGAGCCTTCTGGTCGAACTGAGGATGAAGAAGTGTGTCGAGGTTTCTGGGATCGATCATAGCAACTGCTTCTTCTTCAGTCTTCATGCCTTCGTCAACGAGATCGCAAGCAATCTTGAGAGCTGCCTGAGCTGTTCTCTTACCGTTACGAGTCTGAAGCATATAGAGCTTTTCGTTTTCAACTGTGAACTCCATATCCTGCATGTCGTGATAGTGATTTTCAAGAAGCTGGCAAACTTCTGTGAACTGCTTGTAAGCAGCGGGGAACTTGTTAGCCATTTCAGCGATGGGCATGGGAGTTCTTACACCTGCAACAACGTCTTCACCCTGTGCATTTGTAAGGAATTCGCCCATGAGCTTCTTTTCGCCTGTAGCGGGGTCACGTGTGAAAGCAACACCCGTACCGCAGTCTTCACCCATGTTACCGAAAGCCATAGCCTGTACGTTAACAGCTGTACCCCATGAATAGGGAATATCGTTGTCACGGCGATATACGTTTGCACGGGGGTTGTCCCATGAACGGAATACTGCCTTAACAGCGCCCATAAGCTGTTCTTTGGGATCTGTGGGGAAGTCTTCGCCGATCTTAGCTTTGTATTCTGCCTTGAACTGCTCTGCAAGTTCCTTGAGGTCGTCAGCAGTAAGTTCTGTATCCTGTGTAACGCCTCTTTCTTCCTTCATCTTGTCGATGAGTTCTTCGAAGTACTTCTTACCTACTTCCATAACTACGTCTGAATACATCTGAATAAATCTTCTGTAGCAGTCGTAAGCCCATCTTGCATTACCTGACTTCTTAGCCATAACTTCAACAACTTCTTCGTTGAGGCCGAGGTTAAGAATTGTGTCCATCATACCGGGCATTGATGCACGTGCACCTGAACGTACTGAAACGAGAAGGGGTCTTTCGAGATCACCGAACTTCTTGCCTGTGATTTCTTCCATCTTTTCGATGTTTTCCATAATCTCAGCAACGATTTCGTCGTTGATCTTGCGACCGTCCTCATAATACTGTGTACACGCTTCTGTTGTGATTGTGAAGCCCTGGGGAACGGGAAGGCCGAGGTTTGTCATTTCAGCGAGGTTTGCACCCTTACCGCCGAGAAGCTCTCTCATGCTGCCGTTACCTTCTTTGAAAAGGTATACCCATTTCTTAGCCATTGGAATCTCCTCCTAGATAATTAAAATTCCGGGAAAACGCGTGATTATTTTTAAACGCTTTCCTACTGATTACATATTTTAGCAGATAATTTCAAAAATGTCTATAGCTTTTTTTAATATTAGATGGAATATTTAGCCGTCTTTTTTGTAAATTTATGACATAAAGAGGCCTATAAGAAAAATTATATGTAAAATTTTTATTTATATATAGAAAAAGGAAGAGATGTATGGTATTATAGTAAACTGAAATAAGTGTGTCCTGAGATGCCTTAAGGTACTTCAAAGGTAAAGCCTATATAATAGCGTAAAAACAGGAGGTTACATATAGATATGAATAAGAAAGTTGCAATAGCACTTGTTGTTATAATCTGCCTTGTTGCAGTGATTTTTGTTGCAGGCAGAAATTCCGACGGAGATAAAAAGCCTCAGACAACGGTTTCATCGGTTGAAAGCACCAAGGAAACTGTTGATAAAACCGAAAAAGAAACAGAAAAGGAAACCGAAAAAACAACGGAAAGAGAACCTTTCTCAGCAGACGTGGTTGAAAAGAAAGACCCTAACGAAATTGTTGAGTTTGAAATTCCCGTTCTCTTTATAGAGGAGGATTATAAGAACAACCTCAATAAGCTTGTAAAAGATAAGGGCTACGAAAGCGCAGAGCTTTCATGGAATAAGAAAAACGTAAAAATAAGACTCAAAGCTCTTTCCTATGATATTTATCTTGCAAAAACAGGCATTGAAACAATCAGCGCAATCTGCGAAACCTTTGAGTCAAAGGAATATCCCTATGTGGTAAATCTCGGTGACTATGAAGACGATTTCAGCTATGTTACACTTCTTGTAAACAAAAAGAAATTCAACAAGGCTGATAATGCAGATGCACTTTTCACACACGTTTCAAATTGCTGTGCATACTATCTTCTTCAGGACAACGACAGTCCAAACAAATATAAAATTGATATATGCGATGAAAAAACAGGCGAGCTGCTTGATTCAAGAAGCTTTAACAAAAAGGATTTCGTAAGCTGAAAGGAATAAGAAAATGAGTTTTATTGAATTTGAAAATGTATACAGACGCTATAATGCAGGTGAAATTACCGTTTCTGCCGTTGACGGCGTAAGCTTCAGAATTGAAAAGGGCGAGTTCTGCCTTATTGTAGGTACCAGCGGTGCAGGTAAATCAACTGTGCTTAATATTCTCGGCGGTATGGATACCTGCGACGAAGGTAAGGTAAGAGTAGGGGGCAAGCTTATCAACAAAATGGATAAGGCTGCCCTTGTGGACTACAGACGCTACGAGGTTGGTTTCGTTTTTCAGTTCTATAACCTTGTACCTAACCTTACTGCTCTTGAAAACGTTGAGCTTGCAACCCAGATGTGTAAAAAGGCTGCAAAGCCTGAGCATATTCTTGAAAAGGTAGGCCTTAAGCACAGACTTGACAACTTCCCGTCACAGCTTTCAGGCGGTGAGCAGCAGAGAGTTTCAATTGCAAGAGCTCTTGCAAAAAAGCCCGGACTTCTTCTTTGTGACGAACCTACGGGTGCGCTTGATTACAAGACAAGTAAGCAGATTCTTTCTCTTCTTCACAGAACAAGCCGCGAAACAGGAACAACCGTTGTTGTAATTACTCATAATCAGGCTCTTGCTGCTATGGCTGACAGAATTATTACCATGCGTTCAGGTAAAGTTGTTCAGATTGCAATCAATGAACGTCCTGTACCCGTTGAACTTCTTGAATGGTGAGGTAAGAAAATGAAAATTAACAAGGTTCTTATAACCGATGCGTTAAGAACTGTAAAAAAGACCCGTTCACGTTTCATTTCAATTATTGCAATTGTTGCGTTGGGCGTAAGCTTTTTTGCAGGTATCAATGCTGCAGCACCTGATATGCAGGATACAATAGGGGAGTACATACTTTCCTCTAACGCTATGGACATACAGATTATTTCTACAGCGGGACTTACGGAGCACGACCTTTCCGTAATCCGCACAATCAACGGCGTTGAATACGCAGAAGGCGAAAGGTTTGTTGACGGTGTGTGTCTTGTTGACGGAAAAAAGATAAGTGATATCGACGGCTCTGAAATGACCCTCAGAGTTTATCCCATTGATGCCAACAAGGCGATTATGGATTCAAACGGACAGAAAGACCCCACTTATCTCAACCGTACGCAGCTTATTGAAGGCTCTTGGCCCACTTCACCCAATCAGTGCCTTGTGGACAGCAGCCGTCTTTCAACTCCGGATGAATTTAAAATCGGTGCAAAAATTACCGTTGAAGGTGACGGAAGTGACATCGATTCATCTCTTCAGAACAACGAATATACTGTTGTAGGTATTATCAGAACACCGAGATATATCTCCTATGAAAGAGGTAACACCACAATCGGTACAGGTAAGCTTGGTACATTCATTTATGCACCTCAGGAAAACTTTATTGCAGAATACTTTTCTGCAGTTAATATCAAGCTTGTGGGCAGTGAAAATTACGACCCGTTTTCAGACGAATATCAGAATTTTGTAAAGCCCTATAAAGAATATCTTACATCAATTTCTCAGGAGCTTTTAGGCACAAGAATTTCTTCGCTTAAAAGTCAGTATGCTTCTCAGGTGGCTCAGGGCGAAATCGACTATGCCACTGCTAAAGCGAAAATTGAAACTGAACTCGCAAACGCAAAAAAACAGGTTGACGAGGTGCTTAACCTTGCAGAAAACGGCGACAAAATGCTTGAAGATTATAAGGCTCAGTACAACGCTGCTGCAGCAGAATACAGCGGTAAAATTGACGCCGGTAAGCTTGAACACTCCACACAGTATGCAGAGTGGGAGAAAAAACGTCAGCAGTACAGAGAAGCCAAAGCTATGGTTGACAGCTATAAGGGTGCAGATTCTCAGTATAACAATGCAGTAGCTGATTTCAATATGGCAAAAAATCAGGTTAACACAATGGTTTCAACCGTGGATTATTTCTCCGACCTTGTGGTTGCAACACGTTCGGCTCTTGACCACTTTAACGAAACTCAGGACGGTGGTGTAAACCTTATTGTTGACCGATTCCAGGAAGCAGGTATTATTGGCCCGGAGGCTGATCAGATTGTAAGCGCATTCAAAACAATGACTGCAGTAGGTACTGCAGAAGAAATGGCTGCATATATGGAGCCTCAGCTTCAGAATCTTGAAACAAAACTTGCTTCTTCAAAGGCTGAACTCAGTGCTGCACAGACAAGCCTTGCTGAAAAAGAAGCAGAGCTTAAAAAGGCAGAGGAGCTTATAAAGCAGCTTAAAACTGTAGAGGCTCAGCTTGCTGTTGCAGAGATAGAGCTTGAAGAAGCCAAAAAGCTTCTTCAGGACGCAGGTTATGATATTCAGTTCGGTGAGGTTGAAATTCTCACTCAGCTCAGTGATAAGAAAAACGAAATTGCAAACTTTGAAACCAATCTCAGAATTGCAAAAGAAAAGGCAAGAACAATTGAAGCTGAATACGAGGCTGCAAGAGACGAGGCTTACAGTAAGCTTGAAAAAGCAAAAAATGAGCTTGATGCTGCAAAGAGCTTCCTTCTTGGCCTTGATACTGCAAAGTGGCTTGTAAATGACAGATACGACAGCCTTTTAGGCTTTGAAAGCTATGTTCAGATGGCTGAGCGAATGAAGGCGCTTACTGCTGCCTTCCCATGGTTCTTCTTCATTGTTGCTGCTCTTGTTTGTCTTAATACCATGACGAGAATGATTGAAGAAGAAAGAATTATGCTTGGTACTTTCACCGCTCTTGGCTTTACAAGAGTGGAGATTATGGCAAAGTATCTTATCTACGCTTTTCTTGCAGCGGCTATCGGCGGCGTTTTCGGCAGCGTAGTTGGTTTCGTCGTCTTCCCGTCGGCGGTGGCGTATGCCTGCGACATTCTCTTTGATGTTCCGCCCATTATTCTCTCTTACAGATGGCCCTATGCAATTACAGGCATTTTCTCCGCAATTGCGGTAACCGTTCTTGCGACCTATTACACCTGCTACAAGAGTCTCAATGTTCTTCCGGCTTCGCTTATGAGAACAAAGGCTCCTGCAATAGGTAAGAGAGTTCTTCTTGAAAAAATTCCCGCAATATGGTCACGCCTCAGCTTTACCTGGAAGGTAACGATGCGTAACGTTTTCAGAAATATGAAGCGTTTTGTAATGGCTACAATGGGTGTTGCAGGCTGTACAGCTCTTCTTGTTGCGGCCTTCGGTCTCAACGACTCAATCAATACCACTCTCGATAAGCAGTTTATTGACAGTGACAGAGTGTGGAGCTATGATATGCAGATTGTTCTCGGTGGCTCTTATGACACCACCCTCGGTACCTGCACACCTTATGAAACTGTAAAGAGCAAGGCGCAGATTAAAAGCGCAATGCTTGAACATATGAAGGTTTATAACGCAACGGCTGACGGCAAGGAAGAAATACTTGAAAGCTATGTGGTTGTATCTGCAGACCCGGGTCAGGTTTCTGAATATATTAACCTTGTAGACTCAAAAACGGGTGCGCAGCAGTACATCACAGACAGCGGTGCAGTAATTACCAGAAAGCTTTCACAGACTCTCGACGTAGGAGTAGGTGAGCAGCTGAAGCTTATTGTAAGCGACAATCAGAGTGTTTATGTACCCGTTGCGGCTGTTGTTGACAACTACGCTTTCCACTATATCTATATGTCACCCGTTGTGTATAAGCATGTTTTCGGTGCAAATCCGGCATACAACTATGTGGTTGCGAACCTTGCTCTCGATAATATGGATGCTGCACAGAAAAATGCTCTTGCAGAAGAGCTTATGGATGAATATGACATCAGCGCTATTGCATATACAAGTCAGATTCAGAATTCACTTCAGAACATTCTTGACTCAATCAGTGCAGTAGTAGTAATTATGATTGTCTGTGCAGGACTTCTTGCTTTTATAGTTCTTTACAACCTTTCAATTATCAACATAACCGAGCGACTCAAGGAAATTGCAACAATCAAGGTTTTAGGCTTTGATGATATGGAAGTTTCCGCATATATTTTCAGAGAGAACATTCTTCTGACAGTTATCGGTATTGTTGAAGGAATAATTGCAGGCATAATTGTACACCGTATAGTGCTTATTATGGCTGAGGTTGACATTATCACCTATGGCAGAAATATCGATTTTTCAAGCTTTATCTATTCTGTGGTGCTTGCCTTCGGATTCTCAATGTTTGTAAATGTTGTGCTTCACGGAAAGCTGAAGAAGGTAGAGATGGTAGAATCACTCAAATCCATAGAATAAAGAACAAGAGAAAGAGGGGACAGAAATGCCACTTGTAAATATGAAAACCCTTCTGGCAGATGCCATGGAGAAAAACTACGCAGTTGGCTCTTTCAGTGTTGCAAACATTGAAATGATTCAGGGCGTAATAAAGGCTGCCGAAGAAACAAAATCACCCATTATTCTGCAGATTGCAGAGGTAAGACTCAATCATTCACCACTTCATATAATCGGCCCGGCAATGCTTGCGGCGGCAAAAAACGCAAGTGTACCCGTCGCTGTGCATCTTGACCACGGCACAACTCTCGATTGCATCGGTAAAGCTCTTCGTATGGGCTTTACCAGTGTAATGTTTGACGGTTCGCACCTTCCCTTAGAGGAAAACATTGAAATGACCAAAAAGGTTATGGAAATGGCAAAGCAGTACGGTGCAGCTGTTGAAGCTGAAATCGGCTGCGTTGGCGGAAGTGAAGACGGCAGTGTAGATATTGCAATGCGCTGCACCTCTCCTGAGCAGGCACTCCTTTTCAGTGAGAGAACAGGCGTTGACGCCCTTGCACTTGCAATTGGTAACGCCCACGGGTTTTATAAGGAAGCGCCTCAGCTGAGATTTGACATTCTCGAAAGTGTACGCGACAAGGTGAGTGTGCCTCTTGTGCTTCACGGCGGTACGGGAATAGAACCTGAGGATTTCATCCGTTGCCACCAGAGCGGAATCAAGAAGATAAATATTGCGACGGCAACCTTTGCAGCAGCCGAAAGAAAAGTTAAGGAAGGCTATGAAAAAGGTGAAATCAAAGGCTATTACGATATGCACGTAAGACAGATTGAGGGTGCATATGAAAACGCAAAAAAACATATGGAAATTTTCTATTCTGTTGGCAAAGCCGAAAATTTGTGATATAATCAGATAAGCAAACGGAAAAACTTCATTTGAAAGGAAGCTACATATATGCAGTACGTAAAATTTGATGAATCAAAGCCCCTTGACGTAATCCCCATAGGCAGACTTGCCATTGACTTTAACCCCACAGATATGAACAGACCTCTTGCTGAAAGCTGCAACTTCAACAAGTACGTTGGTGGCTCACCTGCAAATATTGCGGTAGGTCTTGCAAGACTCGGCAAAAAGGTTGGTTTCATCGGTAAGGTTTCAGACGATCAGCACGGCGACTTTGTTGTTGATTATTTCAAGAAAGACGGCATTGACACCTCAAATATTTTCAGAGCGAAAAACGGCGAAAAGCTGGGTCTTACCTTCACAGAAATAAAAAGCCCCACTGAAAGCAGCATTCTTATGTACAGAGATTGTATTGCTGACCTTATGCTTGACCCCTCAGAAATCAGTGAGGAATATATCGCATCAGCAAAGGCAATTGTAATTTCAGGCACAGCCCTTTCACAGAGTCCCTCAAGAGAGGCCGCGCTCAAGGCAATGATGCTTGCTAAGAAAAACGGCACAGTTGTAATTTTCGACATTGACTACCGTGCATACACCTGGAAGAGCTTTGATGAAATTTCAGTTTACTACTCAATGGTTGCAAGAAATGCAGACATCATCCTCGGCTCAAGAGAGGAATATGACCTTACAGAGGCTATTACAGGCGTTTGCAAGAGCGACGAAGAAAGTGCAAAGCTTTGGCAGTCCTACGGCGCTAAGATTGTTATTATCAAGCACGGCAAGGACGGCTCAACTGCTTACACCAACGACGGCAAGAGCTACTCAATCAAGCCCTTCCCCGTAAAAGCTATGAAAGGCTTCGGCGGCGGCGACGGTTACGCAAGCGCATTCATCCGCTGTCTTCTTGAAGGCTGGGAAATGATTGACGCCCTTGAATTCGGCACAGCTTCAGCATCAATGCTTATTTCAGCACACTCATGCTCAGCAGCAATGCCTTCAGTTGAAGCAATTGAACAGTTCATCAAAGAGGAAAAAGAGCTCTACGGTGAAATGGTAGCAAGAGTGTAAAAATCTTGTAGGGACCGGCGTCTCGACGGTCCGTTTTGACCAACAAAAAAGCATAGCAAAAAGCGGTAGGTTTTGTGCCTACCGCTTTTTTAGTGCTGAGAGTGGAGTTTGGAGTGTGGAGTTAAACCCTTCCACCGCAAGCGGTCCCCCTTCCCTTTCAGGGACGGCAAGGTTAAGGGTTTATGATTGTAACGCTACGCTCCGATTATATTCTGACGAAACTTCAACGTTTGTCATTCTGAACGAAGTGAAGAATCTTAAATCTACCTGAAAGATTCCTCGGCAAGCTCGGAATGACAATTGTCAGGTTAGTGCTTCACTCCGCACGCACATACTTTGTTTTTGCCGAAGAGTTTCTCAAAGAAGTTGATGATTTTGAAGAAGAAGCCGCTTATGCCGCCTTTATGGCAGTTGCAGGAGCAGTCTTTTGTTGCATCATAACCACAGTAGTCACATTTACCATCTTGATTATTATCGATATGTTCTCCAACAGCAATTGTTTCATGGCCTAAAATCCATGTTTCACAGTCATTACAATAAACCCCTGCTGTGAATCCGATGTCTATACAGGTTGAATTAACTTGATTATGATTAACTGTATTTGCATGTTCACAAGGTGTGTTAACATTAAGTCTTTTCAAGTTTAAGGCTGGTCTCACTCCAGAGATTATTCCTATATCAAAAGCAGCACTTAAATAACCACTTGAACCAACACTTGTGCCACGATCTGAGTGTGATCCTGGAGTGCGAAGATGCCAATGGGAATTACCTTTCTCTGCTATACTTGTATAAACTTTGATTCCTTGTGACTTTGCGTAATCACTACTTTTGGAGGTTCGTGTTTCTGTATGACCTAAACCTGCAAATCCAAAACTATTATTCATAGCTTCATCATAAGAAATGAGATATATTTTGTCTGTCGTTTGGTTGCTATCAAGTTTTTCGTAGCCACTATTACCATTCAATGTATGGTAACTATTATTATTGATAGTTGTTTCTTTTATCAATGAACGTTCACTTGTGTTAAAAGCATAGGAGTAAAAATCTTTATTAAGCCAATTTCTGATTGAACTTGTTTCATAATCGTTTGCATAATTTGTATGACCAACTTCGTTAAAATGGCTATATACTGCACCTAATCCCTTTTGATGAAAAATAGTATTGCTATAAGCTTGACAATCAATTATTGTCTCGCACACAACAACCCCCGTGTTCGGATTGAGTATTTTCCAATTCAACGGTTCAAACTTGAACCAATAAACTACGTTTGTAGAATAACCATTGTCATCTTGATATGAATTTTCTGCAGATGAAGACGAATATGTATAGTGAGGTCTGTACTGAGTAAATTTGACACCTCTATATTTTATATCATTGTATGTGATATCAGTATACTTCATCCAATTTCCTTGTTTCATGGAACCAATATCACCATCACCGCTATAATAACTATAGTTTATCCAATTTTCCCAAGTTGGTGCTAATTCATTAAGTGCTTTTATAGTTGCTTCGTCTTTCACTTCTGTTTGAGGATATGAACCAAACTGAATAATATCACCAACCTTGTAATCAACAGCATTGGAAATAACTGTCACAGCCGATATCAACATCAGCACAGCCAACACCAAAATCAAAATCTTTTTCGTTTTTTTCATAATAAATCCTCCATTTTTTGTGAAAAATACAGTTAATATTCATTGTATGACTATTATATTCAAAAGAATTATGAAAGTCAAGCATAAAATATGATAGATTTGAATATAGAGGTGATGGCATGAAAAACATAAAAAAGATAAGAATTCTCAATGAATACACTCAGCTCAAGGTACAAATGGAAACGGGAATATCACAGAGTATACTTTCAAAGTATGAAAGAGGAGAACTGATGCCAACAACCGACAATCTCATTATTCTTGCCAATTTTTATAAAACAAGCCTCGACTATTTAACCGACAGAACCGATGAAGTAAAGCCGTACCCTAAGAAAATCTCAGATTAAAACAGCATACAAAAAAGGTTGCCACCAACTACGGTGACAACCTTAAATTTTTATGCTCTATTGAAAATAGCCTTGATAAGTATCCAGAGATACTGCAGGGCAGTCGTAATATCCTCCCAGAACATAAGTATGCTCCATTCGGGTTCTACAACGTTACCGTTTTCGTCAAACATAATATTTTCCTCCTTGTATTTTGTACCTTAATTATATACTGCCGTTAATAGTTTGTCAATACTTTTCAGCCTATCCGTTTAACGGGCAACCTTTTTGACTGCACTGAAACTGCTGTAAACCGTTTTGCCGCTTACGGTTTTATAGGCTCTTACTTTGTAGTAGCAGGTTTTACTTTTTGATGCACCGGTGTGGGCAAAACTCAGCTTGTCCGTGGTCTTCAGCTTTTTGTAATTGCCGTTCTTTTCGTAGCAGTAGTAAATCTGATAACCCGTTGCACCGCTTACCTTTTTCCATGAAACCGTGTTGCCGTTTGAGACGGCTTTTACCGTCAGGACTGGGGTTTTAAGCTTGGTTGTAACGGTCAGGTAAACGGGCTCACCGTAACGGACTTTCTTGCCGTCTTTTGCGTAGGGCTTAACTGCAAATTTGTAGGTAGCACCACTGCTCAGGTTCTCTACAGTAAAGTTGTTGGCACTTACTGCTTTGAGGGTGGTGTACTTTTTCTTTTTGCTGTTGTAAACGTAAACCTTGTAGCCCTCGGCACCCGTCACAGTCCGCCAACTCAGGTCCACAGTGTGGTATGACTCCTTTGCAGAAAATGACGCAGGTTTACCGCTGAGAGTAGTAACAAATTTTTGTGTTACCTTGCCCCATAAGGTTTTACCGTTGGCTTTCCGATAAGCCTTGATTGCAAAATCGTACTTGGTGTCGTACTTCAGCGCAGAAACGGTGTAGGTGTTTTTCTCGGTAGTGGTGAGAATTTTGTATTTGCCGTCAATTCTGACATAAACTCTGTAGCCGTCAGCCGTTGCCGTCTTATCCCACTTGAGCTTGACACTGTAGTAGGTTCTGCTTACCTTGATGCCTGTGACATCGTCAGGCCCCGTAGTAATCTCTGCAGAAACACCCGTTGACCAAAGGGTTGTGTCGCTTGCCTTTTTGTAGCTCTTTATTACGAGAGTGTAGGTCTTTCCGCATTCGGGCAGGCTGATTGCGCAAGAGGTCTTCGTAGTTGTGCCGAGACTTGTCAGCTTGCTGCCTTTCTTATAGTATACTCTGTAACCGTCAGCACCGTCTGCACCCTTGAAAGTAAGGGAAGCTTCATCAGAAATCACAACAGCCTTAATGTCGGTCACGTTGCCGGGTACGATAGTGTAATATAAAGTTTTCTTGCCACTGTAGTTGCCTTTAAGCTCAACTGTAACCTTGTATTTGCCGATAGCCTTGCCTTCGTCAGCGAAACAATTGAAGTCCGTTACAGATTTTCCGTTTTTGTCCTTGAGTGTGGCAGTGACCTTGTGTTTTTTACCGTCGTAAGTAAAACTTTCTTTTGAAAGAGTGCACTCCGAAACTGCAGAAATTACCGTCTTATCCTTGATATCTTTACAGTTTTTGCATTCTTTATAGATGTATCCGTCGTCGGTAAAGGCAGCCTTTTTAAGCTTATCTTCGTAATTGTGACCCGATTTGGGAATAATGGTTTCCTCGCTGTAGTCGCAATTCTGACAGTACTTTATCGCTTTGCCTTCACTTGTGCAGGTTGCATCAGATTCGGTTTTTGACTTTACAGAGTGTTCCTTCTTGGGAATGATGGATTCTTCCTTGAAATCGCAGTTACTACAGTATTTTATTGCAAGCCCTTCTGATGTGCAGGTTGCAGCAGTTTCAGTTTTCGACTTGACAGAGTGCTCCTTTTTGGGAATGATGGATTCTTCCTTGAAATCGCAGTTGCTACAGTATTTTATTGCAAGACCTTCACTTGTGCAAGTTGCAGCAGTTTCGGTTTTGGTCTTGACAGAGTGCTCCTTCTTGGGAATGATAGATTCTTCCTTGAAATCGCAGTTACTACAGTATTTTATTGCAAGACCTTCTGATGTGCAAGTTGCAGCAGTTTCGGTTTTGGTCTTGACAGAATGTTCCTTTTGGGGAATGATGGATTCTTCCCTAAAATCACATTTTGAGCAGTATTTCACTTTTACACCATTGGTGGTACAAGTGGCTTCTTTCTCGGTCTTTTCTTTGAAACTGTGATTAGTTTTTGGAATAGAAGTTTCCTCTCTAAAATCACATTTAGAGCAATACTTTACCTTAACACCCTCGGTGGTGCAAGTGGCTTCTTTTTCGGTCTTTTCTTTGAAGCTATGACTGGTTTTGGCAATCGCTTTTTCTTCCCTGAAATCGCACTGTGAACAATAACGAACACACAGACCTTCAAGAGCACAAGTAGGTTCGCGTTCAGTGCGTTCCTTGTAGTTGTGTCCTGTTTTGGAAATGGACAGCTTTTCAGAAACAAAATCGCACTTTGAGCAATACCTGACTTTTACACCGTCGGTTTCACAGGTAGCTTCGGTTTCAACTCGCTCCTTGAAGCTATGACTGGTTTTGGCAATCGCTTTTTCTTCCCTGAAATCGCACTGTGAACAATAACGAACACGCAGACCTTCAAGAGCACAAGTCGGCTCACGTTCGGTGCGTTCTTTGTAGTTGTGCCCTGTTTTGGAAATAGAGAATTTTTCCTCAAAAGTACAATTGTTGCAATACTTAACCTTTACACCGTCAGTCTCACAAGTGGCTTCGGTTTCAACTCGCTCCTTGAAGCTGTGATTGGTCTTGGCAATTGACTTCTCTTCTCTGAAATCACAATTGGAACAGTAACGCACACGCAGACCTTCAAGCGCACAAGTCGGCTCACGTTGCGTGCGTTCGTTATAGTTGGGTCCTGTTTTGGGAATAGAAATATTTTCTGAAACAAACTCACACTTTGAAGTCGGAGGCCAAGCGGTCTTAGGAAGACAACACCTAGCTAC
>JAZSQU010000022.1:0-9658 GCA_045538095.1 Acutalibacteraceae bacterium | reverse complement strand
TGTGTGTAGAGCATATTGGTTCCTCCGTTCATGGTTTCTCGACAATTCCATTTTAACGGATTTTTACCAATTATGCTCTACTTTTTTTATTTTATTTTTTCGTAGGCTCTTTTGGTTACCCCAACATTTATTATAGAGCCTACTTACGTTATATAGCCGGGTGAACCTTGCCTTTTCCTGCTTTGGTTGTGGGATTCTTGAAATGCTTCTTCCAGCTTTCATCAAAGTAGATGCAACCCTTTTCAAGATTGAATGTAATTGACTTTCTCTTACCCTTATACTCTGAAACAACCTTGATTACATCCTTGTGGATATATTCCGCTGAGAGAATCTTTTCATCAGTCTTCTCAAAGAATTTCTTGAGGAGCTTGCCTGTCTTCTTGTCGTAGTCAGCTGCGTTGTCTGAAATGAAGAGAACGTTACCGCAAAGGTTGTTGATTCTGCCAAGAAGGAACTTCTGCTCGTCGCTGAATCTGAGATTGTCTTTTCTGAGGAAGAATACGTCGGGGTCATTCATCCATGCTCTGCCGTTAAGGTGACGACGGAAAATGGAGTTGTTGATTGCGCTTCTTGCGCTGAGCATTTCGTTGCTTACCTGCATACGGCTGTAGAACTGACCCTTGTAAATAAGGTCAACGTCGCAGCTGATTCTGCAAGCGTCACAGATTCCGAGAGCAGGACCAATAGGCACACCGCAACCGAGGAAGAGCTTGTCGCCTACACATTCACGAAGGAATTCCATAGCATAGCACATGATTTCACCGCGGCTCTTACCGTGTCTGGGCTTAATGCACTGGCTGTAAAGGAAGTCAAGCTTAACCATATCATAGCCCCACTCGTTGAGAACTACGTCGAACACCTTCTTAAGGTAAGCTCTTACCTCTTCGTTGTAGATATCAAAGGTGTAAGCACCGCCCCAAGCGAGACAGCCTACCATAGGCTTGCCGTCTGTGTCTTTAATGAGCCAATCGGGATGCTCCTTGGCTATTCTCGAAACCTTCTGACAGTTGAAGGGAGCAAGCCAGATGCCTGCCTTATAGCCCTTTTCGTGAACCTTGTCAGCAATATATTTCATACCGTTCGGGAATTTTGCAGGGTTGGGATCAAGCCAGTCACCGATGAAGGTTTCGTAACCGTCGTCAATCTGGAAGATTGAAACCTGATCTTTATAGGGATCAAGAGCATCAAGGTCACGGAGAATAATCTCTTCGTTGATGTCCTGGAAGTAGTTGTACCATGAGGTATAACCGCTCATTGCACCCTTTCTTGTTTCAGGCATTTTCCACATTCCGAAGTAGTTATCAAACACTTCGTCATAAGTGCCTTCAAAGTAAACAATATCAAAAATCTGAAGCTCGCTGTCAAGAATTTTACCTTCAAGGTCCTTGCAGAAGTAGAAACGGTTTTCCTGCATCTTTACTTTAAAATATGTGTAACCTGTTTTTTCACTGAGTGAACCCCAGAGCTTAACATTTTCGCCGTTTCTTACATATGTGTAGCAATGGCTATGGAATTCGCCCTTCTTGCCCGAGTACTTAATCATCCACTCGTCACTTGTTTTTCTTGCAACACCCTTTGTGTATTCAGAAATGTTTGCAAGCTTGATAACGCTGGGCATAACTTCGTTTTCTGTCCATTCCTTTGACTTTGTCCATGACTGATAGCCATTTCCGAAAAACTTATCGCCTTCCTTGAAGCTATAAGGGAATTCAACGTAAAAATCAACCATTTCAAAGGGTCGCTTCGGAGTAATTGTAACGGTGTATCTGTTGTCTTTTTCTACAACATCCAGACGGTAAAGATTGTTTTCTTTTTCATTTGAAGTAATAACTTCGCCGCCGAACTTATACTTAATTGTATACTGCTTGTTCATCTTTTCTGCTCCTTCACAAATTTATTCCGTTATATATTAGCAGATTTTTTCTGTTTAATCAATACATTTTACAATTCCTTTAAAAACTTAACCTCTCACACCAAGGTGAGAGGTTAAAAGAACTGTTAAATTATGCTCTTTCGGCACCGTAGTTTACAGTTGCGGTTTCATTCTCAGCATTTCTGAATTCAGGAATCCAATGATCTCCTGCTGCAATCTTCTTGAATGCATCTGCGGAAAGTGCAACGTTAACCTCGGTAACGCCTACCTTGTTACCTTCTTCGTCAACCTTTGCACAGTAGCAGAAGCTGTATGCGCCGATTTCCTTGATCGATGAAGGAATGTAGAGATAAGTAAGACCTGATGCATAGTTAAATGTGTCAAGACCGATGAATTCAAGACCTTCGGGAAGAGATGCATAAGTATTTGAACCCTTATATGAATTGATTTCCTTAAGATTTTCAGCCTTGAGGAATGCCATAGCTTCAATTCTCTTAAGTCCTTCGGGAAGCAGAACCTCTTCGAACCTGCAGTCTGAGAGAGCTGAACGGCTTATTACTTCAACTGTTGCGGGAACAATAAATGTTTTGCCACCTTCATAAGCCTTAGGACAGCAGAGAAGTGTCTTCATATCCTTGGTGTAAAGTACACCGTCAACTGCACAGAAGCTTTCGTTTTCTTCATCAACAATGAATTCTTTAAGAGCACGGAGGTTTACAAAAGCTTCACCGCGAAGCTCTTTTACATCCTTGCCGATGTAAACCGTTTCAATGCTCTCATCCCACTTAAAGGGATGACGTGCAATTGAAGTTACAACCTTACCTTCTGATTCAGTGCTGAATTCTTTTTTGTTTTCTCTGTTGGTTGCAGCTGTGAGTTCAAATGTGCCGTCCTCTTTTTCAGTATAGGTAACAGCTTCGTCGTACACTTTTTCTTCACCGAAGATAAGTTCAACCTTCTTGTCAAGAAGACCGTTGTCATACTGAGGAAGCCAGTTGTTACCTGCATCAACATTTTCAAATTCTTCTTCGGTCATTGAAATGTGAATAACAGTATAGCCGGATAAGCCTCCGTCAGTTTTTTCTACAGTATCCCAGAAAGCGTGGTGACCGATTTCTTTAATTGATGCGGGAATGCGTAAATAATTACATACACGGTTATAGCTCATTGCATCTGAGCCGATGTATTCGAGTCCGTCAGGAAGTGACTTGTAAACACCGCCAAGTTTTGCAATTGCAGAAAAACCTGTTTCATTTTCGTCTGCTGTGCTTGATTCGTAAGAATAGATGTCAGTGAGCCACCAGTTTTTGGTGATTGCCATTGTTTCAATTCTCTTGAGACCTTCAGGCATATAGAGTGCCGCAAGAGGAAGGTCATAGAACGCAAGCTCGCCGATTGTTTCAACCGTTGAGGGAAGAACATAGGTAAGAACGTCAGCCTCATATCTTGCACGGAACTCAAGGTTGTTTTCATTGTCTGCCCAGATTGTATCGTTGTATCCGAACTTTTCACGGAGATGCTGCGGATGGTTCATGGGATAGCAGATGATTTCTGTTTTATCCTTGTTGTAAAGAACACCGTCAATATCGCAGTAATATTCGTTTTCGTCGTCAACGATAATCTGCTTAAGAGCACGGCAGGTGAAAAACGCTTTGCCGTCAATTTCCTTAACATTCTTGCCGATGTAAACTGTTTCAACCTTTTCATCACAGTTAAAGCAGAACTGAGGAATTTTCGAAATGGGTTTGCTTTCATCCTTTTTAAGGGTGAAGTTTGTTGAAGCATCCGGATTTTCTGAATCATATACAATTTCAACTGCGTAGTCGATATCAAGATGACCGATATAGCCGGTGTTGTTGAATTTGGTGAATTCATAAGTGCCGTCACCTGCTTCGTTATACTCAAAAGGTACACGGCTTACAACTCTTACACTGAAGTACATTGAAAGTCCTACCGCAATAAGAATAAGCACGGTGAAAATAACTTTTTTAAGTGCGAATTTTTCAAAAGGTTTGTTGATGTGAGGCTCTGCAAGTCCGTCAATTTTATAAGTCCAGATTTCATCCTCAGGGATGTCGAGCTTTATGTCGACGGGAGCCGTCATGCCTTTAAAAACTTTTTCATTTTTGTCTTTCATGATCTCTACCCCCTTATCCTACAAAGCCGCCGCTGACAGTTTCGCCCTGCTCTTCGGCTTTTTTCTCTGTTACTTCGGCACGACGCTGAAGCACCTGAATAACCTTTGCTTGCTTGACATTGTCGTAATCCCAGAAGAAATAGGGAATGGTCATAAGAACGTAGCCGATGATGTCAATAATGAGGGGCACGGCAATAATCTTGAAACGTGCACTGTCGATGTAAAGAACGTCCCAGTTACTGTTGAAGCCGTATTTGAGAAGAAGAAGCGGGATAATAAGTCCTACAAATGAGGTGATGGGGCCTGTGAACCAGCCGAATACACCTGCAAAGCTTTCAAGTCTTTCACCTGAAAGATACATCTGATAGTCACCGATACGTGTTCCCATATCGTGACCTGCAGTTGTGGGAATTGTCTTTGTCATTTCCATAAGGAACATAACAATAATACATACTACACCGCAGATATGAACGTTATCACCGCAGAACCAGAAGGCAGCAACCATAAGTGCATTACCGAGAGCACGGGTCAGCTGATAGAAAATCATAATCTGCTTATAGTCAAATCTCTTAAGGAAATAGGGTGAGCATAAATCGGGCGGAGTGCCTGCAAATGAAATCAGGTTAACGATAATCGTATAAGGCAGACCTGCAAGTCGGAAGGTGTAAAGGTAAAGTATGGTTGTAATTGCAAGCATACCGTTACCAAGTGAGTCAATAAGACCTACAACTGTGTTGATAAGCAGATACTTGTTTCTGAGAACACCGAACATACCGTCCCAGAAGTTGATCTGAACCTTCTTTTCAAGAGGAGGCTGAGGAATTCTTTCCTTGATTCTGCCTGCATAAAACATTGTAATAACAGCAGGAACAATGAAAGCGATGGGATATACCCAACGGTAAAGGTTGATGTCTGCCCATTCGTCCTTGAGTGAGTCAGCCACGATGGGGATAATAATTGAAACGATTGTATGTACAAAGTGGGAAAGCTTAACGGGATATGTTCTTACAAGAAGTCTTTCTTCCATATTGGGGCTGATGGTCTTTGAAAGAGTTTCAAGGTTGTTACCAAAGCCGAAAATGCTGAAGCAAGCAAACAGAAGGTTTGCAGCCCATACTCTTGTAACCATATCAGGAATTTCGTAAAGAGGAAGCCAACCGACAAGAATTACCATAATGCACTTGGGAATAACATCACAGTAAAGTGAGTACTTGTATCTGCCGAATTTCGGAATAAGCTTCTTTCTCCAGAAGATGTTTCTTGAACCTGCCCAACCGTTCCAGAGAATATGCGTACCGAGAATCTTCAGCGCAGAAGCAGCATTGATACCGATACTTTCCATGTTGTTGAGATAGGCAATAAGGGGATTGGTTGAGTTTGCAAGGAATGGGAAGTCTATAATAATCATTCCCAGACCTATGATTATAAGCGAGAAATAAAGCCCGTAGAATTTTCTTTCGGTCTTTTTCGGAAGGAATCCCAGATTGTCATTGATAATCCAACCGATAAGAGTCCAGATGTAGTTAAGAGGCATATTGATAATGCCGATAAACGAGAAGGTAAGATAGGGCAGCTTATAGTGATACATAAAAAGGTAACAAGTTGCCCAGAAGCCGATGCTTTCGAGTATTTTGGAACCTGTGTAGTTTGAGCCGACGCCTAAAAATATGTCCTTATACTCTCTGTATGGAACATATTTACCTTCAGCGGGTGTTTTCCAGTGGGTTTTAATTTCGGTAAAAAGGCTTTTTACTTTGCCTGTTTTTGAGCTGTTGTTTCCTTCGCTCATTTCATACCACTCTCCTTTTAATTTATTTTAGAATACACCTATAACAAGTTTAACACATTCTGCTGAATTTCTCAACCTAAAAATGAAAATTTTTATTTAAATCACCAAATAAAACTAATCGTAAAAATTTGTTTACATATTGCAGTTTTCAGATAAATATGGTATATTTATTTTGTTAAGCATTTATGAAGTAAAAAGGAGTTTACAACTAATGAAAAAGATTCTCAGTTTCACTTTAAGCCTAGTGCTTATTTTCACTCTGGCGATTCCTGCTTTTGCTGAAAGCACTGCAGCACCTGTATGCCCTTCAATTTATGTTTCGGGCTTTCTCGGTTCAACCATCTGCACCGACAAAAACGACCCCTCAACAAAGATTAAAGCACCCTCTTCCGACGAGCTTACCGAACTTGTAAAAGCAAAGCTTGTTCCTGCAATCGGCTCTTACATTATTGACGGAGACAGCGAAAAGGTAGCTCACGAGCTTTGCAGCATTATAAACTATGCTTTCGGCGATTACTTCAACAATCCCGACGGCACAGCAAAGGGCAACTCAGGCGCATATATGCCCTACCCTGCTGCTTCACACATTAACAAGTACTCTCAGGTAGATTTTGAATATGACTGGCGAGGCGACCCACTTGCAATTACAGAAGATTTAAGCAGTTACATTGACTACATTCTTGAAAGCTCGGGCTGCAGTCAAGTAACTCTCCGTTGCCACTCTCTTGGCAGTGTAATTGCAACAACTTACCTTTCACTTTACGGCAACGAAAAAATCGCGGGTATTGTTTTCGATTCACCTGCACTTAACGGTATCAATTACATAGGCGAGCTTCTTTGCGGCAACACGGAGTTTGCCGGTGGCGCACTTCTCAACTTCCTTCACGACCTTATGGGTGAAACCGAGTATGAAGAATTTGCCGACAGCATTATTGATGTGCTTGAGCTTTCAGGTATGCACGGCGCAATCGGCGGTTTTCTCAATGAACTTCTCAGCCAGATGGCTCCCGTACTCTATAAAGAAACTCTTGTACCTCTTTTCGTTTACTGGCCTACAGTCTGGGCGATGACACCCGACAGCCTTATAGAAAAGGCTATGCAGAATGTTTTCACCTTCCACTGCATCGGCGATGAATACGCAGCTATCAAAGAAAAAATTGATCTTTACAACACAAAGGTGAGAGCAAACAAAAAGCAGACCCTTCTTGACTTTGATGAAGTCGGCAGAATTGCGGTAATTTCAAGATACGGCTACTCAGCTCTTCCCGTATCACCCTCTTGGAATTCACTTACAGACACAGTTATTGACACCTGCCACACCTCACTTGGTGCAACAACAACAGAAATAGGCAAAAGCTTCGACGAAAACTATCTCAAGAACAAGGATATGAGTCTTATTTCACCGGACAGAACTATTGACGCTTCAACCTGCCTCTTCCCTGAAAAGACCTGGTTCATCAAGAACATCAAGCACGGCAGAACAGACATTACAGTACCCCTTCACATCGGACTTCTTTACGGTGAAGCAGAGGCAACCGTTGACAATTACGAGGCTCTTTCACGTTTTATGATTTTCGATTATGAAACCGAAACCCTTTCAAAGGACGAAACTGTATATGAAACGCCCGTTAAGCTCACTCCCCTTCAAAAGATCATAAACTTTATAAAGGCTATGTTTGACTTTCTTGTTAAGCTTTTTCAGGGCAACAAATAATTGAACACAGATAAAAACTCCACGGCAATGCACTTCCGTGGAGCCCTTTTTTTATTTAATTTTTTCAAGCATCATGTGCGCCGCCATAGCAACCCTTGCTCCGTCCATATTATAAAGCGGCCAGCTGTGTTTTTCTGTAAGCGGCAGATAGTTTTCCATATATTCAGTCACACTGTCAACATCGCCCATAATAGCAGCAGCCTGAACATTTGCACCCCAATAGAAATCATCGGGATACTCAAAAGCTTCCCAGTGGTAAGTCTCAGAAAACTTCTCATAGAGGTTTCTTGCTCTCTGAGTATTTGGCTCAATTACACCGCAGATAATGGGGAAAAGCTGAGAAGTTGCCTGAGGATAGTAGGTTTTCCAGCTGAAAATCTTCGTAGGTATTCTGACATAAGCCGTTATTCCCGGACGATAGTATCCACCCACATAATTCCAGAGCTTTCTGTCTATATTTTTCTTGACAGTACCGATAAGGCGACTGCAGTCATCACGCATATCAGTGTATTCTGTTTTACCTCTCTGCACTATCTCTTCAAAAAGTCCCGTTGCTGCAACGGCACCCTCATATACCTCACAGTTATCCATAAGATATTTTACTCTGTGGTTGTGCTTTGCATAAGTAAGACCGTTCTGCAGGGTTGCAAACATAACGTTTGTAATTCTCCTGATATCCTGAGCATTGTCAAGAATATAATCGCTGTCACCCGTTTTACTGAAATACTTGTGCACAACCGTCAGGAATGTTGCCGCATAGGAATCGGTTGTATCATATGAATCTGCATTTTCGGGAGTGGACACCACTTCGCTTTCAATTCTGCCGTCTTTCATCGTAATTACATAGTCATAGATTGTGCCGTCAAGGCCGCCAAAATCCTCTTCAGCAGTGTTAAGGTGAGCAAAATGCCAATCCATATAAGCTTTTACATTATCGGCATATTTCTCAGCATCATCAAGCAAAGCAAGCGCTGCAAAATCAGCAAAATAAGGATTCATAGTCAGCTTGCCGTTTGCTGAATACGTCATAGGAATTGCACCGTTCGAAAGCTGTAGTGACGCAAGCCACTGTGTTTCGCTTTCGAATATCTTTTCAAAAAGCTCTGTCTGTTCCTCACTCAGAGTAACTTCGTTTTGTTCCAGAGGCTCAAGGTCGGGGGCATTAAAGGGTATTCCCAGAAATGAAAGCAGTGCAAACTGCAAAGCCATAAAGAATGATACTATTTTCGTCATATTAATTCTCCTTCGTGGTGATTTATGGTTCAATTATAGCAAGTTAAAGCAAGCGTGTCAACCAAAAGAAAAATCCCTGTCCGTTTGTGAACAGGGATTTGAACTGAAAAGTAAAATTACAGATTATAGTACTTATCGAATTCAGCGGGATGAGGAATAGCAGCAAGCTGTCTGCACTCAGCGCGCTTTGTTTTGATAAAGTTTTTGATAAGCTCTTCAGGGAATACTCCGCCTTCTGTAAGGTATGCGTAGTCTTTTTCAAGGCAATCAAGAGCCTCTTCAAGAGATACGGGAAGGCCCTGAAGCTTTGCTTTTTCTTCTTCGGGAAGATTGTAGAGGTTCATATCGTAGGGACCCCAACCGTTTGCGTGGGGATCAATCTTGTTCTTGATACCGTCAAGACCTGCCATAAGGATTGCTGCATAGCAGAAATAGGGGTTGCAGGTAGCATCGGGGTTACGAAGCTCAAAACGGCGCTTGTCAGGACTCTTTGCATAAGCAGGAATACGGATAACAGCACTTCTGTTTGATGTTGCATAGCCAACAGTTACAGGAGCTTCAAAGCCGGGAACAAGGCGTTTGAATGAGTTTGTGCTGGGATTGGTAATAGCGCAAAGTGAACCGATGTGCTTAAGAAGACCGCCGATGAAATAATGAGCTGTTTCGCTGAGGTGTGAATAACCGTTATCGTCGGAGAATACGGGCTGACCGTCTTTGAAAAGAATCATGTGAACGTGCATACCGCTGCCTGCTTCACCGTAAATGGGCTTGGGCATAAAGGTTACTACCTTGCCGTACTTCAATGCGGTGTTGTGAATAATATATTTAATCATCATGGTAGCGTCTGCCATTTTGGACATCTGACCCAGCATGGGTTCGATTACAAACTGACCTGCAGCACCTGCTTCCGGG
>JAZSQU010000050.1:0-45240 GCA_045538095.1 Acutalibacteraceae bacterium | reverse complement strand
CGCCGTGTCCCTACGGTATTATGTCATTCTGAACGCAGTGAAGAATCTTTTTAAGATTCCTCGGCTTTGCCTTGGAATGACAGCTTTTTACCCCTCTGTCAACCTTGTTGACATCTCCCCTTTCAGGGGCGACAAGTTTTTTGTTTCTGTCGGTCAATTGTAACGTCAGTCGTTCTGCGTTCTGCATTTATATAAATCCAAAGCTTTTCATTATGAAGATTGTTCCGAACATTGTAAACATTGAAAACACGCTTGTCCACACCACAAGCTGACCTGCAAGCTGTTCGTCACCGCCGATTTCGCCTACCATAACAGCACTTGAAACCGCAATGGGACTTGCAAAAAGTGAGATAAGTGCCGGGTACTCTGTTGCCGTAAGACTAAGCAGTGAAGTATTTTCAGAAAGAAGGATACCCGTACCGATACCCACAAGAGGTGCTAAAACAAGACGCATAAGGGTGCCAAAGGTAATTTCACCAAGCAGTGAGGAAACTCTCGAAAAGTCAAATCTTGCACCGAGCACTATAAGTGCAAGAGGTGTTGTGCCCTTTGCAATTGTTTTAAGTGCCGAATAAAAGGGAGGCATATCTCTCGCTATGGAAAAAATTATTTCACCGTCAGCTTTTAAGGGAAGAACCGAACGCACAAAAAGAACAAGCACACCGAGAAGTACACCGATTATTAGCGGGTTGGTGGCTGTTTTTTTGATTGTCGCCTTAATTGAAGCAGTGTGCTTTTCTCCGGAATAATGAGAGAGAATAATTACTGCAAGGATATTGAAAAGAGGAATTGCTGCAGCAGAAAGCACACAGGCAAAGCCTACACCTGCACTGCCACCCAAGGTTTCAGCAAGAGGTATTCCTATTATTGCGTAGTTTGAACGGAAGCTGCACTGGCAAAGAGGGCCGATTTTGCTTCTTGTTTTAAACAAGAGCTTTGTAAGAACAAGTCCCAGACTGCAGAGCACAAGAACAATCAGAAGGGTATAAACAACTGCTCTCCAGTTAACTGCAGAAAGGCTTTCAATATCGTATACGTTGACAAAAAGGAGTACCGGCAGAAACACCTTGAACACAAGAGTGTTGGCTTTTTTGAAGAAAACCTCGTCTGCAAAATGCACACTTTTAAGGAAGTAACCAAGCATCATCATAAGAAGTATAGGCATAACTGCATTGAAAGAAAACATAAATATATCTTTCACTTATACTCCCCCTTTTGCCGTATCACTAAATTATAATTTTATCCTCGTTAATAAGTTTTGTTATGATTTCTATAAGGTCAGTTGCAGCTCTTCGGTTTGCAAGTACACCCGGATGGCCGTCTACAACTATGTCTGTATTACCCATATCAAAGGTAACGGTTGCCGCAGAAACGGCACTGTCCCACATCTCGTTTGAATAAAGTCTTACTGCCTCTTCAATGCAGGGATAAAGAGAATTGTTCATATCCCCTAAGATGCAGAGAATATAGGCTGTGGGATTCTTTTCTCTTACGGTTTTTAAAAGCTCCACATAAGCTGAGGTAAAATTCTGTCTGCCCGTATAGCTTTGAGAGCAGTAAGATGCATCGTTTGTACCGAGATTTATCACAACAAGATTGTTTTCTGTCTTTGTAAAGTCCCATAAATGCTCCTCATAGGGCACAAGAGCCGACTTAAGATAGTGCTTTGAAATTATATCCTCGCTGTTTCTGACCCCCTGAGTAAAGCCTGAATAAACTCCATAGCCGGAAAAGGCAACAGCAGAAAAATCAGCACCGAAATGCTCAGCAGTAAAGAAGGCATAGGTCTTTGAAAAATTCTCAGTTGCAGTGGTGAAATAATAATACTCAGGGCTTTCGTCAAGACCGTAGCCACAGGTTATTGAATCGCCGATAAACTCAATTTTAAGCCGTTTTTCGGCAGTGGGCACAATATTGTATGAGCTGTAAACACCGATTTTTCCTACGGCAAAGCTTGAAAACTGCGCTTCGGAAAGCTTCATTATTCTTACAGTTACGCCCTCAGTATACGCACTTATATCAAGACGGTGCTTAACCTTTTCGTAGTCCACAATCTCGTCCATAACGAGTACACCGTCAAGATAAACGCCTACTCTCGCCTTTTGCGTAGATGTCTGATAATCGTTGTAAACACCGCACAAATCAAAGGTAACATAACTGCCCTTACAGAAAAATTCAATTCCTGCTCCCGACATAGAGACATATCTTTTTCCGCCGGAGTAGCTTGTTCTTCCGAGAGGTTTTATGTTGATTTCTGTAGGGTCATATTCCGTATATTCGGCATATTCCTGTTTCTGAAGTTCAGCACCCATATTAGTGGTATCTTTATCAAAAAAGCAGATATAGCAAAGCAGTGACACAACAGATGTCATTATTAATATTAAAATGACAAGCAGAAAAATCACCGCATTCTGCATATGCTTTTTCAAGTTTTTTCACCTCTGTGTCTGCTTTTTATTTAGCTATGTCACAATATGTGGTTGATTTTACACAAATGCAAAGTGCAAAATGCAAAATGCAAAATTGTGGTCGCAGGTTTACTCTTCTGCAAACGGATAGCTATAGTCTGCAGAATTTATCGGTGATAAAATGGGGTATGAGTTGATTTTATCCACCTTTACATATCTGAATGAGATAAACTTTACCTGCCAAATTTATCTTTCTGCTTTTGGCGGAATGAATATTGAGGTTAAGCAGTTCTTGTAAACGGATACAATCGGACCGAAGGGACCCTTTATTTTGCATTCTGCATTTTGCATTTTGCATTTAATAGCTTGCATCCTGAACTTATATAAAATCACTCATCTGAGTGTACAGAGCTTTTTATCTTTCAAAAACAATAGTTGTAATACTGTTTTCAGAAATGCTTACTTTCTTGTGTCCCTTGGCTTCGTATGTAAGCTCAAGGTTCTTTTCGCTGTCGGTTGTATAAACGCTCATATCGTAGCCGAGCATATTGAACTTTACTTTTTTGTCGCAGCCTTCATTTACAATAACTGCAACATAGTCGCCGTCGGGTGTTTTATAGCAGGAAACGTTCATTTTATTGGTTGTGAGATAAACGTTGTATTCCTTGTCGCCAATCCACTGCTTCCACCAGGCTTTTTCTGATTTAACATCAGGGATGGTGATATCGCAATCAACCATATGGCTGCCAACGGGAATAAACTTTGAATAATGTCCCATTGCGTAGTATCTCTTTGAAATTTCGAATTTACTGCAATCGAAATTAGCACCAATCATTGAGTCGGCCTTTTCATCGCCTTCGTTTACTGCTACCCAGCTGCTCCATGAGTTACAGCCTGTAAGAGCCATATCCTCGCTGATTGTACGAGCCATAATAAGACCTGCTTCAATTGAGTCGATAGTATGCTCACAGGGAAGCTCACACCATTCGCTCATTTCAACATCCATAAGAGGATACTTTTTCTGAAGATAATCGCCGAAAGCCTTTTTAAGGTGAATGTCGTCTGTCCAGTAGCTGTGGTAAGCATAGGTGCCCATAACCTCAGCAACGTCTTTTTCAGCCATAAGTAAATCTGCACAGTCCAGAGCGTGGTCGCCTACCTGGCCGCTTTCAGCAAGAGAAAGCTTGACGTCAAGGTCTCTCTCCTTGATTTCAGCAGCAAACATTTTTGCAAGAGCTACAACCTCGGGGATTTCGTAGTGACAGCCTTCCTGACCTACCCATGAACCACCCCAAGCCCACTGAGGCTCGTTAATGGGGCTGATGTACTTTACGGGCACGCCCATTTCAATAAAGTGCTCGGTGATATCAAGGAAGTAGTCCACAAAATCGTCGTAGCAGTCCTCTCTGAGATTGCTCTGACTATCGGTAAAGCCACCCGAAGCCTGACCTGAAACAGTCATTGAATAGTGAGGTGAATTAGCAAAAAGCACAACGGTATCAACACAGCCGTAGCTTAAAGCAAGGTCGAGAATTTTTCTTGCAGCCTCGTCCTGATTCCAGTCGTATTCATAAGTCTTTGTTTCTTCGTTATACACAAGGAAGCTTTCGCTGCTTCTCCATGAGTTACGGTCAAGTCTTGAGTTTGGATTCTCTTTTTCGCCTGCACCCACGTTGTAACGGAAGATATTGAGACCTAAGCCCTCTTCACTGAAAAGGAGCTTTGTAAGCTCTTCAGCGTTTTCGCTTTTACCTGCAACCTGACCCCACCAGCAGGCTGATGTGCCCCAACCGGTGATTTCCTGCCGGAGTGAAAGCTTGTCAATTCTGATTGTTGTGTTTGCCGGTGAAATACCGAACCAGCCGGCAATCGTAGCCAGTATGTAGACTATAAGACTTGCACGGTAAACTGATTTCTGAATAAATTTTGTTCTGTCGTTCATTTTTTCTTCTCCCGTAAATTAATTATATTTGATATATTTTATCACACTTTTTCTCAAACGGCAACTGTTTTCAGGCATATTAAGAATTATTACTCTTCTCAGGCTGAAAAAATTTTTATTGATTTTTATAATGTTTGGTGTTATAGTAGTATAGATATCAAAAATTTACAGGAAAAGGTGAAAAAAATGGCTAAAAGTCTTGTAATTTCTCACAGAGGTGCCAACAGATACGCTCCTCAGAACACTCTTCCCGCTTTTGAAAAGGGCTATTCCCTCGGTGCAGACGGTTTTGAAACAGACGTACATATCACAAAGGACGGCAAAATCGTTCTCTGCCACAACTACACAATTGACGAAACCTCAGACGGTTGCGGTGAAATTGCGAAAAAAACTCTCGCTGACCTTAAAGGCTATGATTTCGGCAAGTACTTCTCAGACAAGTTCAGAGGCACAGAAATCCCCACAATTGACGAATTCCTCTCATTCATCGAAACAACAGATATTACTGTTCTCAACATTGAAATCAAAAGTCCCAAGGAAGCTGAAACTGCAATTGTAAGGGAAACACTTAAGGCTGTTAAGGAGCACGGTCTTTTCGATAAGCTTCTCATTTCTTCCTTTGACCCCAAGCTCCTTGTTGAAGCTAAGAAGCTTGACAAAAACTGCAAGACAGGCTTCCTTTATGCTCCCAACCATATGATTTTCTTCAAGATGGCATATAAGCCCGTTGCCTTCGCAAAAGAAATCGGTGCAGATGCCCTTCACCCCTTCCATATGCTTGTGGATGAAAAGTATGTCAAGAATGCCCACAATGCAGGCATTATGGTTAACCCCTGGACAGTCAACAAGGAAAAGGATATCGACAGAATGATTGACCTTGGCGTTGACGGAATTATCACAGACTTCCCTGATGTTGTTACTGGTAAGCTGTCAAGGTTTTAACTACAAAAAATATCACCGTGAGTTTTCACGGTGATTTTTTATTAAGACTCATATCTCAACTCTTAAAAAAACGGACGCCCAATGTGGGCGCCCCTACGGCAATTATTTAATTTGTTATGACGGTTGGTTGACGGACAGGTTACGCCGTGTCCCTACGTTGTTATCCCATTTCGTCAGTCAATTTTGCATTTTGCATTTTGCATTTTGCATTTTTCAAAGCAGTACACTGCAAAATCCAAGGTAACCTCAAGCTTTTTGAGGCCCTTCAGCTTAGCCTTATCCTCGGGCTTGGTGTGGTAGTAATATGGGGTCATTCTGAAAAGTGCGTCAATATCCTCTGCACTTTTAAGAAGCACCTTTGCAGTGATATTCTCCTTATGAATAAGCTTCAGATTTTCCGTAGGCGGTGGATTGCCGTCGTTTTTATATGGGGTATCGTAAAGAACTTCCTTCAGTTCAAAAAGGTGATTTTCACCTGCAACAACGGTTATTACCACACCTTTGTCTTTGAGAATACGGCTTATCTCCTTTTCGTGAAAGGGTGCAAAAAGGTGAAAGGCAAGGTCTATACTGTTTTCTGCAAGAGGAATTTTTGAAAGGTTTGCAACAAAGTAGGTGCCCACATTTTTTCTCTTTGCAGCAAGACGAACCATTTCCTTTGAAATATCAAAGCCGCAAACCTCTCTGCCGGTTTCGCTCTTTATGCAGTATGAGTAATAGCCCTCACCACAGCAGATATCGGCAACAACTGCATTTTCAGCAGTGTTTTCCTTTATGTAAGAAGAGAGAAAATCCTTAAGAGCACTGAAGTATCCCTTTTCAAGAAAAGCCTTTCTTGACTGAGCCATTTCTCTGTTGTCACCGATAAGTGAGCCGTCCTTATGCTTTCCCGTAAGGAGATTGACATAGCCCTCTTTTGCCTTATCAAAGCAGTGGTTGTTTTTACATCTGTAGGTTCTGTCAGAAAGCTCAAGGGGCTCTGAGCACACAGGACAGCTTAGCTTAACCATAACGCACCTCTGTTTTTTTACTGTTCTTTCGGTTTATGGCAGGTATCCTTAAAGGCACAGCCACCACAACCGCAGGAGCATGAACTCTCCCCTCTTTTTTTCTTTTTTACTTCGTTTACTATTATTCCGACAACAACTGCCAGAATTATAAGACTGATAATTATTGTGGGTGGGTTCATTTTACCCCTCCTTTTTTTATTATTTCACAGCAAAGCGGTTTTCTGAAATAACGCCTGATTCGTTTTTATTCTTTCTGAAAAGAAGATAAATGAAAGCTACAAGCACAACTGCTGCTGCAAGTATTCCCAAAATATTTCCTTCACCGTTGAACCATGAGCCGAACTGGTAAACCATAAGTGAAATTGAGTAAGCAAAAACACACATATACGAGATTGTACCTGCAGTCCACTTTGCATTGTTCATTTCACGTCTGATTGCACCCATAGCAGCAAAGCAAGGAGCACAAAGAAGATTGAATATCATAAATGAGAAGCCTGAAAGCTTACTGCCGCCGAAGATTTCCTGACCGATAAGAGCAAGTCTTTCTGAGTTCATTGAGTCAACAAGCTCAAAGGCAAGGTCAGCGTCAGCCATTGATGTAAGTGAACCGAATACGCCTACAACCTCTTCCTTTGCAACAAGACCTAAAAGAGTTGCAACTGCAGCCTGCCATGTGCCAAAGCCTAAGGGCTTGAAGAGCCATGCAATAAGCGAGCCGAGGAATTCAAGGATTGAAGCACCACCGTTTTCTTCGGTAATATAGTGGAAGCCGCCCTCAAATGAAAGGCTGTTAAGCACCCAGATAATTACACTTGCTGCAAGAATAACCGTACCTGCACGTTTAACGAAGGACCAGCCTCTTTCCCATGTGGTTCTGAAAATGTTACCCATAACGGGAGCGTGGTATGAGGGAAGCTCCATAACAAAGGGAGCAGGGTCACCTCTGAAGGGCTTTGTCTTTTTAAGAATAAGGCCTGAAATGATTACTGCACCGATTCCAAGAAAGTAAGCTGAGGTTGCTACCCATGCACTGCCACCGAAAAGAGCACCGGCAATCATACTGACAATGGGCATCTTTGCACCGCAGGGAATAAAGCCCGTAGTCATAATTGTCATTTTGCGGTCACGGTCCTGCTCAATTGTTCTTGAAGCCATAATACCGGGAACACCGCAGCCCGTTGCAACAAGCATAGGAATAAAGCTTTTTCCCGAAAGGCCGAGTCTTCTGAAAAGTCTGTCCATAATGAAGGCAATTCTCGACATATATCCGCAGTCCTCAAGAATTGAGAGAAGGAAGAAGAGAATTACCATCTGAGGCACAAAGCCTAAAACAGCACCTACACCGCCTACGATACCGTCAGCTACAAGACCGATAAGCCATTCAGCACAGCCTATTGAAGTGAGGAGATTTGTCACTGCAGGAATAACCGTTTCACCGAAAAGGGTGTCGTTCATAAATCCAACGGTCCAGTCGCCGATTGAACCGATTGAAAGGTAGTATACAAACCACATAATGCCCACAAAAATGGGAAGGGCAAGGAATTTGTTGGTTACGATATTGTCAATTCTGTCGGAGATTGTGAGCTTTCCTGCGTTCTTTCTCTTATAGCAGGTTTTCATAAGCTCTTCTATGTAAACATATCTGTCGTTTGTGATAATGCTTTCTGCATCGTCGTCGAACTTATCTTCAACTCGCTTTATATCCACTTCAATGTGCTCACGCACAGCAGGGTCGATACCCAGCTTTTCAATAACTCTTTGATCTCTTTCAAAGATTTTTACAGAGTACCAACGTTGCTGATCTTCAGGCATATGATGAACGGTTGCCTCTTCAATATGAGCAAGAGCGTGTTCAACTGCTCCGCTGAAAAGCACGGGAGGAACGGATTTTCCCTCTTTTGCTTTTTCAACTGCAATTTCCGCAGCCTTTTCGATACCGTCGTTTTTGAGTGCTGAAATTTCAACTATAGGACAGCCAAGCTCAACACTGAGCTTTTCTATATTGATTTCGTCGCCGTTTTTTCTGACGATATCCATCATATTGATAGCGATTATAACAGGAACACCGATTTCAATAAGCTGTGTTGTAAGATAAAGGTTTCTTTCAAGATTTGTTCCGTCAACAATGTTTAAAATTGCATCGGGACGTTCAATAATAAGATAGTTTCTCGCAACCACCTCTTCAAGAGTGTAGGGCGAAAGGGAATAAATTCCGGGAAGGTCGGTTACAATTACGTCACTGTCCTTTTTAAGCTTGCCTTCCTTTTTTTCAACAGTAACACCGGGCCAGTTGCCCACATACTGATTTGACCCCGTAAGAGCATTGAAAAGTGTTGTCTTTCCGCTGTTGGGGTTACCTGCAAGAGCTATTTTTAAACTCATTTTTACCTCCGAAAAATTCTTTGTAAGTACAAAATGTCGGGTAATTTTGTTCCGATTCTATCCGTATTAACCTGCTTGTTAACTTTTATATGCATTCAACCAAAGTGAAAAACACAAACATGGCAAAGTTTTTTTGAAATGATAAATCGAAAAAAATTGCAGAACGATTTGTCGGTTATTTTTTCATTTTGCAAATGCCTTTCCGTTCATAGAAAGGTGTCACACACAGTGTGACGGAAGGAACTGCATTTATTCTACTTCTATCATCTGTGCGTCAGCTTTTCTGAGTGAAAGCTCATAACCTCGCACCTTAATTTCAATAGGGTCACCTAAGGGCGCAGCCTTACGCACAAAAATTGTAACATTTTTAGTTATGCCCATATCCATAATTCTTCTCTTAACAGGACCTTCACCGTGAAGCTTTACTACCTTTACAGTTTCCCCTATTCTCACATCTTTAAGAGTTTTCATAAGAAAACCTCCTTCAAATCTATGATGCAGAATTAGTCTTGACTAACTGCATCTTCAAAAAAGTAGTTAGTTATAACTAACTAATACACTATAATAATACTCATTTCAAGCGAAAAGTCAAGTGGTTCACTGAAGATTTTTTCAATTTTTCGTCAAAACGCACAAATATCAGGTCATATTTTCTATCTCCAAAATTTCAAAAGTGTGGTATAATTGTTCTGTTAAGTGAAAGCAGATTTTCTGCTAAGAAACGGAGGAAACAAAAAAATGAACACTTACACAAATAAGGAAAGGAATATGTACCTGCTTGGTCTTATGGGTCAGAACGTTATCTATAACATCATAGCAACAGGTATGACCTTCTATTTCCAGAGCGTTATCTTTATTCCTGCAGCTGCTATCAGCGTAATTATGGGCATTGCAAGAATCTGGGACGCAATCAATGACCCCATGATGGGTACAATCGTAGACAGAACAAGAAGCAAGTGGGGCAAATGCCGTCCTTATCTCTTCTTTGTTCCCGGTATCGTTATGATAACCACCTTCCTGACCTTTGTTAACGGTCAGTATTCGGGCGACAATTCTGCCACAAAAAATGCACTAATTATCGGTTGGGCTGCAGTTTCATACATCCTTTGGGGTATGACCTACACTGCAGGTGACATCCCCATCTGGGGCATCACTTCACTTATGACCGAAAGTGCATCGCAGAGGGAAAAGCTTCTCGGTCTTGCAAGAATCGTTGCAGGTATCGGTGGCGGTATCGCTCTTCTCGGCGTTCTTCCTGTCTCTCAGGCAGTCGGTACAATGTTCACAGAAAACGGCATGAGCGTCAAAAACGGTCAGCAGGCAGGCTTTTTGGTTGTCTGCGGTGTTATGACCCTTATCGGCTCACTGCTTTTCCAATGTGCAGCTTATGCAAAAGAAAGAGTTCAGCAGCCCTCTGACGAACACAAGGGCTTTATTCAGAACGTTAAAATCATGTGGGGCTGTAAGCCTTTCAGACGCCTTCTTATTTCAGGCGTTATCCGTGCTCCCATGAACATTCTCTCAATCGTTGCTATGACTCTTCTCTCTTATTACTACGGAGATAACGGCGGTGACGGTCAGAGCTACGTCATTTACATGGTTATCCTCGGTGGCGGTATGTTCGGCGGTCAGTTTGCAGCTAACGCAATTGTTCCTAAGCTTTGCGAAAAGTTTGAAAAGAAAACCGTTTACAACGCTTGCAGCATTATAGGTGCAATCCCCTTCGCACTGTTCTTCATTATCTATCTTGTTGACGGCACACATCTTTATGAGTGGCACTGGGTTGCAATTCTGGCAGTTCTCTTCACCGTTGCCGGCGGTGCTTTAGGTGCTTCAATGGTTATTCAGTCCATTATGATTGCAGACTGCGTTGACTATGACGAACACAGAACAGGCTACCGTCCTGACGGCGTATTCTTCTCAGGTCAGTCCTTCATTGTTAAGCTTGGTGCAGGTATATCCTCATTCATTCAGGGTATTGTATTTGCAGCAGTAGGCTTCAGCGGTGACAACGTTGCAATCTGTAACGAAATGCTCGCAAATTCTCCTGCTTCAGACTTTATGTTTGCAACTGCTCCCGAATTTGAACCTTACCGTTTCGGTATGTTCTTCCTTGTTTCAGTTCCCGCAGCAGTCACTTGTGCTATTTCTGTTATTCCTATGCTCAAGTACGAAATTACAAACAAAACTCAGAAGAAGATTCTTGACGAGCTCAACGAAAAGAGAAACACAGCAGTTTAATTTTATCTGAAAATACAATTTACGGAGGGATTTTATGAAAAGGATTCTTGTTGCCGGTGCAGGTCACGGCGGTCTTACGGCGGCGTATAACCTTGCTCTTAAAGGCTATGACGTAACCGTTATTGAAAGCAAAGGCCGTGAAGATTTAGGCTACGATTGGCACGATGCCCTTGAAATGTCTGCCTTTACTGACTCGGGTATTCCTTGCCCTCCCGAAAGCATGTATACACCGGGCATTCCTCAGGTGTTCACCAATCCTTCCGCAACAGTAAAGGTTCCGCTGCCCTTTGTGGAGGGTGCAGGCTTCAATATGGACCGAAAGGTGCTTATAAATTATCTTGTAAGCTGTGCAGAGAGCGTGGGCGTTAAGTTTATGTTCGGCACAAAAGTGCTTTCACCTCTCGTTGCAGGAAACAGAGTAATAGGTCTGCGATACTTTAAAGACGAAAAAACGGTTTCCGCCTTCTCAGACCTTGTAATTGATGCAGCAGGTATGACTTCACCTGTAAGAACAAACCTTCCCCTTTCATGCGGTATAGAGAAAAAGCTGAAGGAAGCCGATGTTTTCTATGTATACAGAGTGTACTACAAAAACACAACCGGCGAAAAAATCGACCCACCTTACAGCATTCACCTTTTCCATCTCAACCGGCCCGGTCTTGACTGGTTCATCACCGAAGAGGACAGATGTGATATTCTCGTCGGTAAATTCGGCTCTGCAGGAAAGCTCACCGAAGAAGAAATTGCAGAAAGTGTAAACGACTTCCGAGAGAAATATCCCTTTTTGAGCGATGAGATTATCCGTGGCGGACAGAAAGGCGTTATCCCCTTGAGAAGAATGCTTCCCGTTATTGTGTGTGACGGTTATGCTGCCGTCGGTGACAGTGCAGGAATGACAATCCCCCTTAACGGCTGCGGAATTGTTCTCAGCATGAAAGCAGGCAAGCTTCTGGCTGATGCGGTAGTTGACGCAAAAGACGGTGAAATCACTTCCGAAGCACTGTGGAAATATGAGTACAACTACTTCCAGACTCACGGCAAGGGGCTTCTGATGATTGCAATTCTGAAAAAGTTCTTCAGCTTTGTTTCAGGCAAAAATGTGGACTTCTTCCTTGAAAAGCAAATTCTCACCGCAAAGCAGTTAGCTTTCAAAACGGGTATTCCCATTGACGGTGGATATATTGCTCACCTGATAAAAACCTGCTGGAGAGTATGGTATCTCGTCTTCCCACTTATTGACGTATTCAAAAGTGTTCCGGCTATGTCTGCAGTGTGCAGCAGCATGCCTGAGGACTACGACAAAAGGAAGGTTGAAAAATGGGCAAAGAGGTATAGAAGGTTGTAAGTCGCTCTGCTCTCCACACCCCACACTTGATAGAAATTATTCATTAAAACAATAAAGAGGCTGTGCTCAGTGCATCAGCCTCTTTTGTGTTATTTTATAGCCATCCGTCACCGCCGCAGAATCTGCAATTTCCACTTGCTGTGCAGCCCGAACAAATCAAGTCATATCTACCGCTTGCACTGCTGTAAAGATATCTATTGCCGTTACATTTGGTACATCTGCCGCTGTTATTACAAACCCCACACGGAGTTCTTGAACCCGAAGGAAGTCCCGGAGTGACTGTGGAACCGCCTCCACCACCTGAGGGCTTGGTTTTATCAATTGCTTTTGACAAGTCCACAGCGCAGAAAAACTCGGTTTGATCGAGGATTTCAGTGTAAATATAGAATACGGCTACCTCTTCAGCCTTGTCGTAATAAACAACACGGATAGTTACATCGGTATACGGTGAATTTGTATATGTAGGTGTAAGCCATGTTCCGCCTATATTCTGATAAATCTGAGGTATGTCGGATCTGAGTCCGGTTGGCGTTCCCCCATACTGATTGGGAACAGCAACATCATCACGCTCATAAATAAGGCCTGTACGGTGTTCAGTATTCTGCGAGAAGAACAATCTCAGCACAACAGTGCCGTAGGAATCTTTGATTTTAAGAAGGTCGCAGGCATTTGTATCTTCATACTCCAAGGTGCATTTTTCGGTATAACCGTCATTTACAACCATTGCAGCTTCATTCAGCTTAACTGAGAATCTGCCGTCTGAGGTTTCATATTTGCCTGATGCTCTTCTGATAAGACCTGCACTTGCAGATTCTCCGGCAGGTGCAAGACTTTCTGTTTCGCCACCGGTTCTGAAGCCTAAGTCTTCCTGCTTGAGACTTGCAGACCAATGTAAGTAGCCTGTCATACCGTTTCGGTCTATCTTGTAATAAACCGACACAGCGCAAGGAACCTTTTTAGAGGAAAAATTAGATGTGCAATTATGCTTTACATTCTTGTTGCCTGTGTAAACGAAGCCCCATGAAGCAAAAATATTTGTGCCGTAATCAGCATAATACGGGTCGCTTTCCTTCAGATTCATACTGCCTGAATCCAAGAACTCCACGTATTCTTTTATGATTTCAGCATCTTCTGCAGAGCCACTGAATTTCTGCATATACTTTAAATCACTAATGCTTTCTCTGTGGACATCCAATTCTCCATCAACAAAATCAAACAGCGACTGGAACGTTACAGAATTCTTTGATTGTGCCTGACCTGAAGAACCGCCAAAATCAAGTTCATTTACAAGAACAACCTCTTTGCCAGAAGTTTTAACCGAGCAGGTTTTTGATGCAGAACCCCAATATGTTTTTGCCTGAGTTTTAGCATAGGGTTTAATTCTGAATTTATATGTGGTGAAGCTCTTCAAGGATTTTACAGTGTATGTATTTGCAGTAAGTGTCTTAATTTTAACCCATTCGCCGTTTTTGTACTGATACACTCTGTATCCCGTTGCACCGGCTACAGCTTTCCATTTAAGAGTAACGCTGTTTTCTTTAGCTGTTGCAGTAGGTGTGGGAGTGCTTCCCATATTTTTTGTTTTAACCGTTATTGTTTTATAACTGTTGCTCCAGGTTGTTTTACCGCCCGATTTTCTGTAAGCCTTTACTGCAAATTTGTACTGTTCGCTTGCAGTAAGGTTTTTAACGGTATACTTTTTAGCAGTGAGAGTTTTAATATTCTTCCATTTGCCGTCAACCCGCTGATAAACTCTGTAGCCTGTTGCCTTGCTGACACTTTTCCATGAAAGAGTAACCTGATCAGCTGTTGAGCTTGCAGAAATTTTTGAGGTTACCCCAACAGACGTTGCAGCAGCTTCAACATACAAACTGCCTACAGAAAAAAGAATAAGCAAGCTACACATAACAGCAATGATTTTTGATAAACGTTTCAAAACAAACCCTTCTTTCTTTTATGATATTTCAATAATACCAAATTGCGTTCAGCGTGTCAAGAGGAAAGTTGTTTTCTGAACCTTTCAGAGTTTGCGAGGGTGTGCGGTCTGAGCAGAACAACGGTTTATAAGTATGTGGGTCTTTTGGAGAGTAAAAGTTGAGGGAACGGTTTTGTGCCGTTCCCTGTACAACTTATTTCATAGAATCATATCTTATGGAAGTATTAAATAGGAAAATGGGTTCTGATAATTCAGATTTTTCGTTTGCTTCAGGAGCATAAACCCAGCCTATTATGTGCATATCTTTATCTCCAAATTTATCAGTATGAATGACCATATATCCGTCTTCTGATTCTTCGAATGAAACATTAGTTGTGTATTTCCAGATTTCACCATCACTAATATCCGTAATAGTTTGTTCTTCCTTAATTACATGATTATTTTTATCTCTTGTATAAGAGTTTACGATAGTTTGTGTTTGTTTTGCAGATCTAAATGAGTTAATTGTTTGCTTTATAATCTCACCATTCGTACCACATTCATAAGAATATTCTTTTCTCGACACTTCTTTACCGTTGGATGTTTCTAAATTACGCACAATATTACCATATTTGTCAAAAGTTTCTGTATATGTACTGCTACCATATTTGTGTTTTCTTGATAACTTGTCTTCACTGTATGAATAAGTGATAGGACCTTTTTTTATTAAGTAACCTTCATTGTCATATTTATAGTAGATATCATATTCCGGACGTTCAGTTTTCCCACCTTTGACAATCCTTCTGACAAACCCCGTCAGATAATGTTTTGAATCCTTGTAATCATCGAGTTCTGAGAAAATATTATAAGATTCCGTGTGGTCACCTTGTGATTCAAGCAAAGATATAGCATAACGATATTTCTTTTCTTTATTTGCTATTACTATTTGGTCATTGCTGTCTTTATACTCACCTAAACTTTCAAATATCTCAATTGCTTCATCACATTTTCCTGCTTCGACAAAATCAAGAGCAATATGATAATTACATTCTGAAATGTTTTCTTCACTTTCTTTAAAAGTTTCAAGTTTTTCAAACAAAAGCACTGCTTCAGAATAATTGCCATCGTTCATCATTGATAAAGCCTTGTTATAATTATTGTTTTTCTGAATATTGATAACTAAAGCAACTACTAAAACAAGAACAATAGCAAATATTGAAAGTGTAATTCCCGATATCTTTGCAACTTTCTTGTTTTTTTCTTTTTGTATACGTTCTTCTTGCGCTTGCTTTTCCGCTTTAATTTGTTTTTCTTTTTCAAAAATTTCTTTATTTTTTGAAAGATGTGAATGATCTAAACTTTCAAATTGCTTTATCCTATTTGTTTTGCAATAATGACAGAAACTTTCATCAATTCGGTTATATTCACCACAAGTGCAACACCAGATATCTTCGTGTGGAAAAGGCTCATACTTCGCATATTTGCCTATTTCACGCTTATATTGTTCCGCAAGTTCAGCACCTAATTTTTCTTTAATATCAGCAGGCTTCGGAAGCGGTTGAAATTCAATATTGTTTGACCAGATATCACCGTTGCTAAAAACAATTTCGGTAATTTTCACATTGAAAGAACGAATGGTTTTTGTTTTCAGTAATACACCTTTACGGTCTGCGTACTCTGAATTAAAACCTATGGATAAATCAAGATATTGATGTTCAAGTTTCTCATCAACAGGATTTCCCGAAACATCAAAAGTCTGAATATCCACCTTAATTGCCTTTACAATTTTATCGCCCATATTTTTAAATTTTAACTGCACCAATATTTTTTCATCAGTGCCTTCCAATTTATATAAAACTCCTGCAACTATAATCACAGGACAACCTCTGGCGTGCAATAATTCAGGCAATGCATATAACTTATTTAAGTTGTTACTCATTTTTTCACCGCCTTAAATTTCGGGAAGTTCAAAGTCTTTTTTATCTGCTGTGTTTTTATCTTTAAGGGCAATAACGAGAAGATAACCAACCAAACCGAAAAAGAAACAATACCATAAATATTTTTTGTTGTTGTATCCTTTTGCAGCGGCGACTCCAAAAAACTCATTTGCAAGTATCCAGTCAAGCCATAACATAAAGGCAGCAACTAAAATAACGGCTAAAAATACTAAAATTTCCATAATTAAAAAATCCTTTCATTTCTTTAAAATTCGTGTAAAAATTTGCTTTCCCCAACCCTCCTTAAAAACAAAAAAGTGTGTGCCAACCGAAATTGAGCACACACGAAAAATGCAGAACTTCGATTAGCTACCACACTAAAAATTTTCACTAACTATATTCAGAAATGCGAAAATAGAAGTCCGCATTTTTACCGAAATAAAAACGCTCACTTCTGAACATAGTTATATTTAATTTTTAGTGTGGTGCTTTTAGTTTATCACCATTACTTCAAAAAATCAACTGTTTGTTCAATTTATTGTCTCTTTACTTTAACACTTTTTCTGTGCTATAATCATTCCAACAGACACAGGAAGGTGATACCATACCTCTTCCAATTAAAACGCCGCATCTCTTTGCTTAATCGCAATTCAAGGGTACGGAGTTTACAATCGGGTGCGGGTGTCCCGCCCACACTTATTCATTATTAATTATTCATCAGCGAAGCGGCTTCATTATTCATTCGAAAATCCGTTCCATTCGAATGAATAATGAAAAATGAATATTGAATAATGAATAATACAAACAAAAATCCGCCCACAGTTGTGAACGGATTTTCGTTTGGTGAGGATGAGTGGGCTCGAACCACCGACCCCTTGCATGTCAAGCAAGTACTCTGACCAACTGAGCTACACCCTCAGGTGCTTAATTGCAGAGGTGATTATATCATATGTATAGCCAAATGTCAAGAAAAGGAGAGCCCTAAGCTCTCCTCATTTTACTTATAAATTCTTTTCACCCTCGGCATAAAGCTACAGATAATTTCATAGTTAAAGCTGTGGCACATTGAGCCAAGCTTTTCAGCGGAGATTTCTTCTTCTCCGTCTCTGCCCATTACAACTACTGTGTCACCAACCTTAAGGTCGGGTATGTCTGTTACATCAGCCATAAACTGGTCCATACAGATTTTTCCCACAACAGGCGCTTTTCTGCCCTTTACAAGAACGTATCCCACACCTGTAAGGCAACGCTTGTAGCCGTCGGCATAACCAATGGAAATTGTTGCAATTCTTCTCTCTGACGGTGCTTCATAAATATGACCGTAGCCGATTTTGGTACCTTTAGTAACAGTTTTCAGGTGAACTATATGACTGAAAACCTCCATAGCAGGCTTCAGCTTCAGCTTATCTTTATCCACCTCATCTGAAGGGTACAGACCGTAAAGAGCAATTCCCACACGGCACATATCGTACTTCTTCGGAAGGTCAATTGTACCTGCACTGTTATTGATGTGCTTGATGGGAATATCCACACCTTTTGCTTCAAGCATTTCAATAAAGCGGTCAAAACGTTCACTCTGCTTCTGAGCTTCGGTTTTATCCTCGCAGTCAGCTAAGGCATAGTGGCTGAAAATACCCTCAAGGTAAAGACCGTTCATACGGGAAATCTCGCACACGGCGTCAACACCCTTTTCGTCGGGAGTGAAGCCGATTCTGCCCATACCCGTATCAACGGGTACGTGAATTTTAACCTTTACACCTTTTTCCTCAGCCATATCTGAAAGAAGCTTTGCTTCCTCAACGTTATATATAGTCGCAGTGATGTCGTTTCTGAGAAGCGCATCATACTGTAAGGGACTTGTGTATGAAAGAATGATAATGGGCTTGCTGATTTCGTTTTTTCTAAGTGCAAGAGCGTCTTCAACAGTAGCAACGGCAAAATAGTCCACCTTGCTTTCAATGTGCTTTGCAATGGGCACAAGACCATGACCGTAGGCATCAGCCTTTACCACTGCAAGAGTTTTAACTCCGTCAGGAAGGAGCTTTTTGATTTCACTTAAATTGTGGTCAATTGCACCAAGGTTTATCTCAGCAAAGCTTCTGTGAAATTCAGCCATATTCATCACTCCTTTCTTTGAGTTTTTTATATATCAATCGGTTTCTTGGAGAAATTCGTCAAGCACTTCATCCTGAAGCTTTTTCAGAATTTCAGGTGCCTTGCCCCCTACTTTTTTTCCGTCGATTTCTTCTGCAGCAAGGCAAAGTGACCCTGAAGAAGAAACGATAATTTCGTCGGCATTCATAAGTTCATCTACTGTGTAGGGCACTTCTGAAACGGGGATGCCAAGCTTTCTGCAAGCTTTTATAAGGTGCGCTCTTGCAATTCCCGGCAGAATAAGATTATCCGTCGGCGCCGTCACAAAAACGCCGTCTTTTATTATATGCACGTTACTGTGTGCACATTCCGTAACCCTTTCTCCACGGTGAAAAACGGTTTCGTCGCAGCCTGCCTGCTTCGCTTTTTCTGAAGCCATTACAGAGGGAATAAGGTTAAGGGTTTTAATGTTACAGTGGAAAAATCTTGTGTCTTCCATTGTTATGAGCTTAATTTTTTTATAGGTATCAACTATATCCTTCGGTGAAATTGTAATCCACAGGTTAGTTTTTGTGTTCTCGGGAAAAGCGTGGTTTCGTTTTGCAGTACCACGTGTAACCTGCCAGTAAACGAAGTTTTCACCGGTGTCCATTTTATTCACCATTTCCTGAAGAATAGCCTTCATTTCATCTTTGGTTTCAGTTATGTTGATTCCTAAAAGGGATGCACTGTTATAGATACGGTCAATATGCTCATCAAGGGCAAAAATTTTGTAATTGCGGCTGTAAGTAGCATCATAAACACCGTCACCGAACCAGCAAACTCTGTCGTTCATCGGAATTGACATTTCTTCGATTTCGCCGAATTTTCCGTTGTAATAACCCAAATTTTTCAAGTGAATGTTCCTCCGATTAAAAGTAATAATTTACAAATTACACCTAAAGAAAATTATATAATTATAGCTATTAAAAGTCAATGTTTTTAATTCTCTTTTTTGTGAATTTTTATAGGGCTATATTACCGAAAACGCCAAAGAAAAATTACTGCAAAAAAACTTTATTTTTTTCAAAAAAAGTGTTGACAAACGCAGAACAATGTGTTATATTATTCAGGCAGTCGTGAGAACGACCAATTGAATATGCGAGAGTGGCGGAATCGGCAGACGCGCACGTTTGAGGGGCGTGTGGGGCAGCTCGTACGGGTTCAAGTCCCGTCTCTCGCACCAAGAGCTCAAGTCCATAAGGGATTTGAGCTCTTATTTTTTCACTATACACTAAAAACAACCATCCTGCAAATAACCACATCAGATATTAAATAGCTATTAAAAATTTATATTTATTATCTACTTTCCTTGCATTCACCTTTTGAATATTATATAATCAAAAGCAAGAAAAGATAAAGCATTCATTAAAGGACTTAGCGCTTCACGAAAGGGTGAAATTATGATTTTTGATATTAAAAACTTTACTGCAAAAATAATCTGTGAAGGTCAGCACACCGACACGGCAATTGAAACAGTAGCAGACGAGAATGAACTTCAGCTTCATATAAGTGCAACAAAGGATAAACCTAAGTTTGTGGAGCTTCACTGGTCTGCCGAAACCGACGAAAATATTCTTGTTCTTGGTGACGCTTGGGAAAGAAGCTACGGCAATCTTCAGTTTGAGCCCCTTTCTGAGACCCGATATATGCCCTGGTATTTTATTGCTACAAATAAGGCTGCAAGCTTTTGCTTCGGCGTAAAAACGGGTTGCAATTCCTTTGTCAGCTTCAGATACGATAAAACAGGCATAACTGCTCTCGTGGACCTTCGTAACGGAGGTAACGGTGTTCATCTGAACGGCAGAAAGCTTCACCTTGCAACCTTTGTTTACGCTCACTATGACAGTGCTGAAATTTACGAAAACCTTAAAGATTACTGCAAAAAGCTCTGCACTGATCCCGTTTTACCTGAAGAGAGAATCTACGGCGGAAACAACTGGTACTATGCCTACGGAAAAAGCAAGTATTCTCAGATTATCTCTGACGCAAAGCTTCAGGCTCGACTTGCTGAAGGTATAGACAACAGACCTTTTCAGGTAATTGACGACTGTTGGCAGAAACACAAATGCGAAGGTCCCTGGCACCCCAACAGAAAGTTCAAAGATATGGAAAAACTCGCCTCAGAGATTAAGGAAATCGGCGCAAGACCCGGCATCTGGGTGCGACTTCTTCACAACAGAGACAGAGCTATCAAAAAGGATATGCGTATCAAACGCGGCAAAAAAAGAAGACAGTATTTTGACCCCACACACCCTGAGGTACAGAAGTACATCAGAGCCGATATTGAACGCATCAAGGGCTGGGGCTATGAACTTATCAAGCACGATTTTTCAACCGCTGACCTTTTCGGCGATTTCGGCGGTAACCTTAACGAGACAATAACAAAAATTGACTCTTGGCATTTCTATGACAAAACAAAAACCAACGCAGAAATTGTCCTCGACTTTTACCGACTCATCAAAGAAGCTGCAGGCGATATGCTTATAATCGGCTGCAATACGGTTTCTCACCTCTCAGCAGGTCTTGTACATATTTACAGAACCGGTGACGATACAAGCGGCACAGACTGGAACAGAACAAGAGACTTTGGCGTTAACACTCTCGCCTTCCGTCTTGCTCAGAATGAGATTTTCTATATGTGTGATGCAGATTGCGTGGGTATTATTGAGGGTAAGATTCCCTGGAATAAAAACCGTCAGTGGCTCCACCTTCTTTCATATAGTAACACTCCCCTTTTTGTTTCCTGTACCGATAAAATAGACAGTGAACAGTTCAAAGATTTAAAGGAAGCTTACCGTGTATTCAACGAGCCCCACACAATTAAACCCATTGATATTTATGATACAAAAACACCCTCAGAATGGCTGATTGACGGAAAAGTTACAGAATATGAGTGGTAAGTATAAAAGTAACGAAGCAAAATTTGCCTCGTTACTTTTTTGTTGATCCGATTTCTCCATAATGGCACTAATTCTTAATTTTTCACTTGCAATGCAACAGCTTCCTTTTCATTAGCATCTAATGAAATAAGGAGATGAAATTATGAAAAAAAGAATATTTATTTTGTGCTGTTTTTTGCTTGGTATTTTTTTCATATTTATATATTCATATGAAAACTCCGCTGAAAACAGTTACCCTATAACCAATCCTGTCAGCATCTCTTCACAAACAACTGAAAACTCTTCAGCACTTTCTTTTGAAGAAAGCAGTACAACCGATTCAACAGCTGTTTCTACACCTGAAATTTCGTACGACTATGCCTTCAGAAACGCCTGCTTTTACTGTGTTGAAACCAAAGAAATGCTTTTCAACTACAAGAATGAAGAGAAAATAGCACCTGCAAGTCTTGCAAAGCTTCTTACTGCTTGTGTTGCATTATTTTATGTTGACCCTGAAATTGAGTTTGATGTCGGAACCGAGCTTAGTCTTGTTAAGCCTCACTCAAGCTTATGTCTTATAAAAAAGGGCCACAGATTAACTCTTAACGACCTGATTACCGGACTCCTTCTACCCTCAGGAAACGACGCAGCATATACAATTGCAGTTAATGTTGCCAGAAAAGTCAGCGGTGAAAATCTTCCCGACAAAGAAGCTGTTTTATTTTTCTGCCGGCTTATGAATAGTTTTGCTAAGCTCATAGGAATGAAAGACAGTAACTTTACCTCACCTGACGGTTGAGACGATGATGAACAGTATACCACCGTAAGCGACCTTCTGAAGCTTACTGAATATGCTCTCAGCGTAGAGCAATTAAGAAACATTGTATCTCTCAAGGAAAAATATGTCGTATTCAAATCAGGTGAGACTATTACCTGGAAAAGCACCAATCAGCTTCTTGACAGCAGCAGTAAGCACTATAACAAATTTGTCGTCGGTGTAAAAACCGGTTCAACAAAGAATGCTGGTAATTGCCTTATTTCTGCTTTTATAAAAGATGAATATACATATATATCTGTTATTTGCGGTACAGAAACTTCAGACGAAAGATATGAAGAAACCAACAAACTATTTAATAGGTTTGCAGAATAAATCTCAAAGTTTTTTCTTGCTTTTTATTCCGTTTTATGCTATCCTATTGTGGAATTAAAATAAGGATGGTGTAAACTTATGAAAAACGTTCGCTCAGCAATTTACGGTGCAGGCTCACTGGGTACTGTACTCGGCGCTTACATCACAAAAAACGGCGGTCAGATTGACCTTATTAACCGCAACAAGGCTCATGTTGCAGCGCTCAGGGAAAAGGGTGCAATTATCAAGGGTACAGTTAATATGACAGTGCCCGTAACAGCTCTCACTCCCGATGAAATGGAAGGCAAATACGACGTTATTTTCCTTATGACAAAGCAGCTTTTCAACACCGAGGTTGTTACAATGCTTAAGGATTATCTCACCGAAAAGGGTGTTATCGTAACCCTTCAGAACGGCATTCCTGAACCCGGAATTGCTGAAATCGTGGGCAGTGAGCATACAATGGGTTGTGCAGTTGAATGGGGTGCAGCTTTAACTTCTCCCGGTGTGTGCACTCTTACAAGTGAACCAGACTCCCTCTCATTCCACATGGGCAAAATGAAGGGTATCACAGACGAACAGTTCAGAACTGTAAAAGAAATTCTTGAGCTTATGTGTCCCGTACACGAAGAGGCTAACCTTATCGGTGCACGTTGGTCAAAGCTTCTTATCAACGCCACCTTCTCAGGTCTCGGCACAGTTGTGGGCGGCGTTTTCGGTGACGTTTCAGAGGACAAGGATGCAAAAAAAGTTGCAATCCGTTGTATGAAGGAATGTATCGATGTAGGTCATGCTGCAGGAGCTACCTTCGTTCCCGTTCAGGGCAAGGACATCACTAAGCTTTTCTACTATAAAGGCGCTCTCAAGCGTACTTTCGCTACTCTCCTTCTTCCCATCGCTATGAAAAAGCACCGTTCAATTGAACCCTCAATGCTTCAGGACCTTAAAAACGGTAAACCCTGCGAGGTTGATACAATCAACGGCGTTGTTTGTGAATGGGGCAGAAAATGCGGTGTTCCTACTCCTATCAATGACAAGATTGTTGAAATCATCAAGAAGGAACAGTCAGGCGAACTCAAGTGTCAGAAGTCAAACATCAGACTTTTCGACAACCTTCTTAAATAAAAAATGATTGCTGTTGCAAAAGTGCAACAGCAATTTTTTTGCACAATACGGCAGGCTGCCGAGAAATGTGCAAGACGGCGTTTTCTTTGCCCCGAAGCTGTACATAGGTACCGCAAGAGGGCAAAAAAACGTCGAGTGCAAAAGTTTAATCGCCACAATTCGATGTTGTGGCGATTAAAAATCATAGATTAATTTTTTAATATCTGAGCACTTGTTTTCAGACTTTCTTCTTTTGCACGTTCTTGTGCGTTTATCGGCAGTCTGATCTTATTTTTCGTTGATAACTGCAGCTCTCTTTTCAGCAAGTTCAACTATGAGTCTCTGCTGAAGCTCACCGTGAATGGGATAGAGAATAAATGAAAGTCCGTAAAGACCTCTTGCAAGTGCAGGAAGAATACAGAATACTAACCAGATACCGCTTTGAATTTTGGGATCCGTGTTGGGAATTGCGTTACCCAACTCATCTTTAATGGGCACATACTTAATCCATGTAAGCACCATATTTGAAAGCCAACCTGTAATTGCAACTGCAAGCTTTGTGAAGTAGCCCTGAACAGTTGTAACAAGTGCTTCGTTTCTCATGCCGTCTTTCCACTCCATATAGTCAAGAGCATCAGCTGTAAGAATGGGGTTACAAACCTGAATTATCTTGTTGGGAAGACCGCAGATTGTAAGCATAACAATTACGAATGCAAGGTTGAAAATCTTATGATCCTCAAAGGTTTCACCAAAGGGATGATAGCCGATTATGTAAAGAAGACCGTAAGCACCGAAACCGAAGAGACCTGCACCGATTGCAGTTGCTCTTGCACCGAATTTCTTAACAAGCTTTGCAGCAAAGGGAACCATTACGTAGTTGGGAATACCGGTGAAGATACCGCAGACACTTGCGTTTGCAAGTGAGCCTGTATTGTTAAGCCAGAAGTATGACTCGGAGTTACTGCCTACTGATTTGAAGTTGTTGAAGAATTCTGCAAGGATAATGATAATAAGCGGTCTGTTTTTGAACACAGTTTTGAATGATTTCCATACAGAAACTTCTTTGATTTCTTCACGGCTTCTCATAGGTACTCTTTCACGGATATTGAAAAAGCCGAAAACTGCAAAGACTGCTGCAAAAATCAGCATAAAGGTTGCAAAGCCGCTATAGATTCCCTGCATTGAGAAAGCAGGACTAATCTTTGGCATAACCGTTACTATAATCGGAAGGAACGACGGCAACCACACACCGAAAAGTTCAACGAATTTCGTGGTGGTAATCAAATTGTTTCGCTCATTGGTATTGGGCGTTATGTTGTAAATCATCAGGTTCCATGCATTGAAATAGCTCATACCGAGACCGTAGATGATTGTTGCTGCTGCGAACCACGCAATCTTGCCTGAACTGCTTGGAATCGACGGTGCACTGAAAAGCATAAGACCACCGAGAATCCACACCGGAAGAGGCAGAATAAAGAAAGGTCTTACACGTCCCCAACGGGTTCTTGTACGGTCAATAATGAGACCTGAAAGTGTGTCGTCTACTGCATCATATACTGTTGAAAAAAGGTTGATGTTTGCGTTTGCAGTTGTGCTCAGACCCATAAACTGAACCATAAAGAAATCCTTATTGGCAGATATGAACTGGCTGAGGTTTTTCTGACCGAAGTTCACAAGCACGAAAGCTGCAATTTCCTTCGGTGTCAGGTATCTTTTTCTTGTATAAGCTAATTTATCGAGAACTTCATCGTCTGAAACAGTGTCGTTTTTAACTTCGTTCTCGTTGATTACTGAGTTTTCTGACATTTTATCACTCTTTCACTATGTATTTTGTATCGGAAGAATTTATTTGTTTTTCTTTTTTTCAAGAGCTTCTTTAGCTTTTCTGACCTTTTCTTCCTTCTCGATTTCAGCAAGTCTCTCAGACTCGAGGTTCTCTTGTTCTTTTTTGAGTCTTGCTGCTTCTTCTTTTTCCTCTTTGATTCTTACTCTCTCAAGTCTCTCTGCTTCAAGCTCGTCTTCGCTCTTGATGCTTGAATTTGCAACAATAAGGTTGCCTATAAGAGCTACAACGCCGAGAGCTATAAATACGTAAATGCCCCACTGTACTGATGCAGCACCATTTTCAAAGGTGAGTTCAGCAATTGAAAAGGGCTCTGCGCCGATTTTACCGTTTACTGATGAGAAGAAGAATACTGCGACGCCCATAAATATGAGACCGAGAATATCAGTAATCCACATAGCTTTGGTTTTAGGTTTTTTGAAAGTTATGAAAATAAGGAAGAAGGCTACTACAAGAATAACGATACTGAGAAGTACAGAGAGCAGACCGAAAAACATAAATGATACGGGACCGCTGAAGCCTTCTGCACTTAAAGTTTCAATTACTCCGCCTATGTTCTTGATGAGCATATTGAATAAATCAAGTGTGCTCGTACCTTCTGTAAAAAGACCGAGAAGGTCAAAATTAAGTGCCGCATTGTCGCCCTTAAGAGTTGCCCAGGGCACAATTACACCAATAATAGGAATAAAGGACATTATAATTCTCATAATTCTGAGCTTTGTTCCGCACACTGAATATCTGAATAAGTTAAGCGCACGGTAAAATGCGCCGAATTTTTCTTCTGCTTTTTTGTTGTCTTCTTCAAGACGTGCTTCCCAGTTGAAGTTAGGAATACTTACACCGCAGGCAGAACAGTCAGCTTTAAGGTTATACCATTTTATTTCTTTACCGCAGTTAGGACATTTGGTTGCCATTTAAACACCCTTTCTATTATTTCAATCCTCAATATTTTACCACTTCCCTTCAAATTTTGTCAATGCAAAAACAATTATATGTAATGTTTTGAAGTTAGAAAGAAAGGTGAAAATATTGTGCATTTTGCATAAAACCATTTGTTGACAAAGAAAATTTAAACTGATATAATTTTGAGGAAAAGTGAAGGAGGACAAAATATGAAAAACAGACTGATTATCTTTGACTGCTTCGGCGTAATTTTCGACGAAGTAGCCCCGGTATTCATAAAAAAGTATATTTCCGGAAAGGAAGCAGACTCGCTTAAAGAAAAGCTTTTTGTTCCTGCCGATCTGGGTGAAGTTACTTATGAAGAGCTTCTCACCAATATGGCTGAGGCATTGATGCTTGACAAAGAAGAAATGACAAAGGAATGGGAAAGCCTTTTCAGACCGAAAGAGGAAACTGTTGCTTTAATTAAAGAACTTCAGGGTAAAGCAGATATTGCGCTTTTGTCAAATGCACCTCTCGGTGTAATTGAAACTCAATTTGAAAAGCATTTACTCTCCCCTCTTTTCCAAAAGATTTTTGTTTCCTGTAACCTTAAGCTTGCAAAGCCCGACCCGAAAATTTATCTGCACGTTGTAAGCAGTTTCGGTAAGGTTTATGAAGAAATCTACATGATTGATGACAACTGGGGAAATCTCCGTTTTCTTCCTGAACTAGGTATTACACCCGTTCATTTCAGGAATATAGAAGACATTCAATTTCTCTCAGAGGAGACAGACATATGAAAAAAGGTTTTATAAAGGTATTATCTGTTCTGCTTATTTTGCTTGTAGCTTTTACAGGCTGCTCCTATCAGGAAGAAAAGCCTTCACTTTCAAACCCGAATGCCACAACTAAAGCAAAAACACTTTACGATCTGATTTACTATGCAAACAAAGAGCTTGGAGTTACCCTTTCTGCTCAGCAGGAATCAACCTGGATGGGCAGTGACGACTATGAGTTTACATATATCAATGAAAGAACGGGTAAAACTCCTGCCATAAGAGGCTTTGACTATATGAACGATGACTTTGACGGTGTAAATGAAAGAGCCGTTAAATGGCATAAAGCAGGCGGATTTGTAACTATCTGCTGGCACTGCGGCAGCGACTTTTCAGGCGAATGGAAAGACTGTATGAATGACGAAGTTGCCGATTGGGACAAAATGCTCACCGAGGGCACCATTGAGTATGAAAGAATGCTCAGCGGAATGGATAAGGCTGCAGCAGCACTGAAAGAGCTTTGCGATTTGAACATTCCCGTTTTGTGGCGTCCTTTCCACGAGCTTGACGGTGATTGGTTCTGGTGGGGCAAAGGTGGCAGTGAAAACTTCAAAAAGCTTTGGCAGATAATGTATGACCGATACACAAATCATTGGAAACTGAACAATCTCATCTGGGTGCTCGGTTATTCCCATAAAATGGAAAAGAACAAAAAATGGTATCCCGGTGATGAGTACTGCGATATTATCGGTGCCGACACCTATGATATTGAAATTAACAGTAAGCTCTATAAGAAAATGAGCAAAATCACAAAGTCGCCGAAACCTCTTTGCCTGCATGAATGCGGTCAGAATCCTACAGTCGAGGATTTTGAAAAAGCTCCCTGGAGTTACTTTATGACCTGGCACACGGAATATCTGACCGACAGAAATACCGACGAAGCACTGAAAGAGCTTTATAACAGTGATGTTATTATCACTCTTGATGAGCTGCATAAAACCAAACCGTAAAAAATTGAGGCTGTCAGAAGTTTGACAGCCTCTTTTAGTTATTCAATTCCGAGATATTCTTCAAGACACAATCCGCTGTTTTTAATATCCTCGGCATACTCGACACCCACAAAGCGCCAATGCCACGGTTCGGGAACAATTCCCGTAAACTCCTGCTTTTCTGCAGTGTAACGTAAAATAAAGCCGTATTTGTGAGCATTTTCTGTAAGCCATTTATACTCTTTTGTGTTGGCAAAGTCGTCTCTTGTATTGCAGATATCCATTGCAAGGCCAAGGTTATGCTCGCTTGTTCCCGGAGGAAGAATTACGGTTGCAGCTTTTCTTGCCGCCTCTTCTTCACCAAGCTTATACTGACTCATATACTGCTTTGTAAGGTTAATGTAGTTGTTCTTCTGTCTTTCATAAGAACGGTAACCCGAATACGGAGTGAGGGTTATGCCGTCTTTCTTGGCAGCAGTGTACATCTCCTCATAATATGGAGTTACACCGACTTCCATATAATAGCCTGTATCAAAAATTTCGCTGAGCTCAGGCTTATAGCCCCCGTCTGCAGCTCTTTTTGCGTTTACCACAACAAGATAAGGATTTCCCTCGGTGGGGTCAACTGTAATTCTGTCTTTTGCCAGCGGGTCAGCAAATTCGGTTTTATCTGTGGGCTTTTTTTCTGAAAGATACTGGGTTGAAATATAATACTCCTTTCCTCCGTATTTTACTGCACTCCACCCACTGTCAAGATGCTCTATAAGCTCAATGCTTTCACCAAGAGAAAGTTTGCCGACAATTCGGCAATCGGTGTTAGGTTTTTCCCTTACATTCACATTAGCTGTGGCATAAAAGATTTTGCCTTTTTCTGTAGTTTCTTCTTCGGTTGTAGGTGCTTCAGTTGTGGTAACTTCCTCGGTTGTTGTGATTACAGTCGGTTCTGTATCGCCGAAGGGATCAACCTCGTCTCTTCCGCAACAGGCAAAAGTGAAAAGTATTATAATCAGCAGCAAAACTGCGATAATTTTTTTGTGTTTCATTTTATACACCTCGTCTCCTTTATATTATACTCCGAAAAAACAGTTTTGGCAAGAACAAACATTGAAGTGAGGCGCCCACGGGGCGCCGACCAACGATTTTTAATCGTTGGTACGGCAGCAAACTTTTCCCTAAAAGAAAAGCTTGCTGCCGTACATAAGAGATTTTTTCGAAAATCTCTTATGTCGGCGCCCCGGATTTAACCTCCTGCACTCACTAAAAAATGTGGCGGCACCGTCTCAAACGGTGCCGCCATGCAAATTTTCAATTATTCGATTGCTTCGAGTCTTGTTCTGAACTCTTCAATCTTTTCCTTGCTGTACATCTTTGAAAGTACAACCATACCCTGGTTGGGTGTGAAGCCGAGGCTGAGAGCAAGGTTCTTCATGGGGTGGTTCATAATTTCGGGGCAAAGGTCATCAACGATTTCCATAACCTTGGGGTCCTTCATAAGAACGCTGAATTTTGTGTCAAAAGTATACTTAGGCATAATAGTGTCTCCTTTTTGTTTTATATTTTACACTTTATGTGCTTTACCGAGTTCAATACCCTTTTCCAGAGCCTTCATATTAAGCTCAAGGATTTCAGGCTTTTTCTTAGCAAACTTTGCTTCAAGTGAAGCTACAATTGCTTCCTTGCTTACGATGTCTGTTGCACCAACAAGAGCACCGATAAGAACAGTGTTAGCCATTTTTACGTTGCCAAGTTCAAGAGCAACGTCATCAACGGGAACAGAAAGAACCTTTACGTCCTCTCTGTCAACTTCGCTTGTTACACGGCTTGAGTTGAGAACGAGAAGTCCGCCTTCCTTGATATCACCTGAGAACTTGTTGTAAGCCTGCTCGTTCATAGCGATAAGTGTATCACACTTTTTTGTAAGAGGTGAAACGATCTGATCGTCACTGATGATTACAGTACATTTTGCACTGCCGCCACGCTGCTCAGGACCGTATTCGGGAAGGAAGGTTGAATGCTTCTGCATATCAATGGCGGTGTGAGCAAGCATAATGCCTGCACTCATAATTCCCTGACCGCCTGAACCGGAAAATACAAATGATTTTTTCATTAGCCCTGTACCTCCGTATCCTTATAGATTCCCGGCTTGAAGTACGGGATTGTGTTTGTATCCATATAATCGAGAGTCTGAAGAGGACTCATACCCCAGTTTGTGGGACAGTTTGTAAGAAGCTCGATAAATGTAAAGCCCTTACCTGCAAGCTGAAGCTCAAAAGCCTTCTTGATGCCCTTCTTGGCATCTGAAACGCCCTTGGGTGTATTAAGAGCATATCTTGCTACAAAAGCAGGAGCTTCAAGAGTTGCGAGAAGCTCGCACATTTTAAGAGGATAACCTGTGCTCTGAGAATCACGGCCGAAGGGAGTTGTTGTTGTTTTCTGACCAACCAATGTTGTGGGCGCCATCTGGCCGCCGGTCATACCGTAGGTCTGGTTGTTAGCGAAAATAACTGTAAAGTTTTCGCCTCTGTTTGCTGCAGACATAATTTCTGCAAGACCGATAGCGGCAAGGTCGCCGTCACCCTGATAGGTGAAAACAAGTCTGTCGGGAAGGCAACGCTTGATACCCGTTGCAACAGCAGGAGCTCTGCCGTGTGCCGCACCGATATCATCACCGTTCCAGCTGTAAAGATTAAGTGCTGAGCAACCAACTGAAACAACATTGATTGCGTTCTGCTGCTGATTAAGTTCATCAATTACGTCAGCAACAAGTCTTGTTCCGAGAGCGTGTAAACATCCCGGGCAATAGCCTGTAGTCATAGGCATAAGTGAGCTTGGTCTTTTATATGCCGGCATGATTATTCTCCTCCCTTCACAATTTCTGCAATTGCTTCATATACGCCCTCATCGTCAAGGAGCATACCGCCTGAACGTCCGTATTCGTGTACGGGGCAGCGGCCCTTAACCTGAAGCTCAATATCGTCACGCATCTGAGCAGGAATTGTCATTTCTACATCAATAATACCCTTAACCTTGCTGTAATCAAGATTATTGAGACTTGCCTTTGGGAAGGGATAAAGTGTGATAGGACGAACCATACCAACCTTATAGCCTTCTTCACGAAGGGTGTTGATAGCTTCCTTTGCAACTCTTGCTGCAATACCGTAAGCTACTACAACATATTCAGCATCCTCTGTGAGATATTCCTCAACCTTAACATCACTGAATTCCCAGCCTTTATAGGCAAAGCCCTTGAACTTATTGAGCATTTCAAGAGCAGGTTCGGGAAGAATAGGTGTAATCATGTGGTTGTCTGTTCTGCCGCCTACCTTTGCAAGGCTCCAGTCCTCTGTGTTTTCGGTGCTGAGCTCCTTCATTGGAGGAAGGTCAACCTCTTCCATAATTGCACCGAGGCAACCGTCCATAAGAATAAGAACAGGGTTTCTGTCTCTTTCAGCATATTCCCATGCGTTGTATGTAAGGTCAACAGCCTCCTGAAGTGTAGCGGGTGCAAATACCATTGTTCTGAAGCCGCCGTGGCCGAGAGCCTTTGTTGCCTGAAGATAGTCAGACTGAGCAGGCTGAATTGAGCCGAGACCGGGGCCGCCTCTTGAAATATTAACAATAACAGCGGGAAGCTGAGCTGAAGCAAGGTAAGAAATACCCTCAGCCTTAAGGCTGATACCCGGGCCTGAGGAGCTTGTTAAAGCTCTTGTTCCTGTTGCTGCTGCTCCGTATACCATATTGATTGAAGCAACTTCACTTTCACCCTGAACGAAAGCACCGCCAACCTCAGGAAGTCTCCATGAAAGATATTCGGGAATTTCGTTCTGCGGAGTAATGGGATAGCCTGCGAAGAAACGGCATCCGCCTCTTACAGCAGCTTCCGCAATAGCTTCGCAGCCTTTCATAAATCTTTTTTCCATAATCAAGTCTCCTTATCTCTCTTTAGCTGCAACTTCAATTGCGCCTTCGGGACACATAAGAGCACAGATCGCACAGCTAGTGCATTTGTCTGTGTCAATGTTTATGGGATAGAAATGTCCTCTCTGGGATCTTTCCTTACCCATTTCCAGAATGTGCTTGGGGCAATACTTGATGCAATATCCGCAGCCCTTACACATCAGTTCATTAATAGTAATCATCTTGGATTCGTCTCCTTTTTCTGTTTATCAAAAGGTAAGTAATAGCCTAATAACCCCACCCAAAAGAGCAAGGTTATTAAGTATTTTATCATATAATCAGACAAATGTAAACTACAATCGAAAACAATTTGTTTGAATTTACATTTTACTTCATTTTTCTTTCTGCTCTGAGAACTTCAGGATCAGCAGCTGTAAGCTTCATGAAGTCAACCTTCATAAGCGGAGTTTCGGGAAGTGAATCCATAAAGATAATATCTCTGGGTACATAGAACTTGGAGAAGTTCTCTTCACATTCCTTACAGATTTTTTCCTTGAGCTCTTCTTCGTTTACGCCGCTTGCAGTTGTAGCATAAAGACGAACCATGCTTCTGCCGTTATCCCAGCCCTGTACAGCGCAGCATTCCTTGATTTCGTCCATTTCACCAACAAGCTTTTCAATATCTGTGGGATATACGTTATAGCCTGAGATAATGATGAGTCTCTTCTTTCTGCCTGAGAAGAAGAAGAAGCCGTCGTCGTCCTGATAACCAAGGTCACCTGAAAGAACCCACTTTTCGCCGTTTTCATCGGTGTAAAGACCGTAGTCTTCAGCTTCGCCTTCCATATAGTAACCCTTCATGATTGTGGGACCTGAAATTGCAAATTCACCAACTGTGCCGTTGGGAACCTTCTTGTGGTCATCGTCCCAGATTTCAATCTTTACGCCGCGAAGAGCCTTACCGATTGAGCCACGCTTGTATACAGTGTTTGAGTTTGTGCAGCATACTGAACCGATTTCAGTAAGACCGTAGCCCTGACGGAGACGGCCTGTTGCGCCCCATTTTTCAAAGTAGCTGTTATATTCGTCGATAAATCCGTCTGAAATATCGTCACCACCACAGAACATAAGTCTGATGTTCTTAAGGTGAGGACCGTCAAAGCCCTTCTGCTTCATAAGCTTCTGGTACATAAGAGGAATACCGCCGAAACCTACAATCTTGTTCTGCTTCATGAGCTTAACGAAGATTTTTGCATCAAACTGCATCATGGGGATAATTCTTGCGCTGTTGCACATAGCCATATGTACTGCGATTACAAGACCGAAGCAGTGGAAAAGAGGAAGAACGATAACTTCAGCTTCTTCACCGGGCTCATGAATTTCGTCAAGGTCTGAAACACGACAGGTAAGCTCGTTGATAGCTCTTGATGTGAGCTTGATTGTCTTGCTCTTACCTGTTGTACCGCCACCGTTAAGATAAGCAGCAATATCGTCAGCGTTGTTGATTTCGCCAACAACTCTCATTGTTGTCTTGATAACGTCTTTATAGTATACAGCCTTGTTATACTTGGGGAATATGCCCTTAACAAGACCTTCGCCTACTTTACAGCCGTATTTCTTGAAGCCTTCTGAATAGTCTGAGCTGTTACATACGATGCAGGGAAGACCTGAATCGTTGATAACACCGATATGATCCTTAACAAGAAGGTCAAGAACCATAACGCCCTTTGAGTGAAGAGCTTCAATCTGTTCCTTAAGGTAGTCGGGTCCCATAAGAGGATGAACAAAGCTTGTGATTACGCCGATTTTGTTGAGAGCATAGAAAGCAATAATGCTCTGAACTGTTGTGGGCATAAATACTGTGAAAACGTCGCCCTTACGAAGTCCCATTTCGTTCTGGAAATAAGCAGCAAGAGCCTCGATGTCATCAAAAATCTTTGAACGCTTATACTTAACGCCAAAGTGCTGCATCATCCAGACGTCATCGTAGATTTCTGTACACATTCTCAGGTACTCGTAGCAGTTGGTATTCTGTGGTGCAGGTAACATAGTTTATATCTCCTTTAATTTCGTATTGGCAAAAAGCCAAAATCAATCTATATATTTGTATCACAGACTTATTTACTAATTTGCTCACTATTTGTTAAGAAAGGGTTAAATAATTGCATTCAAAAGTGAAAATATCCAATTTTTCGCAAAAATTATATACACTTTGACCAAAATGTCGATTAACTTCAAAAAAATTCATTTTTTTATTAAATACCCTCAAGATTAATTAAAAATTATTAACACAAAAAAGTACAGCGACAAATCTCTGACTCATCACTGTACTTTATGACACTTATACGCACGGATTTTATCCGTAATGATGTTTAACTCTTTCATATTCTTCGTCAGTTATTTCAACAATGCCACCGTGCTTGAAGCCGTAAGGAAAAGAAAAGCTTTCCTTGCTCATGGTAAAATTACTGTCACCGGGCTTTGAGGACACAAATGGTACATAACCCATCTTCGGCTTTTCGCAACCGAAAAAGTCAAGCATAAGGCACCATCTGCCGTCAGGCAGAACTAAAGTTGTGGGAGCTTCATAGCTGCCCGGCTTTTGGAGTGTAGCCATATACTTTTCGAATGCCTCATCATGCTTATAAGGTCCGTAGAGATTTTCAGCTGTTGCGTGCATATTCATAGAAGGATGCTCTGCATTTTTATAGAACATATGATATGTATCACCGATTTTACAAATATGTGTGTCAAGAATTTCGTTATCCTTCGTAAAGAACAGCTTTGGCTCACTGAAGCTTTCAAAGTCCTTGGTTGTACAGCAATAAATCGACATATGGCTGTAGTCGTCTTCTTCAACAGTTGAGCCCCAATGAATCATATATTCATCGTTGATTTCATCATAGAACACCTCAGGTGCCCACAGACAGCCGAAATCGTCTCTGCCGAAGTAAATTCTTTTCTGCTCTGAAAAATTCAGAAGGTCCTTTGTTTTCCACATTGAAAGACATTTACTGCCTGTGCGGTTGACCATTTTCCAATTTACCTGATAGTTTTCATCCATACGGTTAACGATGCACTCGTCGGTTGTGAGGATTACAAAAGAGCCGTCGGTCATACGCACAATTTCAATGTCACGGCAGCCCTTTGCGCCCATTGTGCTCTCCAGTATGGGCTCTCCCCCGTTGACCTGTTCCCAATGAAACCCGTCACGGCTGAGAGCAAAATAAATCTGCTTGCCGTCGGTGGTTAGCTTTTCTTTGAAGTGAGTGAATAAGTATGGCATAGGTTTTCTCCTTTATTTAAACATATATCCGATGAAGTTTCTGATAAACTCAACTACTAGGTCAAGCCCCTTTTTTACACCCTCATCAGTAACAGCATCGTTTCCGCTGTTTTGGGCTTTTTTGCCGTTGAATTTGCTTTTATGACCTGAAAGCCAGGAAATCATTCCGTCGGGATAGGTAAGAGTCACTTTCTCACCGTTACCGTCAACGGTACTCATAAAAGGGTAGTCGCCGTTTCTTTTGCTGAACATGTCGTTATTTACAGCGTACCACGACTCGTGAGGAACAAGCGACGGCATACCGTTTGCGTAGCACACAATTTTAAGTGATGAAAAACGCAGATTTTCAGGCTTATTACTTGCTGCAACAATATTATTCCATGTTGGGGTCACATAGGCAAAGTAGTTTGCAAGTGTATCGGTAACGCCGCTTGTAAGCCACATAGGTGTATTTTTAAGCAGTGCCGATGCCTTTTCTCCCGGAACCCACGCCGGGCATATGGGGAAAATTGCCGCAAACATATCCGGATAAGCAACCGCCATTTTCAGTGTCATTTTACCGCCCATGGAATATCCGCCGATGTAAATACGTTTCACGTCAATATTTTTCTTATTCTTCGCAATAAAATCGTCAATTGCTCTTCTAAGTGGAAAAATCAGCTCATCTGTCCAATAAAGCTTCTTTTCTTCGAGAGAACGCGGCGCCATAATAAAAGCTCCTTTGGTGCCTTTGAAACGGCTCTGGAAGTCTTCATCTGCCCAGAGTGAAATGTCAGAATTTTCAAGCTGATGACCGTCATATTGACCGTTAATCATACCGTGCAGCCATATAACTAGCGGGTATTTTGTTGTATCCTTTTTCTTTACCGGTGAGTAGTAGCGGTAATCAATTGAGTAGCCGTCTGTTTCTGGACCTACACCGAATTCAAAAAGCTCATTCAGCTCTTCTGCTTTATCGCTTTTGTTGACAGCATAAGTGCAAAACGAAAAGGTTGACGCTGTCATCACAAGGCACAAAAACAGACACAGTGTTTTCTTCAGTTTCATACTACATCTCTCCTTTTGGTGTTTTTTAATGCATCTAAGTGATTATAGCACAGGGAACGGTAATTTTCAATATGGGAATGGGCTGCTTTTTTTACCTTAACGCAAAAAACTCCTCCTTGTTCAGATAACCGTTTCGTCAGGTCAATTATTCATTATTCGCTCCCGAAGCGACTTAAATATTCATCATTCATTAAGAAAAGCCGCAACAGCACAAATGAATAATGAATGATAAATATTGAATAATGAATAATACAAAAAGAAAAGCCACACTTTCGTGCGACTTTTCTTTTTGGTGGAGACGGCGGTAATCGAAACCGCGTCCGAAAATCCATCCACATAACCTTCTCCGGGTGCAGTCAATCTTTTGACATTCCCTCACCTGTACGCCGGTTGACAGGCTTACAGGCTCAGTAGACTCTGATGCATGACGGCAGCCGAGCCAATCTGCCGTTCACGTTCACTGCTTAGTCGACGCCTTCAGATGAGCCGCAGTACTCTCAAAGAAGACGGGCCGCAATTAGGCAGCCTTTAATACTGTTGTATTATTGTCGTTTATTTTTAAGTTGCGATTTTTATAGTGGTACCGCACCACTACCCGCTTATTATGCTTCAAAACCCCCGTCGAAATCCTTTCGTCCCCGTGAGTTTTATATATAAACTGATTACTCAGCTTATTTCAATTTTAATGTTTGTTCCGTCATCTGCAGTCAGGTCAAAAACCTCTCCTGTTACACCGTTTTTCACAAGCTCAAGAATCTGACCCAGCTGTAAATCATCAACAGCTGATGTTCCGACAATACCTGAAATCTTGATTCCGACATTCGCAAGCTTAAGAACAAAGCTCATAGGCAAAGCTATTTTAATAGGCTTGCCCCTGTTATCAATAATATGAACTCTGAACTTGAGTTTACTTACATCAATCGCTTCGCTTAAAGACATCTGTTCCTTATTGCTGAAATCAGTTTTTACTCCCATAAGCTCATCGATACTTACTTCCAGTATCTCAGCAATTTTGGGGAGCAGCATTATATCAGGACAAGATACATCGTTTTCCCATTTTGATACTGCCTGAGCAGTAACACCAAGAAGAACTGAAAACTCCTCCTGAGTGAGATTGTGTTTCTTTCTTCTGTCGGCAATTCTTTTGCCCAGTGTTTCAGATTGTTCTCTCTGTGTGTTTTTGCTTTGCTCGTTTTTGTTAAAAAGTGTCATAGTTACATTCTCCTTTGCGGCTTTTGCCTTTGATTTTGTAACTAAATTTTACCGGAAAAACTTCTTTTTCTGAAGCGAATATCGGTTAAATGGGCTAAACCAACGGTTGATTTACCGTAAAAGCAGCTTAACTGACGGTTGTTTTTTAATATCTTTCTTTAAAATTACGCTCAATTTCTCTCTGAGCGTCTTTCTTTGCAGTAACATCACGCTTGTCGTAATTCTTTTTACCTTTGCAAAGCCCCACTTCTATTTTTGCTCTGCCCTTGAGGAAATATACGCTTAAGGGGATGAGCGTCAGACCCTGCTGTTTCGTCACACCAAAAAGACGGTTGATTTCTCTTTTATGCATAAGAAGTCGCTTTACACGCATAGGGTCACGGTTGAAAATGTTGCCCTGCTCATAAGGTGAAACGTGCATTCCGTTGACGAAGATTTCACCCCCGTCAATGCTGCACCAGGAATCCTTAAGGTTTACTCTGCCCTTACGGATAGATTTTACCTCTGTGCCGAAAAGCTCAATTCCTGCCTCGTAGGTTTCAAGAACAAAATAGTCGTGCTGAGCTTTTTTGTTCTGTGCAATTATCTGTCTGTCGTCTTTGTTTGATACCATAAAGCTCAGCCTCCTGTCTTACCCTTCCGACTGCTTCGCAGCCACCTTCCCTTTCAGGGACGGCAAGGGCATTATTTTTCGTATCTGTTTATAATGGGAGTAACAACAGGTTTACCGTCTCTGTCCAGTAAGGGTGTAAGTCCCCCACTGTAACCGCTCTGACGGTAAAGATAATTTACACCTGTTTCCTTGTCAACCCAGATTTCCATTGTGCCAAGCATACCTTGTGAATAAACTTTTTCAAATCTGTCATTTTTAGCCATTTGTATTCACTTCCTATTATATGTCTTTCTTGGCAAACCAATCCAGAAATTCTTTTATATATCGTTCATCGGGAGTGATAACGTTTATATCAATTTCAGGATTTTGCTTTGCAAAAGTATTTAGAGCATTTTTTAAGTTCTCTTTTGATTTCATATAATCAGCTACTATATAATCTCTTGTTTTTCCTGATTTATATAAAAGGATAGCTGAAACTACTCCGGTTCTGTCCTTTCCTGCATTGCAGAAATACAGAACATTAGATTTGTTGTTATAAATAAAATCTATTGTTTTATAGAGATATTCATCAACCATATTCATATATGATTCAGATACATCATTAACCATCTTCGGAACAATGTCTCCGCCGGTGACAGGCATAATGCAATAATCAAAACGCTCATCACTTTCTAAAGGGCATACTTTTCTTAATCTCTCTTTATTTGTTCTCAGGTCAACAATTGTAGTGATATTATTTTCAATCAACCACAATCTTTCCTCTTCCGTAACAAGAGTCGGTACATCGCTTCGAATAAATTTAAAACTATCTTTCAGAATCGCTCTTGTGTTAAGAGTGTTTTTAAAAATAAATTCCATACTTTTAGTTCTCATTGGTTTATTGACGGACGACCAATGGTCGCCCCTACGATGTGCTTTTTTTACCGCTGATTTGGCGGACACGGCAAGCCGTGTCCCTACGGTAACATTTTCCGTGCTCGTCAGTTGTTTTGCATTTTGCATTTTGCATTCTGCATTTTGCATTATATCATACGTCTGCCTTCCAGTGCTCTGGTAAGTGTTACCTCATCGGCATATTCAAGGTCTGCACCAACGGGTACACCGTAGGCAAGTCGGCTTACAGAAACGCCCATAGGCTTAAGAAGTCTTGAAATATACATAGCTGTAGCCTCACCCTCAACTGTGGGATTGGTTGCCATAATGACTTCCTGAATCTTTCCGTCACCCATTCGTGAGAGAAGTTCTTTGATTGTGATATCTTCTGGCCCGATGCCATTCATGGGTGAAATTACACCGTGAAGCACGTGATAAGTGCCCTCATATTCGTGGGTACGCTCAAATGCCATTACGTCTCTCGGGTCTTCTACCACACAGACAACACTTTCGTCACGCTTACTGCTTTTGCAGATAGGACACAGCTCCTCCTCTGCAAGGTTGCAGCAGCAGGAGCATTTTTTAATTTTTTCGTGAGCCTCTAGAATAATCTTTGAAAAAGCTTCAGCTTCCTCTTTTTTCATATTAAGCACGTGGAATGCAAGGCGCTGAGCACTTTTGTGGCCTATTCCGGGCAATCTCTCAAACTGCTCAATGAGCTTTTGGAGAGTTACAACACTATATCCTGCCATCAGAAGGGAAGGTTAAGTCCGCCCTTAGCGGCATTCATAGCCTGCTCCATAGCATCCTCAGCTTTTCTCATAGCTTCGTTTGCTGCAGCAATAATAAGGTCTGAGAGCATATCAATATCCTCGGGGTCTACAACGTCGGGCTGCATCTTGATGTTTTTGATTTCGTGAGCACCTGAAACGGTAACTTCAACTGCTCCGCCACCTGCTGATGCAGTAAAGTCGGTTGCTTCAATTTCTGCCTGCTTTGCTTCAAGCTGAGCCTGCATTTCCTGAATCTGCTTCATCATATTCATTCTGCCACCCTGAGGTGCACCGGGAATTCTTGCTTTCATTTTTTATGTCTCCTTTATATTATGATTATATTTTTGCTTTTTATTATTTTACGTCTACATTTACGCCCATATCCCTTGCCCTTGAAATAAGGTTCTGTAATGGGTCTTTTTTAGGAGCTTCTGCTTTTTCTGCAGTCTGATTGTTGTAAAGACCAAGACGGTAATCCTTGCCGGTTACACGTAAAATGCTGTCTTTTACATTCCTTGCACAGCCGGGCTGTCTTATAAATGAATTGAGAGTGGGATTTGTGCTTTTAATAAGCACAAAGTCGCCTCTTATTACTGCCTGAGAGTCCATCAGCACACCCCACAAGGGTGCGTTGACCTTCTGTAATTCAGAAAGAACTTCAGCCCAGGGAATTGACTGTTCTTCACTGTCTTCTTCGTCGGTATGCTGAGGCTTTTCGTCATTGGCTACAGTGGGTGTGTCTTCATAGGAAGGCTGACTTTCTTCGTAGTTTCTTTCTTCGCTCTGAGGTTCTTTTACCTGAGGCTTTTCTTCGGATACCGAAGGCTGAACATCCACTGCAGGTACAGCTTTTATTGCACCGGTTTTAACCATAATTTCAAGCTCGGAAATTCTTCTGAGAAGAGCTTCGCTGTCGTCGCTGAGAGTGGGTGTGCAGAGCTTTATGAAGGTCATTTCCATTTCTGTTCTGCGGTTTACGCCACGCTTTATGTTAGCCATACACTCCTGAAGAAGTGAAATGCACTGCAGAATTGTTTCAAGGGTAAAGGTTTCACTCTGTTCTTTATACTGAGTAAGTTCATCCTTTGTGCAGACAAGGAATGAGCCTGAATCTTTAACGGTTTTGACAATCATCAGATTTCTGAAATGATTGGTCATATCTGAACAAAGTCGCTCCATATCACAGGAAGCTGCGTGAAGGTCACTGATAAGCGAAAGTGCATCCGCACTGCTCTTTTTCGCAACTGCCCCTGCAAGAGAAAAAAGATGGTCCTTGCCGGTCATACCTGCAACACGGCATACTATTTCAGATGTAACGTGTCTGTCGTGACCGATACACTGGTCAAGCAGTGAAAGTGCATCTCGCATACCACCGTCGGAAATTCTTGAAATAAGGGAAACTGCATCCTCATCAAGGATAAGGTCTTCTCTTTCGGCGATATATTCCATTCTGTCCTTCATAGCTTCAGGTGAAACACGACTGAAATCAAAACGCTGACACCTTGAAACAATGGTTACGGGAAGCTTGTGTACTTCCGTAGTAGCAAGAATGAACTTAACATGGGCAGGAGGCTCTTCAAGAGTTTTCAGAAGTGCGTTGAAAGCACCGATTGAAAGCATATGAACCTCATCTATGATGTATACTCTGTACTTACATGAGGCGGGAGTAAAATTGATTTCCTCACGGATGTCACGGATGTTTTCAACACCGTTGTTACTTGCTGCGTCGATTTCCACAACGTCAAGGATTGCACCTGAATCAAGACCCTTACAGATTTCGCATTCGTTGCAAGGGTTTCCGTCAACGGGACTCTGACAGTTGACTGCCTTTGAGAGAATCTTTGCGCAGGTTGTCTTACCCGTACCTCTTGAACCGGTGAAAAGATAAGCATGAGAAAGCTTTCCCGTTTCAATTTCTTTTGAAAGGGTATCGGTTATATGCTCCTGACCCACAACGTCAGAAAAGACTCTGGGTCGGTATTTTCTGTAAAGCACCTGATACATCTGATTCACTCCTTTACCTCTATAAATTCTGCCTTACTAAAAAAGTAAGATACTTTCACTTGGTCACACAGTGACAGGCTTTGGCTGTGTCGCACAGACTTTCCACTTAATGCTGCTCGGTTCCCCGCCTGACATGGTTCATGGCGTACTGTCGCACAGGACCCGCCACTGCATGACCAAATTAAAGTATCTTAATTACTTTTATGTTATGGGTTACCCCACTTATATTTAGCTTGACTATTATAATATAACACACGTAAAAAATCAAGGGGTTTTGCAGATTTTTTTAATATAAAAAGGTCACGTGAACTTCTTTGTTGCAGCGAGTTGAAGAGGACAGTTACGGGGCGCCGATTGCCGGAAGGCTTTCCGGCGAATCAAAGGAGCGCAACCCCCGAAAGGGTTGTGCTCCTTTGATTGACTGCATAAAACAAATTTTATGCAGTCATCGGCGCCCTTTTTCCCTGTTCATCCCACCTGCAAAAAGTAATGCCGTCGCACAGACAGTGCGACGGCAAAAACGCTGAAATTTTATTTTGATGCAAACTCAAAAAGTGCTTTGAACCAAGCAACAAGTGCTTCTAAGAAGTTTTTAATTTTAGTAAGGATGTTTGTTGGATAGTCAGTTTCTTTGTCTGCTTCCCATGCTTCTACGTGGCAGTTTTCTTCAGTCATTTTAACTGCAAAATTTGTGTCCTTTTCATATACAACATACTGACCGAAATCAAAGTCGTCAATTGTAAGGGGCTGACCGGAAGTAGTTACTGTATAAAGCAGCTGGGTTTCCCATGCAGACCAGTTGGAGTGCTTGTTACCTTTAATAAACCATGTATTGTCAGGGAAAAGGCAGGTTGAAGCGTCAATCTGCTTGTCGGGTGAAATGTACTTTCCTTTTCCTTCGCTCACTCTTTGTGCAATATAATCCTCAGAAAGAGTGTCATAAACCGTTGATGTTGTTGCACCGAAGGAAGCGCTGTTTACAGAGGCAAACTGGTCAGCAACAAGTGTCTGCGATTCAGTGAGAGGAATCATCTGACAGCCGTATTTTGCAATAATTGCAAGGTTTGCGCCTGAATCCTTGACCTGAGAAAGAAGCTCGGGAATGCGCACACGTACATTTGTATGATAATCATCAAGCTTTTTGATAAGTCCTGCATATTCTGTACGAAGTTCACTTCCTTCGGGGCCGAATACAAATTCCTTTGCAGTTTCGAAATCGTCTTTCTTTATTGTAGCCCAATAACCCGGCCAGGTGAGAACTGATGCACGTGCAAGAGCAGAGGTTACGCCTTTTTCAAGCTTTTCATAAAGCTCAGACTCTGTAAAGCCTGAAACTGCACCTATAAGACCGCTTTTATTTGCAAGGTCAACAGTTTTAAGGATAAAGTCATCAACTGACATAACATCATAAATGTTACAGTCAATAAGAATTCTCATAATTGAGTTGCCGTCAAGTGCAATTTTGCCCGAAACAGCTTCACTAATAGGCTCCATACCGTTTACAGTGCTTCCGTCAAGACCAAGGCCGTAAATGTCATTTGTGCCGTATTTTGAAATATAAGCGAGAATTACATTTGTGCCGAGGCAAAGACCTGTAATTGCAACCTTTTCTGCACCTGTAACTTCTTTAACAGCTTTTATGTAATCATTGAATTGATCAGCAACGGTAAGCGGATCAAGACGCCAGTCATAATGGAACTTATAGTTCCAATCGAGGTAGCAGCCCCACTGCTCTTTTGCGTCCTTTTTAAGATTTTCTGCTACTTCCTTTTTTCTCTCTTCAGAAAGTCCTGAGCCTTCCTTGGGTTCACCGTCTTTTGTGAGAAGTGAGTCTTCAAAGATGTCGGCGATTTCCTTATAAAGATTATTGTAATAATTGTCCCACTTGTCAAAGAGCAAGCCTTCAACAAGGAAGGGATAAAGCACGTTGGCAACAGCACCCATAATATCGCTGTCTTCGTCGTCGCCTGTCATACCTTTCAGAAGATCTGTAGTTTTGTAAATCTGATTTCCGTTACCGTCATAAAGAGGCTCACCGTCACCTGCAATTGAAACAACAGGAATTGTGCTCCACCAGCTTGTCAGAGTTGCTGCATAAGCAGGGGTAACAAGGGTAAACACCATTATCAGTGTAACAAGCATAGCTATTATTTTTTTCATAATATACGTCTCCTTTTTTTGTTATCTATGCGTTAATATCATACCATTTGCAGTTTTGAACTTTGTTAACGATTTATGAACACCTCTTCAAAAAAAGAACTCCCTACCTCTTTAACCAAAGGTAAAATTAGTACATTCTTTATAAAAAAGCCGCTGCACTTTCTGTGCAGCGACCAACAATTTTTCAATTAATATACAAACTCTGTAAGGAACATTGAGTTATCAAGAACTGCATCGCCTGTTACATCTGAACCTGCAACCTTACCGCTGTTTATAATGATAAGAATGTGCATAAACAAATTCGCTGAAACAATCTGGTCATTTTCGGGGTTATAAATAAGCTCAGCAGTACAATCATAATAATTGAGATCATAGTCAAGGTTTTTAATGAGCATCTTAACTGCAAAGTTGTTCTGAAGAACGTCATCCACATCTTTTCTTCTGATAGGATTGAACATTGCACCGATATGGTTGTTGCAAGTTGTTGCGCCGGCATCAATGGGCTCCGGATTCATTTCATCTGCAAGCTCAATTACAAGCTTAACATTTCCGTCATCAAGCTTTGTGCATTCTGCTCTTTCAATCTTACTTGTATCAGTAAGAACGCAGCCCTTTGTTGTCTCATAAAGAGGGAACCATTTCATATCTCCGCCCTTGGGGAAGTTTTCCGGGTTAGCCTTTGCTGTTGCTTCATCAACAAAGAAGGTTGAAGCAAGGGGCATAATTTTGTCAAGAATACCGCCAAGGTTTGCCTTTTCTTCAGGAATTGCCTGATATTCAACCTTGTTGAAACCAACCTGTTTCTCATTAGCAGCATTCATAAGTTCAGTGTACTTTTTAAGAATTGCTTCGTTACCCTCAGGAAGTGCGCTATCGCCTTTGTTTTCTTCCTTTGAAGGCTCAGTTGCGTCGGGCTTTTCTTCACCGCTCTGCTGTGTAGGAGCTTCTGTAGGTGTCTGAGTAGGTGCAGTTGTAGGAGCAGTTGTAGGAGTTTCTACTGTCTGATTTACGCCGGGAGCACCTTCAACCTTTACATTGACATTTACACCTCTTGTTACGAGGAAAAATGCAGCGACACATACCAACACGCTTAAAACGATTGCCACAATGTAATCTTTCTTTTTCATTTTTAACTCTCCTTTGTGTTTTAATTTGGAAATACACATACACAGTGTAACACTAATGATAAAATAAATCAATTACTTTTTAGTTTTTTTCCTCTTTAATTTTAATAAAATGCTTTACGAGGTACACCACGCAGGCAACGGGAATTGCGCAGATTACAATTTTTATTATAAGGTGTATGGGAATGTAATCGTAAATTCCGTCACCGAGGATTGTAAAGAGAACAACTCTCGGCATAATACCCACCACCGAGGCTATGAAATATCGTGGGAATTTGCACTTTGATGCACCCCAGAAAAGGCTGACAAAGTCAATTGGAAAAACGGGCAGAGCACGGATTCCGAGAAGGGCAGGAAAATTATCGTTAAGCTTCATTTCAAGAATTTT
>JAZSQU010000030.1:0-22780 GCA_045538095.1 Acutalibacteraceae bacterium | reverse complement strand
AATCTGCCAAAGACGGGAAATAAAAACAGCAAGGTGTTTTATTGTTTGTTCCAAGGAAAGATTCTTATAACTGAAGTCACGCTCTTGCGAAATATCGTAATCAAGAGTCGCTCTTAAATCTGAAGCACCGCCATACATAACGGTATCACCGTCAAGAACCCATTCGGATTTGCTTATGTTATAATCTCTGATTTTTCCTGCGTGCTTGTAAACGCCTTTAAAAAGTCTTGCATGAATTGATATATATTGAGCAGGAGACATAACAAAGGACTTCTCTGAAATGAGCTGAGCAATACGCACTGAAACCTTGTCTGCTTCTTCCGTTCTGTCATTTCCAGTATGGGATATATTCTCCTTATAATAGCTGTGAATAAGACGGTCGGCTTCTTCAAAAGTGATGTCACCTTCGATGTTTCTTTTTGCTGTATCTATCAGATAGTCACTTGTTTTAAGCCCGTCTACAGCCTGAAGACCAATCGCTGTATGCCAGGCGTAGCCTTTTTCTTTTTTCTGTGGCTCTTTTTCCCTCAGGTACACTTCAAATATATCGTTCATTTTTTCCTCCGATATAATTTAATTACTCAATAATTATACCATACATTGCAAAATAAATCCATATTTTATAAGCAATTAGTTTGGTTGTTGTCGGTAGTTTATCTTGAGAACGGCAAATGCAGTAACATTTCAGCTTAACCTTTTATAAAAGTATCACACGCAAACCTTGCCCCTAACCTGAATCCCGAAATAAAGCTATCGGAATTACTTATACTCGAAAATTCATTGTGAGCATTCACATAATTTGCAAACAGCTCTTTTTCCTTTTCGGGGAGCATAGCTGACAGTTCTTCCTCTTTCTTTACAAGTGAACTCAGCTTCTTTTTCAGCTTGGGTGTGATTTCTGTTGTCAGCTCCTGCGGCTCAAGGTTGCCGTAATATAATTCTTCAATAACATTCGATATGATATCACCTCTCAATCTTGTGACGGAGAAGTTTGCAGTACTCCTCATAATCATCACTCATGATATAATCAATGACCCATTTTTTAGGAATGCGATACTGATATTTAACCTTGTAGTGCTTGATTTTGTTTTCTTGCATCAGCTTTAAAGCGGTATCTTCACTGATTCCGCCAAGCATTTCGCGAAGCTGTTTCAGATTGACGACATCAGGGTATTTTGTAAAAAGCTTGTTGTAAAAATTTCTCTTTTTCATTGTTTTAACCTCCTGTTTTTTGTCGGCAACAGAAGGTTTTTTCATTTTCTCGGTGTGAACACCGTGGAAAAATCCTCGGTTTATTTTTGGAAGGTGCTGTGAAGGCAGACGAGGCGTACATCCGGCATCCCTTTAACATCCCTCCAACATCCCTCCAAACAGCAAAAAATGCGTATTTTTCGGCATTTCCCACCACGTCTGGGATTGAGGCGATTTTGAGAGTGAAAAATGCCCGTGAGCCCAGTAAAATAGGGCGTTCCGGGTGTATTGAAGGTGTGTCCTTTTTACACTGTCTTACACAGACTTACAACCCTCCAGAACAACTTAAAATCCCTCGGTGGCAACACCGTACCGGTTCAAGTCCGGTCACCGGCACTACTCCCGAAAGCCCCAGTATTTACAAGGGTTTTCGGGTTTTTGTTTTGCTAAATTGAATTCAAAGCAGATTTATAAGATTGCGTTTACCGATAATTTAAAAGCGATGTCATCCCTGAGGGTGACATTTTTAAATTTTGAAGTGATTTTTAATCATTAACATACAAGTCATTGATTATTTACATATATTTTCTCGAATTGTTTCGCTTTTTTTGTATAATAGAACCATAAAAATGGAAAGGTTTTCAAAAACCGATTTGAGAGGATGTTGAATATGAAAATTACTTGGTACGGAACAGCGACCATCGGGATTGACGACGGTAAAACAAAATTGCTTTTCGATCCCTTTGTGCGGATGAATAAGCACATAGAAACCACACCCGTTGAAGGCTTTGTCGGTTTTGATGCAGTTTTTGTCACCCATGGTCATTTTGATCATATATATAGCATCCCTGACCTTGCCGCAAAAGACAAAAACGTTCCAATCTACTGCACCGAAACACCAAAGAAAACACTTATGGGAAAGGGTGTATCTGAGGATAGAATTAAAACGATTAAAGCAGATGATGTGATTCAGATTGGTGATTATACCATCCGTGCACGTCGATTCAGACACATCGTTTTTGACCCCATTTATATTCTCACCGTAGTACCTCAGAGCATTATGATGTTACCTCGCCTATTCTGGCAGGCATATATGAATCACAAAATGCCGGAAGGTGGAGAAATTGTCGCCTATGAGATTGAAGCCCATGGCAAAAAAATCTTTCTGACCGGTTCCTTCCGTGAGCACCCGAAGGAAGTTTATCCCGAGGATATCGACCTTTTAATTCTTGCTAACGGCGGAAGTATTTTCGTGCCCGAAAAAACAAAAGGATTTATAAACAGGTATCATCCGAAGAGAATTTTTGTCGACCATTTTGACAATGCGTTCCCACCTGTTACACGAACCGTCAGCGTTAAAAGGCTTAAAAACACGATAAAAAAGAACCATCCGGAAATTGAGTTCATTATTCCGGAAATCTGCAAGGCTGTTGAATTATAACCACAAAATCAGTGATGCCACCCGAGGGTGGCATTTTTTCTTTCGGTATGGTATAATCGGTTTGATAAATAAGAATTTGTGGAGTGGTGAAAATGAGTGAAGAATGTTTGATTTGTAAAGCAGAGTTAGAGTATCTTAACACGGAAGCTGTAATGGAATGTGAAATTTGCCACAAAAAAGAATACAGCAAAACAAGGTGCATTAACGGGCATTACATCTGCAATGAATGTCATACAGACGGCATGGACGAGATTTTTCTGCTGTGCTTAAAGGAGAAATCAAAAAATCCCGTACACATACTTGAGAAAATGATGTCACTTGATTTTTGCCATATGCACGGACCTGAGCATCACGTAATGGTTGGTGTATCGCTTCTTACCGCATATAAAAATGCAGGCGGAGCTTCAGATCTGGAAACAGCACTTCCAGAAATGTACAAAAGAGGAAAGCAGGTACCCGGTGGCGCCTGTGGCTTTTGGGGTGCTTGCGGTGCAGGTATCAGTACGGGAATGTACGTGTCAATAGCAACAAAAGCTACACCTTTAGCAAAGGAAGTATGGGGTCTTTCAAATCAAATGACCGCAAAGGCTCTGGAAGCAATAGGAAAAAACGGTGGTCCCCGTTGTTGTAAACGAGATTCATATCTTGCAATTATTGAAGCAGTTAAATTTACAAAAGAAAAACTTGGAATTGCAATGGAAATGACACCCATAGTCTGTACACGTTCAGATATGAACAATCAGTGCTTACAGGAAGAATGTCTGTTTCATAAAAAGGCAAAGAAGAAGATAGCCTTTATTTGTGTTCATAATTCATGTCGAAGCCAAATTGCTGAAGCTTTAGGGAAGCACCTGGCATCGGATGTATTTGAATCATATTCTGCAGGAACAGAAATAAAGCCCATAATCAATCAGGTTGCAGTCAGAATTATGAAGGAGTTATATGGGATTGATATGGAACAAACACAGTATTCAAAACTGATTACAGATATTCCAAATCCTGATGTGGTAATTTCAATGGGCTGTAATGTGAGTTGCCCTTTTATCGGCAAAGCATTTGATGATAATTGGGAGTTGGAAGACCCTACTGGAAAAACCGATGAGGAATTTAAGATAACAATCAAAAAGATTGAAGAAAAGATTTTAAAGCTAAAAAATGAATACAAGTAAATTCCGATTTGATGAAGTGCAATAATGTCAGACCGACACTTTGAAAACAGGGAGTTTCTTACTTCCTTCTCTTCTCATAATCCCTGTCAATACGCTCACGCCAGCTGTTACCGAGAGAAGCCTGCTTTCTCACACAGCAAACTGCCTGTGACACCGACTCATAAAGTATACCCGTACCCTCTGCATCAGCGTTGTAGTTAACGGCTCTGTCCTCGGTGATACCGTAGCGTTTTGCAGTTTCAACGGCATCAATATTCGCACCGATAAAAAGGAACTCCCACCCGTATTTTTCTTTCTTATGCTCAATCATTTTCTTGACCTCGTCGCTGCTGTAACACTGACTTGCGTTCTCCATACCGTCGGTTGTGATGATGAACATTGTGTGCTCGGGTACATCCTCTTTTCGGGCATACTTGTGAATATTACCGATATGGTGAATTGCTCCGCCGAGAGCATCAATGAGAGCTGTGCAGCCTCTTACGGTGTACTCCTTGTCGGTCATAGGTCTGATGTCGGAGAGCTTTACCCTGTCGTGAAGCACTTCGCTTACATTGTCAAAAAGTACAGTTGAAATATAGCACTCACCGTCTTCTTTCTTCTGTTTTTCAATCATAGCGTTGAAACCACCGATTGTGTCACTTTCAAGACCTGCCATTGAGCCGCTTCTGTCAAGGATGAATACTAATTCTGTGATACTGTTTTTCATGTTGTTTTACCTCCGAAAAAAATTATGGTTGCAAGGTCTTTCTAACCTTACAACCATAGTATAAATTATTTGATTTTTCTTTTAGTCAATCGGCAATTGACTTTTTTACTTACTTTGTGTCTTCAATTGAAATCAATCCGTTGAACACACCCACATAAGCTTTTCCGTTGGGGCCTATTGTTATAGGTCCATATGAATTGTTCCAGTTTTTGCCGCAACCGGTAAATACTTTATAAAGCGTTTCACCTGTTCTGAAATCAACTGCAGTGAGATACCATGCAACTGCTCTGTCAGGAATTTCGTCATTCTGAACTCTTGTGTAAAGGTAAAGTATACCGTTTTCCGTTGACATTTTAGGAACAACTGTAGCTGACGCTTCCTCACTCTCCCAGACAACAAATGCTTCAGTGCAGTCATAATTCATATCAATTCTTGTTACACCGGGTTCACTTGTGGGATTGTTGACAAGGAAGCCTGCTCCCGATTCAGAATAGTTGTTCTCAATAATGAATGAACGGCCGTATGCAACAATTGAATTTTCACTTACTGATTTGCCTTCGGTGAAAAGAGGAATCTGATCAACAACCTCACCGGTTGTGCGGTCATAAATAACAATATTTACTCTGCCGTCAGCGTTATCGGTTATTGCACAAAGCTTTCTCACACCGATCTGAACTGCGCCTTCCCCTGCCCTATCATACACCGGCACATCAAGGAGTGTAGGTGTAGTACCTGAGCCCTGATTGATTGCTCCGGGTTTAAGAGTTGTTCCTCTGTCATATGCGGTTCTCCATGCATAATACGGAATTCCGTCTGCACCTATATCAAAACGGTACATAGCCGTATCGGAGACAATGTAAATGCCGTCTTCACAGATTGCAAGAGTATTCTGGATTTCTTCATTTTCAAGCTTCATAAGCTTTACTTCTTCGGTTTCAGCGTCTATGTAGCCTACTTCACCGGGACGTGTTACAAACCAGATATTGCCCTCATAGTCGGGTATAGCATCTGTAAGGTAGGAGCCCTCAGGAAGATAAGAATTGATATCCCATTCCTTTTCAATTTTCCATTGAGGTTTACCTGATGATTCATCAACATAGTATATCTGAATTACGTTGTCTGAGTTACCGATAATAGGTCTGTCACCTTTAAGAAGATGGCAATATGCTCCGCCTGATGTATCGGAAGAAATCTTGTCAAAATCAAAGGTTTTGATTGCTTCAATTGTTGAGGCACGTTGAGGAAGTCTTGTTTCGGCAAGAATTTCAAGTGTATCAGCATCAATGAGAAGAAGACGGAAGCCTACAACATTTCCGCTTATGCACATAATTCTGCCCTTAGAATCAAACATAAGCGTGGCAACAAGTCCACCGAAAACATTCATTGAACGTGACTTGACCACAGGGTTGATACCAAGAGGACCCATATAATCATAGGTATCTGTGTTATAAGAGTTGCCGTGCATACCGTTTGTACCTTCTGCAGCAAGAAAGGGATGTTGGGGTATGGCGATATTGCCTTCGTCCTCAAGAGGATTTGCAGTTGCAGCTTCACCGTAAAACGCAGGACACTTATCTGCAACGCGCGGTTGTCTTATTTGTCCTCCCGGGCTTGTAAACAGCATAACAAATGCTGTAAGTGCAGAGAATATTTTCATAAAAACAGCTTTCATTTTCTTTTTCTCCTTTTCTGGTATTTGAATGCAGATTGTCACTGAAATAATTGTACTTATTTTTTATCGGATTGCAATATATCAAAACAAATTTTGTATTATATCTTAGAGAAAAGAGTCTCCTGGTCATACTTGAAAAGTGCCGAGTCAATTTCAAAAACATCGTAGATTTCATTCTCAAGGCAGTACTTGATAATTACATCAAAAAGGCTGCTGTCCGACAGAATAAAGCCAACGGATGAAAGAAGATTCTGTGTTTCATCAAGGCTCAGTTCAAGAGCAACAGCGAAAGAAATCGCTGTTTTTTTATTGGGTTTATAGTGCTTATCTGTCATCAGCTTATGCCAGGTCTGTTTGCTGACATTGGCTTTTTTATAGCACTCAACCTCACTGATGCCTTTAGCATCAATCAATTTAATCAGCTTCAGAGCAAAGGATTCATCGAGCTTGATAAAATCTTCAAGACTACGTTTCGGTGCTCTGCTTATACTGCAAGGTACAGGTGCATAATCTTCCTCTATGCAAAGAGCAGACATACATTCATCTGACATCGCCCGACTGCAATCAACCTCTTCCCTTAATCTCTTTTCACGGAAGGATGCAGCGTTGAAGAATATTCCCTCATAACGCTCTACATAATTATCGTCAATATAACTTTCAATACCTGAAAAGAGCTCTTCGGAAAGCTCATAGGATTTCTTATCATAGACAAATAGATACACTGTCATTTCGTTGTCGAAAAGAAAAGTGCTTATGGTGTTTATAGCAATTTTCAGCACCTTATCTTTCGGATAGCCGTAAGCACCTGATGAGATAAGAGGAAAGGCAACGGTTTCACACCCATACTCTTTTGCAAGTCTCAGACACTCGTTATAGCAGGAAACAAGAAGTTCGGTTTCTCCGTTATATCCACCGTGCCATACAGGTCCTGCCGTGTGGATAATATACTTACAGGGCAGATTAAAGGCAGGTGTTATCTTTGCTTTGCCGAGACCGAGAAGAGTAAGCGTTTCACACAGTTTATCAAGTTCGGGGCCTGCGGCAGTATGTACAGCAAGGTCAACACCGCTGTAGCCTATCATTTCTTCGTTGGTTGTGTTGACTATTGCGTCAACGTGCATTTTTGTTATATCCTGACGGATTATCTGAAGGGGCATGAGGTCACCTCAAATCGATTGATTTATGCTTTAATTATACGATTGAAGAGCGTTGTTGTCAATGATAGAAGGAAAAGCGAAAATCTGAGTACGCATTTCAGGTCTAAACGCACCGTGCAAACAAGTGGATACTGCAATTACAGCAGTGAAAAGAGTATAATATGAGCTGAATTAAATTCTTGAGAGTGGATAGATTTTATTTACGTGATAGTATAATTCTGTTGATAACAATTGCACTCAGCTGCTTAATTAGCGAAAATTGTTGAAATACAAAACAATATATGCTAAAATTTTAAGAGAAAATATGGAGGTGTCAATAATGAAACGAAACGCAAAATTCTGGGTATGTATTGCATTACTTCTGTGCCTTATCAGTTCTGTCGGTGCCTGTATCTTTCAGACCAATTTCGGTGCTGTAGATTACCACGATCTGACAATCGTAACTGACAGCGGACATGAGCTTGATGCTCTGCTTCTCGTTCCCGAAACAGCAACCGCTGAAACAAAAGCACCGGGCATTGTAGTCAGCCACGGCTGGTACAATAACCGTGAAATGCAGGACCTCAACTATGTTGAGTATGCACGCAGAGGTTTTGTTGTTCTTGCAATCAGTATGTACGGCCACGGAGATTCTGAGGTTCTTCCGTCAAACACCTGGTGGGACGACGAAAACAACGCTAACGGCCTTTACGACGGCGTAAAATATTTATCCCGTCTCCCCTATGTTGATATTGATAAAATAGGTGTCACAGGTCACTCTAACGGGGCTCTTGCCTGCCGTGAGGCTGTTTTACAGGATGATGAAGGACTTATATCTGCCGCACTGCTTGTTTCAAACGATGCCGTATACAAGGACGAAAACGATGCTTTCTATAATATGTTCGGCAGCCGTGACGCTGCAATTGTCGCCTGTCAGTATGATGAATTTTTTCACCGTGTTGACGGCAAGCCACCGAGAGAATTTATGAATCAGTCAACAGCTCAGTCCTTCCTTCATTTCGGTACTGACCCTGACGGTCTTGAAGTGCGCAGTGCCGAGGTTTTCTACGAAAAAGAGATTGACGGTAAAACTGCCATCCGAGCTATCTACAATCCTGCCATTACACACCCCTGGGCTCATTTCTCCTCACGTGTGGTATCTTTCAGTGTGGACTTCTTTGACAGAGCTCTCGGGTCACCGAAAGAGTTATCTCACACAAATCAGATATGGCAGTTCAAAGCACTCTTCAACACAGTTGGCATTATAGGCTTCTTCCTTTTTGTTGCATTTTCGGCTCTTGCAATGCTCGATTTGCCTTATTTCAGTGAATTAAAAGCATCAACCGATGTAGCTCCCTGGCCTGCTTTACAAGACAAGTTCCGCAAAAGAATGCTCTGCAGTCAGATACTGACGGCTATTCTGAGTATCCCTGCTTACCTTATTGCTTTTGCGATAGGCTTCCTTTTGCCGAACGGCTTCTGGAATCAGGGTGGCTCAAGGGTTATAGGTGTTTGGTCAGTACTGTGCGGACTTATCACTTTAATTGCCTTACGCATCAGTCAGAAAAAGAATCCCATCGACAAAGTAGAACGCGGCATCATAATAAACAGACATAAGCTTATAAAAACTGCTGTTCTTGCCCTTTCTGTAACGGGTGCATCCTTCATGCTCGTATTCCTTTCGGATTATTTCTTCCTGACCGATTACCGTCTGTGGTGCTTTGCAACAATCAGAGCCTTTGATGCAGGAAACTTTAGTATGATTCTTCGCTTTGCTCCCTCATGGCTCTTCTATTACATAATTATCAGCGTTGCGGGAAACTGCTTTAACTATACCGATATGGGTAAGAACAGATGGAAAAGTCCCCTTCTGCAGATGTTCTTCGTTTTCCTCGGGCCTGAGTTGATGATTATGGCTCAGTACATTACTTTCTTCATAACAGGCAAGATGCTCCTTGACCCGCTCAGCGGTATTATGGGTATCTGGCTGTTCCCGATTGTGCTGATTTTACCTCTCGCATCGCTTATAAGCCATGTGATTTACAGAAAAACCAAGAACCCCTATATCGGTGGTATTATAATGGGTATCATCGCCTGCATACTTACAGTTACCAATACTCTGACAGGTTGAGATTTTTATCAGAGTTAATGCCATCCGTGAGGGTGGCATTTTGTCTTTGAATGTGTTATAATTGGTTTGGTAAATAAGAATTTGTAATGGTGAAATCAATGAAAATCATAGATAAAAAGATAGATGGCGGAAAAGCCTTTGACTGGGGAAAAACATCAGTTGACTATGCCAAATACCGCGATATTTATCCGCAAGAATTTTACGATAAAATTATAAATCGAAATCTTTGTTTGAACGGACAAAGGGTGCTTGACATAGGAACGGGAACAGGTGTTATCCCAAGGAATATGTATCGTTACGGTGCAAAATGGACAGGAACGGATATTTCAGAAAATCAAATTGAGCAGGCAAAGAAATTGTCCGCATGTATGGATATTGACTATTACGCTATGTCGGCTGAGGCGCTGGATTTTTCCGATGACTCCTTTGATGTGATTACAGCTTGCCAATGCTTTTGGTATTTCGATCACGAAAAAATTATGCCGAAGCTTTACCGTATGTTAAAACTGAATGGTCGAATTGTTGTTCTCTATATGGCATGGCTACCTTTCGAGGATAAAATTGCGGGTGCAAGTGAGAAACTGGTGCTTAAGTACAGTCCGAATTGGAGCGGCGCCGGTGAAACCAAGCATCCGATACACATTCCTGACTGCTATATAGAAAATTTTGAATATGCGTATCACGAGGAATACACGTTAAATGTACATTTCACACGTGAAAGCTGGCACGGAAGAATGAAGGCATGTCGTGGAGTGGGCGCATCTCTTACACAAACTGAAATCAAAAGCTGGGAACAAGAACATCTGACCCTGTTAGAAAAAATTGCACCTAACGAGTTTGATGTCTTGCACTATGCAGCAATTGCTGAATTGAAAAAGAAATAAATTCCAATTTATCGAACACTTTCAACGCTGATATATATTAACACAATGGAGAATAACATGAATAAAATTATAGAAATCACAGATTTTCTTGCCCCCGAGTTGGATGTATATGCGAGACTGACCGAAAATCAGCTCTTAAACAGAGAGTTCCCCGAAAAAGGCTTGTTTATAGCAGAAAGTCCGAAGGTTATTGAACGTGCTCTTGATGCAGGATACGAACCGGTCTCATGTCTTATGGAAAAAAGGCATATTGAGGGTGAAGGTAAGGGAATTCTTGAGAGAATTAAAGATGTTCCTGTTTTTTGTGCGGAATTTGATATTCTGACACAGCTGACAGGCTTCAAGCTTACGAGAGGTATGTTGTGTGCTATGAAACGAAAACCCCTGCCTGACGTAAGAGAAATCTGTGAAAACAAAAGAAGAATAGTTATACTGGATAAAGTTATGAATCCGACCAATGTGGGTGCCATAATCCGCTCAGCTGCGGCACTTGGAATGGATGCAGTAATTCTCACCCCCGGATGCTCCGATCCTCTGTACAGACGTGCCGCAAGAGTCAGTATGGGCACCGTTTTTCAGATTGAATGGACGTTTTTGCACAGCGACAGTCTTGATGAAATAAAGGCTCTCGGGTTTAAAACGGTAGCTATGGCACTTAAGGATAATTCTCTTTCTATCAATGACCCTGAGCTCACAAACGAAAAGAAACTCGCTATCATTATGGGAACAGAAGGCGACGGACTTTCTGATAATACCATATCTGACTGCGATTTTACCGTAAAAATACCGATGTATCACGGTGTTGATTCTCTTAATGTTGCTGCTGCTTCCGCAGTAGCATTCTATCAGCTTGGTAATAAACAGAACGATGTCTGAACCGGTGAAAATATCATAGTATGGTGATATAATCAATTTAAAAAATTATTGCTTAACCTCGAAAGGAATCATCATGACTAAACAAAGGAATTACAAAAAGACGCTAATAGCTTGCTATCTAGGTTTTGTTACACAAGCTATATCTGCAAACTTTGCCCCACTCTTATTTTTAACATTCAAGGATATCTACGGAATAACCCTTGAAAAGATCGCAATGATTCCGTTGGTGTTTTACTTAACACAATTGCTGATTGACCTTGCGGCCACCAAATTCGCCGATAAAATCGGATATCGTACCTGCGTCGTCGCTTCCCAGATATTATCAGCAGCAGGTCTTGTCCTGATGGCAGTTTTACCGGATATGCTTTCTGAACCGTTTGTCGGTATTTTGATTTCGGTAGTGCTTTATGCTATAGGTAGCGGTCTTATTGAGGTTTTGGTAAGTCCTATCGTTGAAGCCTGCCCCTTTGAAAATAAGGACGGAATGATGAGTTTGCTACATTCCTTCTATTGTTGGGGCGCAATGGGCGTCATCTTGGGTTCCACACTCTTTTTTGCGGTGTTCGGCATAGAGAATTGGAAGATACTTACTTTCATTTGGGCATTGGTGCCGTTATACAACACCGTCAACTTTATTAATTGTCCAATAGAGCGATTAGTCGAGGACGGTAAGAGTATGGGTATCAGCAAACTTCTGAAAACGCCTATCTTCTGGTTGATGATAATACTTATGGTATGTTCGGGCGCATCAGAAGCAACTATGGCTCAATGGGCATCAGCATTTACCGAATCCGCTATCGGTGTATCCAAAACCGTTGGTGATTTAGCAGGACCGTGTTTGTTCGCAATGTTTATGGGTATATCCCGTATGCTGTACGGAAAGTTCAGCGAAAAACTTGATTTGACCAAGGTTATGCTCCTTTGCGGAATTATGTGTGCCGGTTGCTATTTGTTAGCTTCACTGTCCGCATTGCCGATTCTCGGACTTGCAGGTTGCGCACTTTGCGGTTTAGCTGTCGGCATCATGTGGCCGGGATCTATCAGCATATCCTCGCAGAATTGTCCGAGGGGCGGAACTGCAATGTTCGCATTCCTGGCATTAGCCGGCGATTTAGGTGCTATGGTAAGTCCCGCTATGGTGGGAAGCCTTTCCGAAATGGCAGGTGGCAATCTGAAAACAGGATTGCTTGCAGCTACAATTTTCCCGGTTGTCCTTGTATTTGGATTGCTGATTCTAAAGAAAAGAGTCGGTAAAGCAGCAAACAGAAAATAATTAGTTTTAATCCCCTGCCCGCAATAGTCAGGGGAATTTTTCATTCATTTACAGATTAAATATTCAATGGAATTCATCTTGAAATTACACGGATTTTAATATATAATACTTTTATAAAATATGAAAGGAAACAAGATAATGATTAAGGAAAAGCTCTCTAAAAAAACCTGGTTCACGATGTGTTTGTTCAGCTTTATGGGAGGTATTGCATGGAATATTGAAAACATGTATTTCAATACCTTCCTTTACAATTCCGTTTACGCCAGTGCATCTGCAGAAGCAATGGCAGGCTCAATGGCACCCACAACCGCTATCAGCCGTATGGTTGCCCTTTCAGCTATTGCCGCAGTGCTCACAACTTTTATTATGGGTACTCTCAGCGACAAAATGAAAAACCGTAAGGTTTTTATATCTGTAGGTTATATACTCTGGGGTATCGTTACCGCTGTTTTCGGATTTATCACAAGAGATAATGTCTCAGCTATATTAGGTCTCACCGATGAAGCTAAAATTCTTACTGCTACCGTATGGGTTGTAATTGTAATGGATATAATTATGACTTTCATGGGTTCAACAAGTAATGATGCCGCGTTTAATGCATGGGTTACTGATATTTCTACTCCGAAAATCAGACCATCTATCGAAACTGCATTTACGTTCGTAGGTTTTCTGTCCGTTGCTACAGTTATGGGTATCGGAAGTCTTGCTCAGTCCGGTGCTGTTTCCTATCAGAATTTCTTTCTGTATCTTGGTCTTATTGTTACTGCTTGCGGTATTGCAGGCTTGTTCCTTATTAAAAATCCCACCAAGAAGCCTGCAGAAAACGAAGTGTATTCAAGCTATTGGGCAGACCTTTTCTACGGCTTCAGGCCCTCGGTTATAAAAGATAATTCAAGACTTTATCTCACACTTTTAGCTGTTGGCTTTTCGAGTGTTTCATATCAGGTGTTCTTCCCGTATCTGCTTGTGTATCTTCAGTATGTTGTAATCCCCGATAACGGAGAAAACTTGATCACACCAAGTGTTATTGCTACCTTTGTGATTATGGTTGCCATACTTATCGGCGGTATGGTATTCCTTCTCAAGCTTTCGGGCAAGAATAAAGCAAAAGGTCTTATTCTGAGTACATTTCTTATGACAACCGGTCTTATTATACTCTCAACCTCAACCAACATACACATTATCCTCGTAGGCATTGTACCGGCAGTTGTAGGAAATCTTGTTATGGGTATTCAACTCAACGCTGCTATCAAGGATTTCATTCCCGAGGGCAAGGCAGGTCTTTTCCAGGGTATCAGGATGATATTTACAGTTCTTATTCCTATGGTGCTCGGCCCGGCATTGGGTGATATGGCTTGCCGTAATTCAGCAGTTACATATGTAAATGAATACGGTGTTGATACTATTGTTCCTTCAGGAAGTATGTTTGTTTATGCAGCTATCGTTTCTGTGTTCGTGATTATCCCCTTGTTCTTCCTCATCAGAAAAGGCTTCACGGTTGAAGAAAAATAATTCCGATACAATTTATTCAGCTTAATGATTAACCCCTGACCGCTAAAGTCAGGGGCATTTTCTATCCATATATCCGTTTCATTGTTTCTTCATCAATTTCACGGTTTTTGAAGTAATACTTTTTATCCTCTTCGGTAATGGCTCTTATAACCTTGCATGGATTACCTGCAGCAAAGGACCAATCCGGAATATCCTTTGTAACAACGCTGCCCGCACCGATAACAACATTATCACCTATGTGAACTCCCGGTAAAATAACCGTGTTTCCGCCAATCCACACATTGTTTCCTATTGTAACCTCAATGCCGTATTCGTAACCGAGAGCCCGTGAGTCAGGGTGAAGAGTATGGCCTGCCGTGTATATTGATACATTTGGAGCAAGCAGACAATTATCGCCAAGAGTAACCTTTCCGTTATCAAGAACGGTGCAATTATAATTTATGAAGCAGTTTTTGCCTACAAAAATATTCGAGCCGTAGTCGCAGTAAAAAGGCGGATTGAGAAAGGTGGTTTCATCAGCCTTGCCGAAAAGTTCTCTTACAAGAGCATTTATCTTTTCAAAATCACAGCGGTCGACGGTATTAAGCACCTGAGTGAGCTGTCTTGCCTTTTTCATTTCTACCCAGTCATCGTCATCAGCGATGAAAAGCATACCCTTTTCCCGTCTTTCTTTGCTTGTCATAAGTTTTTCTCCTCATGTTAAAGATAAACTCATTGTATCACAGGTTTGCATTGTTGTAAACCTTTAATTCACACATGACTGTCTCATTCTCTCTTGCTCTTACATTATCTTTGAGTGTTATTGCTTTTGCCGGAATTATACAAGATCAATTGTATAAACGGCATTAGTAAACCAACTATTTGTTATAAAATTGCGAGGTCTGATAATCACCTTGTTTTCATAAACCTCAAGCTGCATACCTGTTCCGGAAGCAGTATATCCGAAAAAGTTTAATGAACCGTAGGTTGGAAGCGAGATATAAGTTACACCGTTTTTCTGCTCAACGTTTGATATACCGCTGACTTTGGCAGCAGATGTACTCTTGATACCGCCGTGGATATGTCCGCTGATATAGAACACATTTTTATACTTTTCCATAATGGATTTTACATCGTTGACAGCAATGTTGATAGCGCCGGCACCTTCAGGAAAGATCAGTTCCTGACCGTTTGTGCCGTCAACGGGCCAATGGCAGCACACAAAAGCAGGTGAACCGTCAGCTGTTGCAGCAGCAAGCTCACTGTCAAGGAAATCCAACTGCTCTTTTGAAAGTCTTACTTCAGTATCGGTGCCGTCGCTGAGAACTTCATCACTAAGGACTTCATCACTGAGAATGATGAACTTATATCCGTTAACATTCTTGCTGTAATAAGGGACTTTGTAATCCGTGCCGTAATAGTTGTTAGCGTGTTTAAGGAAATATTCCAAAGCCTCTTCAGGTGGGATTTTTGAACGTTGGTTATGTCTGAGGTCGTGATTACCGGAAAGTGTGATAACCGGAACAGGACTATGCTTTTTGATAATGTCATAATACTTGATAAGCGCAGCCTCGTCTACGTAATTTGTGATATCACCGCACACCAAAAGAGCATCAATGTCAATTTTAGCCTTTTTAAGATTTTTAAGTCCTCTGGTTAAAAACAGCTGACCGTATGGGTTGTATTTTTCAATATGAATGTCGGAAATAAGCTCAACAGTAAGCTGACAGTTGTCCTCGGCATTGTTAATAACAGGGGCTTCAATGCCTGCATAGGGAACAATTGTAAGAATAATTGCAAGTAAAAAAATGTGAAAGTTTAAAACAACTGATTTAATCGTCGCCATAAATACGTCTCCTATCAATAATACACAATTCTTAAAAGTAACTATATCATATTGTTAAAACATATACAAGAGTTAGAAATGAATATTAAAAATTTTAATGAAATCAGCAAAACGCTTAATGGATCTGACTGATTCGTTAACGTATCTGTTTCATCCTAATCCGGCTCGAATAGAATTTCTGATGCAGCATCCAAATCAAGTATAATACAAAAGCCCCTGTTTGAAGTCAGGGGCTTTTATACAGATTAATTCATTCAACCAGTCTTCCGTCTGTGGTAACCGTAACAACTCTCCACGGAATAAACTTGCCGCTTGCCATCAGAGCTCTTTTAACGGCATTTTCAATACCGCCGCAGCAAGGCACTTCCATACGGACAACAGTAACACTTTTAATGTCGTTGTTTTTGATAATAGCTGTAAGCTTGTCGGTGTAATCTCCCTCATCAAGTTTCGGGCAACCAATGAGAGTAATACGGTTACGGATAAACTCGTTGTGGAAGTTTCCATAAGCGTATGCAGTACAGTCTGCTGCCACAAGAAGGTTTGCTCCGTCAAAATAAGGCGCATTAACGGGTACAAGCTTAATCTGTACGGGCCACTGCCTGAGCTGACTGTTAACGGGTGCAGAATTATCACTACAATCACAGCTGCCACGTTTTATAGCCTTTGACTGTGTACCCGGGCAACCGCAAGGCAGAGGCGCAGACTCTTTCTTTTCCTTTGCGGCAAGTACGGCAGCTTCATCGTAAGCAGGTGCTTCCCTTTCCTCAAAGGTGATTGCATTTGTGGGGCAAGCAGGAAGGCAGTCACCAAGACCGTCGCAGTAATCCTCACGGGTGAGCTTTGCTTTGCCGTCAATCATTTCAATGGCTCCCTCGTGGCAAGCCGCGGCACAAGCACCGCAACCGTTACATTTTTCTTGGTCTATTTTAATAATTTTTCTTATCATAAGAATAACTCCTCTCTTGACTTGTTGATGCTATTATATTACAATAATTATAATAAGTCGGTTGTTTTTACAACAGAAAAGAGGCTTTTATGAATAAATATATTGGGCTTTTGAAAAGAACAAAGCTTTTTTCAGGTGTGGGAGAAGAGGATATCGCTTCTCTGCTTTCCTGCCTGGGAGCAAGATTTAAGAGCTACAAAAAGGGGGAATATGTCTTTCGCGAAGGTGAGCATCTGAGTGACATTTTCATTCTGGTTGAAGGCAAGATACACCTTCAGAAGGACGATTATTGGGGCAACCGCAGTATTCTTTCAGAAATATCTGTCGGCGAGATGTTCGGCGAAGCCTATTCGTCACCTGAAAGCGGTTCACTTTTAAACGATGTTGTGGCAATCGAAAACAGCGAGATTGTCTTCTTTGATGTAAAGAGAATACTCACAACCTGTTCTTCTGCCTGCCGTTTTCACAATATGATTGTGCAGAATATGTTTTTTGCAATTTCAGATAAAAACCGAAGGCTTGTACAAAAGCTCGGGCATATGTCAGGGCGTACAACCCGCGCAAAGCTGATTTCGTACCTTTCCGAGGAATCCAAACGGCAAGGCAGTTCTGTTTTCACTGTACCCTTTAACCGTCAGCAGCTTGCAGATTACCTTTCAGTTGACCGTAGTGCAATGTCAAACGAGCTTTGCAAAATGCGTGACGAAGGATTGATTAAATTCGAGAAAAGTTTGTTTGAGCTGCTGTAAGAAATGTAAAAGTTTAACTCAATATGGTATAATCAGTTTCATAAATAAGAATTTAAGAAAGGGATTTATATGGAATTTACAAAATATCTTTTTTGTTTTTTTACAGGTAATATGCCTGAGGAAGAAAGAGTTCATTTTGCTGTCTCCGATGACGGATATAACTTTACTTCCATTAATTCAGGTAAACCTGTAATTATTCAGACAAAAGGTAAAAAATGTTGCCGTGATCCGTTTATATTCCGTGATAAGGATAATTTGTTTCACATCATCGCAACAGATATGAGATCTCAGGACGGTTGGAATAGTAACAATTCTATGGTTATATGGGACAGCGAGGATTTAATCAATTGGCATAATGAGCGCATAATTGATTTTTCTAATTTTGAAGAAACAAAAAGTGCAGACAGAGTGTGGGCACCGCAGACTATCTATGACAAATTCAGAAATGAATATATGATTTATTGGACTCACCATAATACTGATGACGATTTGGACACCATCATATGGTATGCTTATACGAAAGATTTCTGCCATCTCACAACTGCACCGAAAGTTTTGTTCAAGCCGAAAAGCGGGATGTGTGCAATTGATGCGGACATAATCGAGTATAACGAAAAATATTATCTTTTCCAGGCTGACGGCGAAAAGGAAGCCATTTGTTACTGTACGGCAGACAGACCCGACGGCCCGTATACCGAGCCTGATAACAACAAGGTTTCTGTTGCCAATACTGCATTGGAGGGTAACTGTACATACAGAATACTGGGCACAGACAAATTTGTTATGATTGCCGATCAGTTCAAAAAAGGCGGATATTTTATGCAGGAAACAAGAGATCTGATCAGGTTCACTAAAGTCGACGAAAATAAATTTTCGCTTAATCATCTGAGACCTCGTCACGGCTCTGTTATGCATATTACCGAGCAGGAATATGCACTTTTGAAGAATGCCAAATTCCGAACTGAATAAATGTAACTAAATCTCATTTATCAGACTGCAACCGAAAGGAGCAATATATGGACAACATAACTGAGATAATAAAAAACACAGACGAAAAAAATCAGGAAAAAGTAGACTGGACCAAAGCGTGGAGCACAAAATATCCCATTCTGAAAAGGTATCAGCAAGAGGTTGACATTAAAAAGTACGCTGTGGAAATAAGAAAAATGTTTACCTCTTTGGAGAAGGATTACGGTTACAGTGAGCAGGATGCAATGCTTGTGCTGAAAGATATTCTTGCACACGAATATATGGACAACAGAAAGAAATAGGTATACGCCCCCTGATAATTAAAAATCAGGGGCATTTTCTTTTTCAGGTTGAAAACACTCTGTTCAGTATGTTATAATCAACTGAACACCCAAACTAATTCAGGGGGAGAAAATATGAATAACCTTATCATCAAAGACAACGAACTTTTATTCACACGCTATACGGAACTTATCCGTATCAGCGCCTGCGGTAAAAACGCAATACGTTTTCAGAGCTTTCCCGACAATCAGGTAATTGACGAAAACTATACCCTTATGCCACAAAGTGCCGACGCTGTAATCGAAGAGCACGACAACTTTGTGACCCTCACTTGCGGTACTCTTAAAGTTAAACTTGAGCCTAACGGCAAGCTTACTTTCTCCGTTGGCGACAAAATAATCCTTAAGGAAAAGCCTGAGCTTACCTTCCACAGTAATTTCCGTCACTTTGACAATAAAGGAAGCGGTCTGTGGTCGGCAAGAGTTACCTTTGAGCCTAACAAAAACGAACACTTTTTCGGTCTCGGTCACAGTTGGGACAACGAATTTGACCTTAAAGGCTCCTCAATAGACATTCGTAATGTCAACGCAAAATGCACTATCCCCTATGTCTATTCTTCCCTTGGCTACGGATTTTTATGGAACAATCCCTCGGTGGGACTTTGCGAGCTTTCAAATAACCGTACCCGTTGGAGCTGCGATTGCTGTAAGTTCATGGATTTTGTAGTTATGGCAGGTACACCTAAAGAGGTTTGCACCACACTTTCTGATTTGACAGGCTATGCACCGAAAATTCCTCAGTGGGCAACAGGCTTCTGGCAGAGCAGACTCCGTTATGAAACTCAGGATGAACTTCTCTCAATTGCAAGAAAATACAAAGAGCTTGGCATTCCTCTTTCAGCAATTATCGCCGATTATTTCCATTGGACAGAGCAGGGAGATTATAAATTCGACCCGAAATACTGGCCCGATGTGAAGGCTATGTGCGATGAACTTCACAGTATGAACACAAAGCTGATTGTGTCAATGTGGCCTACCGTAAACGAACACAGCGAAAACTTTTGGCACATGAGAAACAGCAACATGCTTATGCGCACCGCACGGGGCCCCGACCGAGTTTTTGATTTCTACGGTTGGCAGAATGAAATTGACGTTACCAACCCTGCTACCAGGGATTATGTGTGGAGTAAACTCAAAGAAAATTACATAGATAAGGGTGTTGATGCCCTTTGGTTTGACGAAGCTGAGCCTGAAATTCATCCCGAGCATTTTGATAACCTTATCTGGTATAAAGGCAGAGCCGATACGGTGGCACTCCTCTACCCTTATTACTACTCAAAAATGGCTTATGACGGCTTCAAGTCCATAGGCAGAGACGACATTATCACCCTCACCCGCTGTGCTTATCTCGGCAGTCAGAAATTTGCTTCGCTTGTCTGGTCGGGTGATATTGAATCTACCTTTGAAAGTCTCTCCTGTCAGGTAAAGGCAGGACTTAATATGGCTATGTGCGGAATACCCTGGTGGAATACTGATATCGGCGGTTTTTACGGTGCCGACATAACAAGCGACTACTTCAAGGAGCTTATTGTCCGTTGGTTCCAGTTCGGACTTTTCAGCCCGGTTATGCGACTTCACGGCTCACGCAACAGACACTTTGAGCCTACACCGGGACTTAAAGAGCCAAGCGGTGACCCCAACGAAATCTGGAGCTTTGGCGAGGAAAACTTTGAGATTTTGAAAAATCTCATCTTCATCCGTGAAAAGCTGAGACCTTATATCGGGCAGCAGATGGATATTGCTTCAGAAAAAGGCTCTCCCGTTATGAGACCTATGTTCTTTGAGTATCCTGACGATGAAATCTGCTACACCCTTGACAGCCAGTATATGTTCGGCAGTGATATTATTTTTGCTCCTATTGTCAATCAGGGTCAGACAGTCAAAACCGTTTATATTCCCGACGGCGAATGGATTTTAACTAAGAACAAAAAGGTTTACACCAAGGGCACATATGAAATAAGTGCAGAAATTGATGAGTTTATTGCCTTTGTTAAGAAAGGCTCAGATGTAATAGAGTGTTTTTAACAGTGAGGAGATGAAACCGATGAAACAAAGAGACCTTACCTCTAAGCCTAATATTTTAATTATAAATCCTGACCAGATGAGAGCCGATGCGCTTCACCATCTCGGCAACGAGGCTTCCTATACGCCCAATCTTGACGAACTGGGTTTTGACGGTGTTTCTTTCAGAAATGCCTTTTGTCAAAATCCCGTCTGCGTACCAAGCCGTTGCTCATTTATGACGGGACTTTATCCTCACACAAAAGGACACCGAACAATGTCCTATCTTCTGCACGAGGACGAAGAAAATCTATTTTCTGATTTGAAAAACGCAGGTTACTATACGGTATCTTCTACCCGCGGAGACCTGATGGCAGGTCAGTGCAAAAAATATCACAAAGAGCTTATTGACAAATACCTTATGTTTTCTCACGTTAAAACACCTGCCACGGTTGTTAAATCAGGACGAGGCCAAAAAGGCAGCGACACCTTCTTTTCATTTTTCGACGGTATAATTCCTGAGAATAAAAAGGCTCGTGAAATAAAGAACATTGACGATTTGTGTATTGATTCTGCTGTAAGGCAGATAAAGAAAAGACCAAAGAATAAGCCTTTCTTTATGTTTGTGGGACTGAATTTTCCGCACCCACCCTATCAGATTGAAAAGAAATTCTATGACCTGATTGATGAAAGCAAGCTGCAAAAGCGCATACCGAATATTGAAGAGGGAAACGGAAAGCCTTTGATGGAAAAAGGGCTGAAAGATGCACTGGGCATTGCGGATTGGGATGAAAGCAGACTTCGTGAAATAAGGCGGACTTATCTTGCCATGTGTGCCAAGGTTGATTTTCAGGTAGGCAGACTTATCGGCACGTTGAAAAGTGAAGGGATTTACGATAACACTGTGATTATAGTTCTCTCTGACCACGGAGATTACACTACCGATTACGGCATAGTAGAAAAATGTCAGAACTGCTTTCCCGATTGTCTTACAAATGTACCCTTCATAATTAAGCCTGCAAAAGACATTTCCATAGACAAAGGCATAAACGAAAATCTTACTGAACTTACGGATTTGTGTGCTACCGTTTATGAACTTGCAGGTATTGACTCTAAAAGACAAAGCTTTTCAAAGAGTCTTCTTCCGACTATGAAGGATAAAAATACACCTCACAAAGACTATGTTTTCTGTGAGGGTGGCAGACTCAACGGCGAAACCCACTGTTCAGAGAGCAACCTTTTTATAAACGAAGATGCTATTTATTCTCCGAGATTACTTTTGCAGATGAAGGAAGACGGCACTCACACAAAGGCGGCAATGATACGCTCGAAAGAGTATAAATATGTTTTAAGGCTCTATGAAAAAGACGAGTTTTATGTTCTTTCCGAAGGCGAAAGCATTAACCGTATTGACGATGAAAAATACAGTAAAATTATATCTGAAATGAAAGAAGAGCTTCTTCTTTGGTATATTAAAACCTGCGACATCGTACCTCAGAAGTTTGATGACCGTTTCACTGACGAATTTCTGCAAAACAATATTGCTTCTGTGGGTATTCCTCTTTTTATCGGAAAGCTTGCAACGGGCGCAATATCGTTAACAGGTAAAACCACATCGCAGTTTATTGATTCAGTTAAGAAAAAATTCAAGCTGTGAGAGCATCTGCTGAAAAACTCTGCATCGTTGAAACGTGAAAACGGCAGAACATTTTATACCCTTGAACATCTCGAATGTGCAAGGGTATTTCTGCTTTTTCGTTTGATTATTTTCTCATTTTGTGGTATAATCGCAAGCGCATAATTTTCAGACTATTTGGCTCTGTAAAGTTGAAATGAAAGAATAGGATAATGATTTCACAAAATATCATTGATTTTCGCCGAAAAGCTGATAAATGCTCGACTGCAATTTGTCAAGGGTAAAATGAACGTGCTTACGCCCGCCCTATGACAAATCA
>JAZSQU010000005.1:0-2405 GCA_045538095.1 Acutalibacteraceae bacterium | reverse complement strand
CAGAACGACATGGCTACGATCCGACTTTGGTGTGGTTGCTTATCACGCATATATTTCTTTCAAACCGGGAGAAGTTACACCCGAAGAAGCACAGAAAGTTGCAATGGAGGTTGCGAATAAAATGTGGGGCAAGGATTATGAAATGATTGTCGCAACTCACCTTAATGCAAACTGTGTTCACTGCCATATAGTCATTAATTCCGTTTCATTAACTGACGGAAGAAAGATGAATGAGAACAAAGCCATGTATCAGCTTTTCAGAAAGACAAGTGATGAGGTTTGTCTTGAACACGGCTTGTCCGTAATTGAAAAGCCAAAGGGCAGACGAATACCCAATAACATTTACAAAGCAATGCAGAAAGGCATCAAAACAAAATATGATTATATACGTGACGATATTGATTACGCAGTTGTGAGAAGTGCAAACGAAAAACAGTTTTTCAGAATAATGACGCAGAAAGGTTATTGGTTTGATAACGGAAAGATAGCTTACCGCAATGACGAGCATGCAGTAAATCTCACAACTCTCGGTGACGATTACACCTATGAAAAAATCAGGGAACGAATTTCTTCTCAGGATAAATTCAAAGCAAACAACAATTTCAGAAATTATTTATATGCCAATGATTTCTTGCAGAGGCAGATTTTCATTTTCAATTACAAGGGGTATGAGTTCAAGGAATCAAGAGAGTGTTACAGACACCCTGAGTATTTCAGCAGAACGGTTTATGATTTTACAAAACTGATTGTGGGCGGTGCCGTGCTTAATGCACCTGTTATTTCACTTTTATTTCTTGCTTTGCTTTTCGCGGGAGCAATAGTCGAGAAGAATAACTGCAACCCGCATCCGTTTACGCCCAAGATGAAATATTCAGCACCAAGGATTGAGTTTATGCAGGACCAGATTGACCTTGCAATAAATGAAAAGCTTTATGATTTTGCAGAGGTTGATAAGTTTATTTCAAAGACCGAGCTTCGTATTGAAGAGCTGAAAAGTCAGCGTAATAAAATCTACAATCAGATAAGAAGATGCAAAGACACGACGGACAAGGAAAACCTTGTTGCCCGTCGGGATTTTTTAACGGCTGAAATTGGTGAGCTTCGTGAAAAGCTGAAGCTTGCAAAACGAATTATAAAAGACAGTCCTGCACTTGAGGAGAAGCTCGAAACGGAAAAACAGCTTATCCGTGAATGGTATTTCCCCGAAAGGCAAAGGGGCAAAGAAAAAGATTATGAAGGGAGGTGATAAGTATGCATCCTGAGGAGCTTTGCAGAATTATTGAAAGCAATGAAACTAATAACTCTGAAGAGAAGGAGTATGAGCGAGAAATGACATCGCACGAATATCTTGATATGTATTTCGGTACTAAATACTTTTCTAACAGAAAATTCTTAAGGCTTGTGCAAGAAGAACGCAGGCAGAGAAATGAAAGTAAAAGATTATATTATTATGGAGGAAAATAAATGAATAATAACTTAAAATCTCCGGTAAATATCCCGGTAGAAAAAATCCGTCCCTTTGAGGGACATCCTTATAAGGTCTTAGACAATGAAGAGATGAACTCTCTGATAGACAGTATTCAGCAGAAGGGTGTTATTTCACCCATTGTCGTAAGACCACTCGAAAACACAGACGATGAGTACGAGATTATCTCAGGTCATCGCAGACTCAGAGCATCAGTAAAAGCAGGGCTGGAAACAGTACCTGCTTTAATTTATGCCGTAAGCCGTGATGAAGCGGCAGTTATGCTCGTTGACAGTAATCTTCACAGAGAGCATATTCTGCCGAGTGAACGAGCATTTGCTTATAAACTCAAGCTAGATGCTTTGAAGCATCAGGGAAAACGTACAGACTTAACTTCGGTGCAATTTGCACCGAAGTTATCAACTGAACAGATAGGCGAAGCAGAAAACATCAGCAAAGATACAGTTAAAAGGTATATCCGTCTGACTTATCTCATCCCCGAACTGCTTGAAATGATGGACGAAGATAAAATTGCTTTATCAGTTGGTGTTGAACTTTCGTTCCTTGATGAGCAGATGCAGTATGACTTGCTTCGTGTAATTGAGGAGTTGGAATGCACACCCTCATATTCTCAGGCGTGGCATATGCACAGGGATTTCAATGAAGGTACACTCACTATCGAAAGTATGGAAAACACACTTGCTTCAGAAAAACCGAATCAGAAGCCTATGTGCAAGGTGCCCATTGAAAAGCTTCAGAAAATCGCACCTAAGGTTAAAGATAAAGACTTTGAAGATTTTGTGCTGAAGGCTTGCGAGCATTACTACAAGTATCTTCAGCGACAGCGAAGCCGTGACCGTGATGCACGGTAATCCACACATTTGTATAGGAGGAATTATATGAGTAAAATTGATATAAATGATTTAAGCAAAAATCCTGA
>JAZSQU010000039.1:0-38694 GCA_045538095.1 Acutalibacteraceae bacterium | reverse complement strand
TGTATCCCATATGGTGTTCTCGCATATCCATTATAACATGTAATTTGAATTCCGCACTATAAACTTTATTTTTTCTTCCTGTTTTACTCATAAAAATATGCACCTCCAAAAGTGTCTAACTTTTGGGGTGCATATCAAAATCGGAGAGCTGCAAAATTAAACTGATTATTCAGCTGTGTTCTTTTTGAGTGTTTCAAGTTCTGCCTTAAGCTCCTTGGGAAGCTTGTCGCCAAACTTAGCGTAGAACTCTTCAATGCCCTTCGCATCTTCAGCCCAGAGTTTCTTATCAACGTCAAGAATTGACTTAAGCTGTTCAATTGAAACCTCGTCTTCAATACCTGCAAGGTTGATATCTTCAGCCTTGGGAAGGTAACCGATTGCTGTTTCGTCAGCGTCAACCTTGCCTTCACATCTGTTGATGATCCAATCAAGTACACGAAGGTTATCACCGAAACCGGGCCACATAAAGTTGCCTTCGTCGTCCTTACGGAACCAGTTAACGTTGAAGATTTTGGGAGCCTTTTCAGGATCAAGAGTTTCACCGATGTCAATCCAGTGCTGCCAATAGTCAGCCATATCATAACCGCAGAAGGGAAGCATAGCCATGGGGTCACGGCGAACAACACCTACTGCACCTGAAGCAGCTGCAGTTGTTTCTGAAGCCATAATTGAACCTACGAATACACCGTGGTTCCAGTCTCTTGACTGATATACAAGAGGAGCAAGCTTAGCACGACGGCCGCCGAATACGATAGCTGATACAGGCACACCGTTGGGATTTTCGAACTCGCTGCTGATGCAGGGGCAGTTCTTAGCAGGAGCAGTGAAACGGCTATTGGGATGAGCACCCTTGATTTCGTCAACCTTACCGTTCCAGGGCTTACCTGTCCATTCCATAGCATTTTCGGGAGGATTCTTATCGAGGCCTTCCCACCATACTGTGTTATCGTCAAGGTTGTGAGCAACGTTTGTGAAGATTGTGCCCTTCTTTGTTGTAAGAAGTGCGTTGGGGTTTGACTTCATATTTGTACCGGGAGCAACGCCGAAGAAGCCGTTTTCAGGGTTAATAGCATAAAGTCTGCCGTCAGCACCCTTACGGATCCAAGCGATATCGTCACCTACGCACCATACCTTATAGCCCTTTGATGAATAATATTCGGGAGGAATGAGCATTGCGAGGTTGGTCTTACCGCAAGCTGAGGGGAATGCAGCACAGATATATTTAACTTCGCCTTCGGGATTTTCGATACCGAGGATGAGCATATGTTCAGCCATCCAGCCTTCATTTTTACCCTGGTTTGAAGCAATTCTGAGTGCAAAGCACTTTTTGCCGAGGAGAACGTTTCCGCCGTAGCCTGAGTTAACTGAAATAATTGTGTTGTCCTGGGGGAAGTGGCAGATGTATCTCTTTTCTTCGTCGATGTCGCAACGGCAGTGAAGACCTCTTACCCAGTCGTTGCTGTCGCCAAGAGCTTCAAGAACGTTGAGACCAACTCTTGTCATGATGCACATGTTAAGTACAACGTAGATTGAGTCTGTAAGTTCGATACCTGCTTTTGAGAATTCTGAACCAACAGGGCCCATTGAGTAAGGAATGATGTAAGCAGTTCTGCCCTTGTAACTGTCCTTAGCAATATCATAAAGCATATTGTATGCTTCTGAGGGTTCCATCCAGTTATTTGTGGGGCCTGCATCTTCCTTTGTGGGAGCACAGATAAAAGTTCTGCCTTCAACACGTGCAACGTCGTTTACAGCTGTTCTGTGAAGATAGCAATCGGGAAGAAGTTCCTGATTAAGTTTAATCATTTCGCCTGTTGCGCAAGCTTCTGCACGAAGAGCTTCAATCTGAGCTTCTGAACCGTCAATCCATACAACCTTATCAGGATTAACAAGAGCGAGCTTATCTTCAAGCCAATCGAGAATGCTTTTGTTTGTTGTGGGTGCGTTGTTGAGCATAGTAATTTTTCCTTTCATTTTAGAAATTTGTGTAAGTAGTCTTAAAATTACTCCTTGTACTCCATACTACTCTATTCTATAGTATTATACATAAAATAACTGTGTAATTCAATAGGACTAACAGATTTTTTACATATTTTTTCCAATTTTTGAAACACAAAAAAACCGATCGGATAACCGACCGGCTTTTGTTTCTGATTAATAGTGGATTGTTCCGCAGTCACACTTCTGGTTGATACCTATAATCTGGCAGAAGAAGAGAATAATCTTGAAGAAGAACTTTGCAAGACCGTCTCTGTTGTGGCACATGCAGCTACAAGCTACTGCGCCTGAGCCTTCGCCGATTACATAGCTGTCACATCTGTCGCAGAAATCCTTGTTCGTGCTTCCCACTTCGAACTCATGGCCTAAAGGTTCAATAGGCTTCGCTCTCTGATAGTCACCGCAGGAGCTGCAGTACATTTCATCTGAAAGACCGGGTTCTGTGCATGTTGCGGGAATACCCTTAACCATAACAACATACATATGCTTGGGGTCACCTGTAACTGTCTGGTTAGCAGGAATATCATCTTCTTCACTGCTTGAGCAATATTCACATATTCTTACTCTGAGGCCTGATTCAACGCAAGTGGGTTCAACAATGACTGTCCATTTGCCATACTTGTGTTCAGCAGGAATAATATCAGTATCATAATAGCCACACAGTTTGCAATAAACTCTTGTGTAACCGCTTGTACCACTCTTGCAGTCAGGCTTATTAATTACTTTTGATGTAATTCCGTTTTTGTGACCGTTAGCACAATCGTCTTCGCTGTCCTTATAGCTTTCAGTTTTTTCATAAGGATTATTACATCTGTCACACCAACCCTTAGTTACCTTGTTGGTGCCGTTGTAATCAATGGACTCTACGCCGCCGATATGACCGAGAGGTTCAGTTTTGTTTGTTTCAACTGTGTAGTAGCAGTTTATACAAGTGTTCTTTGTTGCACCGCCGTTTTCGCAGTCGGCTGTTTTTGTTGTTGAAATATAGTTGTGAGGAAGTACAGTCTTGATATCATAGCCCTCGTATGAGCCACAGTATCCGCACTGAGCTGATGTATAGCCGTTTGAAGCGCAGTCAGAGTAAACTACCTTCTTATAAGTAAGAGCATCCTTACCGCATCTTACACACTTGCCCACAGTACCGTTTGCAGCCTTGAATGTGTAGCCGTTACAGCCGTCCTTAATGCAGTTGCCCTTGAAGGTGTAGGTGCCTGAAGCACGGTCGAAAATCCATTCACCCTCTCTGCTGTTGTGTGAAAGTGAACCCTTTGTTGACTCGGTGTATTCACCGCATTCGGAACATGTTACCTTTGTGTAACCGTTAGCATCGCAAGTGGGAGAAACGACTACTCTCTTTTCAATTGCTGATGAACAGATTACGCATCTGTTTGCAGTATTGTATTCGTCACCCTTTGAGGTTTTGCTGTCACAGTTATAGCATTCAACCTCAACCTTTTCAAGATCACCGTTATCGTGGTACACATATGTTGCAGTTTTTACTGAGTGACCGATAGGATTTGCAGTAATATTCTGAGTAGGACAAGAATTGCAGTTTGTTGCGATTATTATGCTCTCTTCACAGCTTGCAGGAAATTTAACTGTTTTGCTGTTAATTGCCTTTTCACAGCTTGTGCACTTTTCAGGAGTGGTGTAAGGCTTAATAACGGTTTGACTGGTTTCGCAAACTGAGCAATAGCCTGTAATAGTGCAATTGCCGTCTGAATATGTATATGTAGCCTCTGTTCCTGCCATATTAAGCTTGTGACCGGTTGCAGGGATGTAATTATCTTTGTATGAATCCTCACACATTACACAAGTGTGAAGAGTATAGCCTTCATCTGTGCAGTTTGAGAGCTTTACTTCATCTTCATATTTACAGTCAAGGATTTCTTTACCGTAAATTGAAAATTCAGGATCACATTCAGGATTTGAACAACGGTAAATAACATAATCTGTGCTTCTGCAGGTTGCGTTAACAACTGTCTTGCCTAAAAGAGTATATTTCTGGCAGGAAGGACAGTAGTTTGAATTACCGATATTGCCTGTACCAGACTCAAACTCACCGCAATTACGGCATTTTGATGTCTTTTCATATTTGACGTCAAGTTCATTGAAAATGCCGTCACCGTTAACATCATAGTTATAAGTTGTGCTGATAATATCGTGGCCATAGCTTCTTACAATATCACGTTCTTCTGCGTAACCGCAAGCACAAGTATAATATGTGTAACCGTCAGAAGTACAAGTTACATCAACTGTATTTTGGGGCACAAGGATATGAGCCTGTTTAACTTGCTGATTACATACAGTACAAGTACCTAAATGGTTCTTCTTGTTGTTGTTAGCCCACACATCAACAATATGGTCTACGCAAGGCTCATCAGCAGCAAAAACTGTAAGAGCGCAAACGCATGATGTTACCATAATGAGTATGGCTAAGAAAACTGATAAAATCTTTTTCATTTTATTGCCTCCGTTCAAAATTATAATCATACGTATATATCCTACCACTTAAAGTCAAAACAGTCAATGTTTTTTTGAAAAAATAAAAGTAAATTAACAAAAAAAGTACACGGCTTTCGCCGTGTACTGATTTTTTGAGTTGGAATTAATAGTGTACGCCTGCACTGCAGCAAGTTTTGTTAATCTTAAAGAGTTTCCAGAAGAACTGAAGGAACTTATATATAAGCTTCATAAATCCGTTCTGCTTATGGCATATGCAGTTACAGTTAGTACCGTCAATGTTGCTACCTTCGAATCTGCCACAACCGTCGCAGTAGTCGTCGCCGTTATGGTCGCCGTGACCGAGAGCATTGATTACAAGACCGTTGCTGTCAGCATACTTCTCATAGCCGGGAACAGTACCGATGGGCTGGCCACCCTTAGCATAGGGACAACCGGGAACTACACAGTATGCATAATCCTGCTTACCGGCAGTTTCACAAGTTGCTGCATAACCACCTTCAATAAGGATAGTGTGTTCTACCTTAGGAAGAACGATATTTTCTGTTTTGCCGCAAACCATACAATATCTTGACTTACTGCCTTCAGCTATGCAGGTAGCCTTAACTGTATTCCAAGCTGACCATGAACAGTCGTCTCTTGCGGGAATCTCTTCAACTGAAATATACTTGTAGGTTGTGCCGTCAATTACTACTTCCTTATCCGTGTATGAACAGATTGAGCATGCATAGTAGATATATCTATCCTTAGTGCAATCCTTTTCAGATTCGTAAACTATAACTGAAAGTTCGTGAGCACCTGCAGCAACATCTTCTGTTTCAATACTTCCGCAGACATCACATGTCTTTGTGATTGTGTAACCGCTTGCGCAGTTATCTGTTTTGCTTGTTGTTTCAGTCCAGGTATGATCTTCAAGAGCCGGAATTTCTTCGCCGCCTGAAACTACCTTACCGCAACATTCGTATTCAACCTTACCCTTAACACCGGGCTTACATCTGTCAGGGTCTACTCTGCCGGTTTCAACAGTACCCTTTTCGTGATTACGATCGTTCAATTCACCGTAAGAAGTATTGCAGTACTGACACTTTTTAAGTGTTAAACAAGTAGCTGTACCACCTGAACAGTTTTCGGTAATATCTGCCACGCTGCAAACGCTACACTTATAAGTATGTGAACCGTCGCCGTTAGATGCAGGTTTCTGATTCTTTCTGTCGATTGTGTGTGCACCGTTAGCTAAGATTATAAGATCTTTTTCGTTTTCTTTAGTGATTTCGTTCTTGCAAGCTTCGTCGAAGAACAGCTTTCCGCAATCATTACACTTATAAGAATCTCTCTTACCGTTTTCTGTACATGTAGCCGGTGTTCCTGCTACAAGAGTTGCATCAGCGTGTTTCTTTTCGTTCTTGAGTGAGCAAAGTCCCTCACAAACTTCACATATTTCTGTAGTTGTACATGTTGCTTTGTCGCTTGTGTATGAGTAACATCTTGTTTCATTTACTTCGTTACAAACCTCGCAAAGCTTAATATGATACCAGAAACCGTCTGCACGTCTTGCTGCAACCATTTCTTCGTAAGTAGGCATTTCAGCTTTAACTACTATTTCTCTTGAAATAACGTTGTTGTTTTCATCCTTTACTTCCCTGATTTCAGAAATCTGGTATTCAGGATAGATATCGCCGTAAGTATGCTCACCGTTTGCCTTAATTACAGTACCCTTTGTCTTAAGAGCAATTCTGTTTTCAGCTTCTGTTTTGGTTTCATCGTAACAACAGTCATAGTAAACATTACCTGAGAAACCGTCTTCAATACAAGTAGCAGCCTGCTCACCTATTGTTTTTGTTGATGTGCTCTTATGATTGTTCAAATCAATTTCGAGTGTTCTGATCTGGGTTACTTCTTTACCCTCAGGACAAGTTGAACACTTGTAAGTTGCTTCGCCTGTTTCTTTACAGTTAGCAGGTACTCGTTCGCTTACAATTTCAATTGTGTATGAGTGTGCTGCCATTTCGGTTGCAACACCTGCTTTTGCAAGAGCTGATGCATTTTCGGCTTCTGTCTTGTCTGCATCGTAGCAGCAGATATAGTAAGCATTACCGCTGAAGCCTTCTTCATAGCAAGTTGCTTCCTTAGCACCAACAATGGTAGTAACCTCTGATCTGTGGTTTGCAGAATTGAATGAACCGTATTCTGCTCTACAGGTATCGCACTTAGCAAGCTTGTTACAGTAAGCGTATCCGCCTGAGCAGTCTTCTTTTACAGAAGCGACTGTGCCAACTTTTTCATCACAAGTCACACAGATTTTTTCGTGCTTATCTTCGCCTGCAACCTTTGTCCATTGACCGTAACTATGATCAGCCTTCTCGATTGTTACGATAGTTTCAAGTGCTGTATCGCAATCCTCACACTTCAGGTAAGAATAGTAACCTTCTTCCTGGCAGGTTGCACTTTTCTTGGCAACTCTTACCTTATTATTATGGTTGGAGCTGTCAACTTCACCGTACTCAGCTTCACAGAATTCACAAATCTTCTTATCAACGCATGTTGCTGTACCGCCTGAGCAGCCAATGGTATTCTGAGTTGCTGAGCAGGTTTCACACTTTGCAGAGTGAGTACCGTTTCCGTTTGAAACATACTCTGTATACTTATGGTCTTTCTTAGCGATTACAACTTTTGCAACTGCGTAAGTATCGCATGCATCACAGTATCTGTATGCTTCGTGACCTTCAGCCTCACATGTTGAGTCAACCTTAGCATAGTCCTTCATATTCACATGTGCATGAATATTGGGATTAGCGATAATATCTGTACCGTCTGCAATCTTTGTATTACAATCGAGACAGTATGTGTCACCTGTGTAACCGTTTTTGCTACATGTTGCAGCAACAGCATTCTTTACTTCTGTTTCGCCAACGTGGTTATTGGGATTCTTATCAGTATTTGTCTTCTTTGAAGCCTTACAAATCAGACACTTCTCAACCTTGTAACCGTTTGTCTTACAAGTTGCAGCAACTTCCTTAGTTGTTTCATAGCTACAATCTACAAGTTTGCTTTCGCTACAGCCTTCAACTGTACACTTAACTGAGTGATTGTCGTTTTCTGTTGCTGTTACTTTACCGTTAAACTTATGACCGTTAACAGTGTCAACTTCGCCGTATTCGTGAGTTGCACCTTCAACCGGCTGCTTACAGTAAGCACAGTGGTTGTAATAAATTGCGGGAGACATACAAGTTGCAGCTGTCTTTATTGAATCGTTTTCGCTGTGACCTGTCCACTTGTGTTCGCCGAATCTATTCTGACAACCGTAGTCACATTCGTGGTCCTTGTTTTCATCTTTGTGCTCACCAAAATATTTATCGCAGTTTACACCGTAGTCACAGTTATGGTCGTGGTTCTTATCTTCACATGTACCATAGGACTCACCGCAATTGAAATCACAGTTATGGTCTAAGTCTTCGTCAACGCAATCACTGATTCTTCCGTTACAGTAATCACAGAAATGGTCGGGTCTGTCGTTGGGACCGGTCAGGTCTTCGTGCTTACCGAAGAACTTGTCACAGCCGTAGTCACACTTATGGTCTTTGTTTACATCTTCACAAACGCCGAATGTGATGTTACAACCGCTGTCACACTTATGGTCTAAGTCATCATCCTTATGAGGTAATGCAGAAAGAACAATTTCTTTTGTCTGTTCTGTTGCCCAATCAACTGTGAAAGCTGATGTATATCTTGCTCTACCTTCCGGTGAAGCTTCTTCTTCACACTTAGGTGCTACAAGAATTTCTTCTATAGCTGCTACTGTTTCACTTTCAACATGTGAAGCAAAGTTTTTACATGTGCGTGTTGCTGTAAAGGTTTTTGCATCAGCATCCCATGAGTATACTGTTTCATTCCAGTCATGAGGAAGCTTTTCAATTGTCTTCTTAACGCGTGATACTTCCTTGCCACATTCTGTACAGTAATGTACTGATTCGTAGCTGCCTTCTTTATCACAAGTGGGCTCAGTTTTGTTTTCAATATTTTCTTCGCCCTTTGTGCATTCGCCCATTACTTTACCACAGTATTCACACTCGTGGTTGCCGTCATTTTCCATATCAGCATGTATGCCGTAGAACTTATCACAGCCGTAATCACACTTATGATCCTTATCTGCATCTCCGCAATCGCCGAATTTCTTACCGCAACCGTGGTCACAGTTGTGATCCTTATCGTCGTCCTTACACTCACCGATAGGGTCAGAACAGCCGTAGTCACAAACGTGGTCAATGGGGTTCTTGTCTTCGTGAACACCAACATAGTGGCCTTCCACTCTGGGGTTATCGTCACACCAGTGGTCTTTATTAGTATCGGGACAAGCTGCATCAATGTCATCAAGTTCGATTACCTGAGTTGCTGCCCAATCAACAACAAATGTTGCAGTATATTCTGTTATACCTCTTACACCACAAGCGGGAGTTCTGATTATTCTGCTTGTAATTGTTGCTTCAGCTGTTTCAACGTGGTTTTCATCGTTTGAACAGATGCGTGTTGCTGTGCAAGCCTTACCGTCTTCGCTCCAGCTATATGATACAGTCCAAGCGTGGTTGAGCTTCGGAATGATTTCGGTTTCGCGTTCTACTTCTTCACCGCATTCTGTACAGTAGTATACTACATCGTAGCTACCGTCTTTTTCACAAGTAGCTGCTACACGGTTTTCTTCTACTGCTTCGCCCTTAGTGCATTCGTTCATTTTATCGCCGCAGTAATCACAATCGTGGTCACCGTCGCCTTCGGGGTCAGCATGTTCGCCGATTGTTTCCTTACAGCCGTAGTCACAGTTGTGGTCTTTATTTTCGTCTTCGTGTTCGCCGTAATACTTATCGCAGCCGTAGTCACAATCGTGATCCTTGTCTGCATCTACACATTCGCCGATTGTATCCTCACAACCGTAGTCACAGTTATGGTCCTTATTTGCATCTTCGTGGTCGCCGATTGTTTCCTTACAACCGTAATCACAGTTATGGTCCTTATCTTTGTCTTCGTGTTTGCCGTAATACAAGTCGCAGCCGTAGTCGCACTTATGATCCTTGTCTGCATCTATACATTCGCCGAAGCTTACTTCACAACCGTAGTCACAGTTATGGTCTTTATTTTCGTCTTTGTGATCGCCGATTTTATCATCACAGCCATAGTCACAGAAGTGGTCTTTATCTGTGTCTTCGTGGTCGCCGTAGTATTCACCGCAGCCGTAATCACAATAGTGGTCGTAGTCGTTGTCTTCGCAAAAGTCAAAATATTCACCGCAACCATGGTCACAGTAGTGGTCTTTGTTTTTGTCTATATGAGTAAGCATTGGAATTTCTTCCGGCTCAACAATCATTGTGCCACAAACTGAACATTTTGTACCTTCGGTGTAACCAACGCTGTAACATGACGGTGCAATTGCAGGAATCTCTTCTGCTGTGTGGGGAATTATTTCAATAACAAGATCATCATCGCTTACCTCAGTATTTCCTGATGCATCGCTGAATTTTCTGTGACAAACAGAACATTCATAGTAGTCTTTTATACCTTCACTGTAACAAGTAGAAGGTCTTCCCTCTACCTTTGAAATTTTGTGAGTTGAAAAATCAAAATCACCGTACTCAAAGGTATATAAGTTGCTTTCGCTGGATGCACCGCAGTCTTTACAGGATTTATAATATTTTGCTCTTGCGTTACATGTTGCATCGCTTATCTTATATCTATCTTCAGCATTTTCTATAGTGAAGGTATGAGCCATCTTTTCGTTCACATGGTATGTTCTGTTAAGCTCATAACCGCAAACGGTACAATAATATGCACGTTCGTAAGAACCTTCAGTGGTACAAGTTGCAGGTATGGTGTTTTCTTCTTTGTATTCAGCAGGCCATGTATGAGCTGTTGCGTCAAAAGTTGCAGTATAAGTAGTGTCGCCTGTTACTTGACCAACAGCAGGAGACCATCCGCTGAAAGTATACTTGTTGTCACCGTCGGATGCCCTTGTAGGTGTTGTACCGTTATATGTAGGTGTTGACATATAAATCTGATTGCTGTCGGTTTCAAGAGTGGTACCGTTCCAGTTTTTCCAGTAAACTGGAAACTTAGGCGCCTCGAAAGTAACAGTACATGAAGCGGCGACACCGTTATTTGTAATGGTAAGCTCAGCCTCAGCCTTACCTGTTGATGTACTGTATTTACCGTTTGCAATAAAGGTATCAATAGCCTCAAGGCTTGCAGCAACCGTTGCTGTGTTACCACTTATAGTTACTGTTGTACCTTTGATCTCAGAATCCAATGCAGCTGTTGCACCGGAACCTGCTATAGCAACACCGTACTGATCCATATATGTTGCCGTAAAGGTTTTTGAAGCAGTACCTGAAGCGGGAACAGAAATTGTCTCTGGTTTGGGGTTAGCATCTACTGTAGTAACAGCAGGTGTGGGCCACCAGTTAGTGGAAGGAGAACCTGTGTCGCCGCCACTGGATACTGAACCGTTTGATTCAAAGGTCTTTTTCTGATTGCCCCAGTGACCGGGATTCATCGTCCAACCACCGGCAAGAATTGTCTTTCCGTTGATTCTTATATTGTTTATTTTAATATTCTGTGTTCTGATACCGCCCTGGTCAACTTCAAAAACAAGCTTTTTCGGCCATTTTGCAAAGGCGGATGATGAAATATCATATGTGCCTTCATCACTTTCTGTTTTATCCAGATTCCATGTGCTGGTTGAACCGTCAGCGAAGGTTATATCACATTTTGAAGTACCCTCGTTGTTTGCATCGCTTACAGTAAAATTCACGGTAATTGTATAACCGGAGTAATTTGCAGCCTCTGCTTTAATCTGATGCTCACCGGGCATAAACACCCAAGCTGACATAAGCATAAGACATGCCATGAACAGTGCCAAGGATTTTTTTGCAGATTTTAAAAATATTTTTTTCATTTTAAAAATTCCTCCTTGAATTTTTATTTGAGCGTTCGACCCTTCCACCGCAAGCGGTCCCCCTTCCCTTGAAAGGGAAGGCTTATAGGCGCCCCTTTTAAGGGGAGCTGTAACGAAGTGACTGAGGGGTCTTACTCATCGAATTTTTCCGTGACCTTTTCCGTTTCTGTCACGGATACTGATATGTAAAGGTTGCTTCGCTTTTTCCGTTCACAACTGACCTCCCTGTGAATTTCCCGGTATAAAAACTGCAAGCCTTTGTGTAAACAGGGGCACTACCCCTATATTTATACATCTTTATTATAGTTTAAAGTCTTTTTAAAGTCAATAAGCGTATTTAAGATTTCTTTGGTGTGGATTTAAAAAATTTTAATATATTTTTGTGCAAGTTGACAAAGTCTTCTAAGCAAGAAAAATAACCTTCGGCTTTCACCGAAGGCTGTCTTTTCACCGTTTTGCTCTGTACTTCTCCCTTGTCGCCATCCCCCCGCGGATGTGCCGGGTCTGTTTGTTTATTTCAAGAACCTCTTTAACCTTCAGCCACAGCTCTCGGTCAATTTTCTGGAGACGGTACGCAACGTCTGTATGTACCGTTGACTTGCTCACCGAAAAGACTTTTGATGCCTCTCTTACGGTAGCTTTGTTTCTTACAATGTATTCACCCAGAGCCTTTGCTCTTTCTTCACTCATACTGTATGACATATAATCTCCCCTTCGGTAATGTGTATGCCCGAAGGAATGAAAAAATACCACTTGACAGTTCCTTTCACTTCTTGCTATAATCCCTATACTATTATATAAAGGAAGTTTTTTATGCATATTCCTAAATCACAGTCACAGCTTCTTCAGATTGAAGAGTTTTACTCAGCACTACAGAAAAGTGAAATTCAGAATCATATAGAATACAATGTTGAGGACTGGCTTTATGTACCAAATCACTACGGCGAATACCGTTACATTCTCGGCACTAAAGGAAGCAATCCTCTTATCTGTATCGGTATAAACCCCTCCACCGCTGCACCGGGTGACCTTGATAATACTCTTAAGTCGGTGGAAAGAATTGCCCTTGGCAACGGCTACGACAGCTTTATAATGTTTAACGTTTACGCTCAGCGTGCCACCAAGCCGGACGATATGGACAAAGAGCTTAACGAGGAGCTTCACAGAGAAAATATGAAGGCCTTCCGCTACATACTTTCCCTTTATAAAGACGAAAAACCTTCTGTGTGGGCTGCCTGGGGAACAATTGTAGAAATGCGCCCTTATCTCAAGGACTGCCTTAAGGAAATGCTGCACATCGGCAAGGAATTCGATGCCCGTTGGTTCAGCTCCGGTGCAATTTCCAAAAAAGGTCACCCTCACCACCCTCTCTATCTCAGAAAAGACAGCGGACTTGATTTGTTTGACATTGAGGGATATATAGATAATTGTATATAACACAAAGCGAACCCTCTGCAAATGCAAAGGGTTCGTGTGTTTTTATTTATCCAATGACTTCATTGTGGGGATTTTTTCCGAAAGATTATAAATGTTCTCATATCTTCTTAAATCCTTTGGCTTATTGATGATATGAGAACATATCTTTTTATTTCTTCTTATATCTTTTCAATGAAATGTCGTAACTTTTGTCGTAAAATCAGCAGACCTTAATCTTACCCTCCAACCCTGCGAAGGACTCTTTTTTCTTCTCTTTTGTAGCCTCATTATAAACATCCATTGTGGTTGTAATATCGGCATGTCCCATAATCTCCTGAATGATTTTGATATTGGTTTCGTTCTCACAAAATCTTGTGCAGAAGGTATGACGAAGATTATGAACCGAAAAGTGAGGTATAATGAGTGGCTCTCTCCTCTCTTTTTCAGCAAGTTCCGATTCCTGTTTGTTGTGCTCTTTTACAATACGGTCAATCACTCTGTTTATGCCCATTGGTGAATGAACATTGCCGAATCTGTTTTTAAAGATAAAGCCTGAATATCCGTCAATAACTGTTTTATTAAAGCCCTCCACTTTCTGATATTCTCGTTCTTTCAGAAGTGCTTCTCTAACTTCGGTCAGCATTGGTACGATTCTTTCACCTGATTTGGTTTTAGGTGTAGTGATATGATACTCACATCTGCCGCTGTCCTGCTGTCGATATATAAGATTATGGTTGATACTGATGATACCATCTTCAAAATCGCAGTCCTCCCACCGAAGACCGATAATCTCACCTACACGGCAACCCGTACCTAAGAAAACAGTAAATAAAGGCAGCCATCGTCTATACATATACGAGCCGGAAAGAAAATTAACAAATGCCTCTTGTTCAGCAACCGTAAGTGCGTGTCTCTTATTTTTCTCCCAGTTGTGGCTCTTTTTAATTTCAGCCATCACTCCATCAGAGGGATTAACACGGATATATCCATCCCTCACCGCCATAGAAAAAACGGGGTGCAGAATGGTATTTATATTCTCGATACTGTTGGGTTTAAAACCTCGCTCCCTAATAAGAGAAACATAGAATTTCTTGATATCACTGTATTTTATTGAGGATATGTTCTTTAACCCTAAATCATCTGCCACATATTTGGTGTACATATACTTATAATTGGTACGGGTGGACTGCTTAAGCTCATATTTCATATCAATATACATCTGCCAAAAGTCGTTCAATGTGATACGCTTCGATTCATAAGATTTAATACCGTCTTCAATATCTCGCTGTATCTGCTTTTCCATTTCACGAAGACTTATATCACATCTCTTACCCGCAGGAACTTTATCTGTATCGACAAGTTTCCAACTGTAAGCAGAGTGTCTGACACCTTTGGCATCCACATATTTATATTCGTACTTGCCGTCTTTCCTTTGACTTTCACCGTTCCATAAAAGTCTTCCTTTTTTATCACGTCTTTTTTCTGACATATTTAAACCTCCTTGCTTATATTAGCCGTGACATAGCAAATATAATTTACTACATCACGGCTGTTATGACAAATGTGCGACTATCAGATAAAGCTCATCTTATCAATATGCTTTTCAAAAAGCTTACGTTTAATTTGAGCTCTGTTACCGTTCCAAAGAATAAACTCTGCAAATTTATCTTTATTGATAATATTGCGGAGTTTATTTTCGCCTATGCGGAAATACTCAGCAGCTTCTTCAATAGATAAGGTGTACTTTTCCCATACGGGAATCTCACACTCACCGCAAGTGCTGTTAAGCACAGTTGTAAAAGATTCTTTTATAAATCTGTACAGTAAATTAAAATCTACCATCCACTCACCTATCTTCCTTGCTTCGCTGTCTTAATATAAAACGATGATAATACTCGACGGCTTTCAGAACAAACTCCTGCATCTGTTTCTCTGAAACTCTCGGTTTGAAATACCTGCTTATTCTCTCCGTGGGTATTTTCAGATAATCCTTCTGATTTGCTTTTTCTTCGGACATTATTTCGTTTATTTTATCGACGGTCAGATTTCCGTGAGAGTTAAGATTTTTCATTCGTACTGCCTGGGAGTAGGAAGGGGTTGCTTCATATTCAGTGTAAAAGTCATATATACGTTCCTGCAAATCCAACGGGATAAAGGACAGCTCAACGGCAGGCGTAAAGGAAATACGCTCTTCGTCAACGAGCTTCAGAATCTCGGGGCGCAGGTACGTAAGCCTGATATATCTTTGTACCTGCCTTTCACTGTCACCCGCTTCCTCACCGATAATTTCACCCGTTCTCCTGCTGTCTGACTTGTCGACAGGCTGTCGAGAAGTTAAATCTGTTCTTGCTCCCTGATTTTTAAGTGCATCCATTTTCATCTTGTATGCGTAGGCTTTCTCACTGGGTAAAACCTCATCTCTCTGCAGATTAAGGTCAACGAGGATTACCGTTGCTTCATCTCTTGTAAGCTCTTTCACGATACAAGGTATGGTCTCGATTTTCAGCCTTCTGCAGGCTTCAACTCTTCTGTGACCGCTGATGATTTCATAGTTGCCGTTATCAAGTGTTCTGACAATAATCGGAGTAATCACACCTAAGTTTGAAATGCTTTCCATAAGCATCTCAAAGGCCGTGTCCTCACGAAAAATAAAGGGATTGTTTTCAAAGTCTTTCAGATTACTGATACTGATTTCTGATAATGTTGTTTTCATAATTACCTCCAAAATTAATTTGTTTTCTACATCCAAGGAAGGATGTAATAATTCACGGTATCTCAGCAAAGTCGCCGTGATTAATGAATCCTTCCTCTGTTAAAAGTGCCCATTCCCAATGCTTGCCTTCCTTTATGCTCGCACAGCCTAATTCGTTTTTAGCCTTGATTGCCGTACTCTTGCCTATGTTCTCCTTTTCCATCCGACTCATAATTTCAGCCTGAGGCTTCGGTCCGTCAGAAAGCATTTCGGAAAGTATCTCCTTTGCTTTGGTTATCTGCTCGTTCGGTCTACCGGGTGAAGACATTGCGTTGAGAATTTCATCTGCCGTCTTTGCAGTTTCCTCTACCCATTCAATTTCACCCTTACTTATGTTGAAGACAATGGCATTACCCGTTGCGGCAAGGTTGCTTTTCTGCACTGCCATTATTCTTTCGTCGGGTCTGTCCTTGTCTGTTCTCGCAATAAGCAGACAGCTTCTCGCAGCACCTACCACATCAATAGATCCAAGACTTCGGTATAGAGCCTTTGTGCCGCCCATCTTGTTCATATGACCTACAATTACAATGGCACAGCCTGTTTCTTTTGCTGTTTGTATGAGTGGATTAAACTGAGCCCTGACCTCATTTGCCATATTGATTGAAACATCTCCGCCGATATATGCGGACAACGGGTCTAGAATAACGAGCTTTGCATTTGTTTCTCTTATTGCATCAACGATTCGTTTGTCGTTGAAGGTGAGAACCTTTTCTTTTTCATTGATGAAGTGAAGTCTTGAAGTGTCACCGCCAGCTTTAATGAATCTCGGAACAACGGTGTCTTCCGTATCATCTTCTGTTGTCTGATAGATAACATTCATAGGCTCAAGCTCTCCGTCGCAGAAAGGAAGACTTCTGCCCGTTGTTAACAGTGCCGCAAGAGTCAGCACAAAGGTTGATTTGCCGTCACCCGGGTCGCCCTGAATGAGAGTGATTTTTCCGTAGGGTATATATCCCGGCCACAGCCATTTCACCTCCTTTACCTCTACCTCATCGGCACAGATAATATCCACCGTTTTCGGAACGGGGAAGAAAAAGTTTTTATCGATCATCAAATTCCTCCTTAATTTTGTTTGTTCTTGTTCTTTGAGGAGCATACCGCTCCTGCTGAGCTGCATGATAATGAAGCTCGTCCATTTTGTCCTTCACCTGAGTGTCGCGCAACATTACTCTGTCGCAGACTCTGATGTCTTTTCTGATTAGAGAAAGCCGTGCCGAAATATCTTTTATCTCATTTTTGATTTCATTTTCCCGTTCTTCGTTACCGCTTCTCTTTACCCTTTTAAGCTCATTTCGAAGATTCTTCCGATATTCCGTTAGCTCATCTTTTTCCTTTTCTCTGTCTTCTTTAAGTGCGATAAGGTCTTCATAAGACTCAACATTGTTACCGCATAAAAGATTCTGTTCCTCACATAACTGATCAAGCTTCATTATCTCTTTCTGTAAAAAGAATTCTGCAAATCTGTTTTCTTTCGGATTCTCCATAACGATAATAAGTCCCGGTACGAAGTGAGAGTAAAGATCATAGTAGGTAACGTAATTGTTATCGAGGTCACCGTCGAAAAATAAATCCTTTAGTCTTCTTTGTTCAGGAAGCTTCAGCTTCTTACTGTAACGGTTGTAATAAATGAATTCAAAAACTTCATCACTGCTGAAGCCTTCACCCAGGTCGCATGAACGAACGGGTGAAGACAAATATTTGTGACTTACTGCAAGCTCTTCACCGATAAAGAAAAGGTTATAGCCTCTTTGCGCCATCAGACTACGGAATCGTTCGGGATAAGAAGACATCTCCATACATTCCTGCAGATCTCTTTTGATGAGAGAATGCTTTGACATCCTGCCTTCCTTTTCGGCAAGGTACTGCATTCGTGACGGAGCCTTTCTCGGCTTTTTGATTATTGATAATCCGTATTCAAGACAAAGCTCATCGGAAGTTTTTCTCATTATTCCGTAAGTTTCATTACAGTCGTTGAACTTTAAACCGTCAACAAAGGAAACTGAATTAAGAACAAAGTGATTGTGAAGATGCTTTTTATCAAGATGAGTTGAGACAACAACCTCGAATCTGTCACCCCATAATTTTTCTGCAAGCTTTATTCCGATTTCGTGAGCAAGCTCAGGTGTAATCTCTCCCGGCTTAAAAGCCTGATAACCGTGAAAGGCAAGTATGCCGTCTTCCTTTTTAAAAAGTCTTTTTGTGTTTGTCATCTGGTCTCTTGCAAAATCCGGTGTGCAGTTTATTCCCGTAACATAAAAGTGTTTTTCAGTTTTATCGCCGTCCATTGCGTAATCAATAACATCCTTCATTGACTGCAAATCAGAATCGGAATAGTCAGGATTAAAAGTTTTATCGGGATTGGTTGTGTAGTTGATAACTTTTTCAAGCCTTCCCTTTACCGACCATATTGCTGTTACCGCCAGGGCACCTCATCCTTTCCTGAAGTAAATTCATTTACAATTCTGTTTTCCGTTTCAATTACTGAAGAAAGAACAGAAGAAATTTCTTTCTGATTGTTCCAGCCTCTCGTTCTTGCAACAAGCAAAAGCTGATTAAGGTTATTACCGATTGCGCGAAGCTCACGGATAAATTTAGGATAATCAACAGACGGAGCCTCCTTTAACTTAGTCATTGTAATCAGAAGACGAATAACTTTTGATTTAGAAAGTCGTGTTATTCTGCTGAGCTCTCGCAACTTTTCATTTTCTTCTTCATTGAGATAGGCTTTTACAACAATGCTATGATTACTTTTTGTCATAGGCTTCACCTCCTTTTCTTTGGAATGGAAAACGGATTTTTACCGTTTTTCCGGATTCCGGGCCCGGAATCCAGTGCTCGTTAAGACAATGCCATTTTCAAAATGCTTCCGTTTCTTTCTTCAAAAAGAATTTCAGTTTCTGATTTCTTCTGAGTTACAGAGAATTATTACTTCCTTCTTTTTCGGAAAGGCCGCCTTTAAAGAAACAACTTTTCTCGGAACACCCTCATTGCCTGCGACGGTTTTATCACGCTCGGACTGTGACTGGGTGGTGTACCCGTGCTGAACTTCGGAACTCATCGCCGTGTTAATTCACTTAACACCTGCAGTACAGTTTTATCGCTCGCTCTTTTGAGGTCGTGGCGCACTTACTGCCTGGCTCTTCCGTTGTTCGGGTACGTAGTTTATTCACTTGTCAAGGTTCTGTTTTGTCCCTCCAAAGGGGTAACTTCGGGTAGAAACGGTGTCTTAAAAGCGTCTTAAATTTTTTGCTTTTTCACTTTTTTGTCCCTCCATAAGTTAGGGACTGAGTATGATTTCCGTCTTATTTCTGTCTTAAAAATGACATAAAAAAATCAGGTACCTACCGTAGTAAGTACCTGAGTAACAATATTAAATTAATAATCCGAATCTTCTTTGATTCTGATTTTTCCGTCAGCTTCATCTCTTTTGCGAAGCTCGGCAGCAAGAATCGTAATCATTTTTCTTTCGGTATGTTCAACACTGCCTTTGCTTTTGCCACAAGCTTCCGCATACTTTCGAACCGACAAGCCTTTTACATAACGCTCCGAAAAGAAAACCTTGTAATCTGAAAGTACTGTATCAAAAATGTTATCGATGAATACACAGTCTTCTTTAAGCGTACTGAACATTTCTTTTGAAATGCCGACATACTTTTTTGATTTGATACACAGCATAACCTTGCGTTTATCTTTTGCATAAAGTCTGCAAAGAGCTTTCGCATAATCGGGATAAGTCTGTGCTGCCCGTGAAAAGAAATAACTTTCGTCGCGGTCTCTTGCAAAATCATCTTCTTCATTTTTTACGCGGTGAACATTTTTAAATCCGTCGCTTTTTATTTTACCCCACTGAAAATCGGGAGTCGGCAGATGTGTCTGACGGGTGAACAGCTTAACCCTTCTGTTATTCCTTGTAACTGATTTGCAGAAATCCTTTTTGGAAATGGTGAGGTATTCTGTTTTATTACTGTAGGTATGTGGCATCAGTATGACGGTTTCTTCTCCTGTTTCGTAATCGTTTGCAGTTGTTACAACGACAAAATATTTTCCGTCATAGCGTTTATACAGTCCGCCGTATATGTTACGTTCATCAGACATTGTGTTCACCTCCGCTAAGATAAAATCATTTTATAATTTTCAATAAATCTAAGCTCTCATCTTTAATTCCCCTGTATCAGGGTCAGGAGAAGCTGTAAATCTGCAATGAGGATAATTGCTACAACCCCAAAAAAATCCGTATTTACTGTTTCGTTCAACTAGTTTGCCTCCGCAATTTGGACAGTTACCCGCCGCAAAAGCATTCTCTTTCAAATCCTCTAATAAATTATTGCTATCCTTTATTCTCTGTTCCTCCGGAATATCAAAATCCTTAATATTTGAAATCCTCAGTCTTCCGGAACAAAGCAATTCATCTTCATCGGAGAATGAAATACAATACTCACAATATGAACAATCGTCGATATAATTGGCATATGGCTTTCCTCTCCACAGTCTTGCTTTTATCGGGCAATTATCTATATGCATTGCAAATCCACGTTGTATAATTGTTCTTTTGTCAGCTATTTTATAAAATCGTTGCAACTGTCTTTCAGCCACAGCATTATATTTCCACTGCTTTTCCTCACTATCGTTTAATAATAATTCTGCCAATTCAGACTTAGATATTGTTTTTTCTTTTTTACTTAAGTCCACTTCAATTGTAGATATCTTTGCTTTTCTTAATTTTTCAAGTTTAACATCATCAATAGAATGAGTAACAAATATTTCAATAAAAAGCTGTTTACCGCCTGAATATACTACTATATCCGGAATAATATCATCGTATCTTTTTTCTAATTCTACTCTATCAATTATAATTTCTTTGGCTTCACAGACCAATTCGTCCTTTTTATAAGAGTTGTCAAATTTTATAAACACGGGCGGTATTGTGATTTTTTTGGCTGATGACAAAATATCTTTAGCGGACAAATGAAGTGACGATTCGTAGCCATACTCACAACTATGCCCTGAATAATGGGCAAAGTGATGCATCATTTTTTTGCCTTTTTTAGCTACAAGTTGTTCACCGCAAGATGGACACACACAACCACATTTCAACCCACTTTCTACATCTTCTACACTTACAATTTCTCCCTCTTTTAAAGCATAAATTAAATTCAATTGATTTTTGGCCACATTAAACCACCTCCATTTGTTTGCTCTTTTTATATTTTACATCATAATTTTGTAATAAACAATAGCAAACTGATCCTTCTGCTTAACAAGTCCAAAAAATCGGGCTTAACTCTCGCCAAAACACATAATAATCCTCCATTTGATCATCTATGGCAACCCCAACCTTACAAAATCTTAAGATTCTCGCCATTGAAAACCACGCATCAAATCTGTATAATATAATCAGTACGAAAACGGGCGGTGAAAAGATGAAAGCGAAAATTCTCATAGTCGAAGATGATATGTACCTTCGTGAAGGCTTGTGTGAGCTTCTTACCAAAGAAGGCTACGATCCTGTTTCAGCGTGCAACTGTAAGGAAAGCAGAAAGCTTTTCACCGATGACAGCTTTGAACTCATCATCCTTGATATTATGCTTCCTGACGGAAACGGCCTTGACCTTTGCTCTTTCATCCGCTCTACGGGTGCAGATGTGCCCATACTCTTTCTTACCGCTTGTGATGAAGAGTTTCAGATTGTCCGTGGACTTGATGCAGGTGCAGATGATTATGTAACCAAACCGTTCCGCTTGCTTGAGCTTCTTTCCCGTATCCGTGCACTTCTTCGTAGAAAGACTGCAACCACAACCTATCAGTTCGGCAATATCTTAGTTGATATTTCAAATATGACTGTGAAGAAAGACGGCGAAACTCTTTTTCTCACACCTACTGAATTTCAGATTCTCTCTGCCCTTATTCAGAATAACGGTGTTATCGTAACCCGTGCCTCGCTTCTGCAGCGAATTTGGGATAGCGACGGCAACTTTATTGACGACAACACTCTTTCGGTGCACATCAGCCGCCTTCGTGACAAAATAGGTGCAGAGCATATTGCAACTGTCCGTGGCACCGGTTACAGATGGGAGGAATAACCTATGAAAGATATTTTTCTCATTGTCGCTCTTGTTATTATGACGGTGCTTTGTGCAGTTTTAATTGCACTTCATATCATAAACAAAAAGGAAGTCCGTGCATTAACACAGAGTATAGACAAATTCATCAAAGACGGTACTATGACCGAGCTTTCAACCGCTGACGGAGATTTTGCTCACCTGCAGAGTAATGTCTGCGAGCTTGAAGCAAGACTCATTCAAGAGCGAGAGTACACTAAGCTTGAAGCCAAAAACAACACCGAGTTTATCTCCGATATTTCACATCAGCTGAAAACTCCTCTTGCGGGGCTTCACCTTTACTGCGAAATGCAGCATAACTCTACTCCGAGCAGTCACACCGAAAAAGAGCTTGTACTTATCAGCAAGATGGAAAAGCTTATTTACAATGTGCTTAAGCTCGAAAAAATCCGTAGCGATACCTATGTAATGAGCTTTGAAGAAACAGAGCTTTTCGACCTTTTACTTGACCTTAAGGCAGAGTTTTCTGCTCTCTTCCCAACGAAAACTATCACCGTTAAGGGTGGTGGTTCTCTTCGTACAGACAAATCCTGGCTTCGTGAAGCACTCGGTAATGTTATCAAGAATGCCTGTGAGCATACAAAAGCCGACGGCAAGGTTGATATTCTTATTGAACAAGCCGAGAAAAGCATCAGCGTGATTATTGAAGATAACGGCGGCGGTGTACCCGAAAATGAACTGCCTATGCTTTTCAGAAGATTTCACCGTACGGAAAATGCTTCACCCGATAGTGCAGGTATAGGTCTTTCTATCACCAAGGCAATAGTTGAAAAGCACCACGGTACAATCACTGCCGAGAACAGCGAAAAAGGTCTTCGTGTGGCTATGTGTTTCCCAATAATCGATGCTAATCTAAAACTATAAACAACAATCGGGTACAGTTTACCTGTGCCCGATTTTCTTATCTTACGAAATCTTAAGGTAAAAGTCACCTAATCGTAAGGTTGACCGTGTATGATAAAGTTACAAAATCAAAAGGAGTGTTATCATGAACATTATAGAATGCAAAAATCTCACCAAAGAATACTTAAGCGGTGAAAATGTGGTTAAAGCCGTTGATGATGTAACAGTCAGCTTTGAGCAAGGAGAGTTCTGTGCTATCACGGGTCCCTCAGGCTCAGGTAAGTCAACCTTTCTTCACGTGCTTTCTTCACTCGAAAACCCTACAAGCGGTCATGTTTACTACGGTGGAAAGTCACTCTCGTCATATAACGACAATCAGCTGTCTATTCTTCGCCGCCGTCGTTTTGGCTTCGTTTTTCAGGCGTACAACCTTGTTCAGGAGCTGACGGGGTACGAAAACATTCTGCTTCCCGTTATGCTTGACGGCAAAAAGCCTGACGAAGAGTATCTTAACAAGGTTATTGATATGCTCGGCATCCGTGACAGATTAGAGCATCTTCCCTCTGCACTTTCAGGCGGTCAGCAGCAGAGAATCGCTATCGCAAGAGCACTTGCCAACAGACCTGCCATACTTTTTGCCGATGAGCCTACGGGTAATCTTGACGGCAAGAGTGGTCGAGAGGTGCTGTCGCTTCTTAAATATGTCAGTAAGCAGCTTGGCGTTACCCTTATTCTTGTAACCCACGACCTGCACGTTGCAGAGCAGGCAGAGAGAATTCTTACCATTGAGGACGGTAAGATAGTCAAAGATACCAAGTCCGCACCCTCTGTATAACTCAGGGAGGTGGCAGTAATGAAAAGAAAACTTACAATCAACACCTTGGCTTTTGGTAACCTGAAGCAAAGGCGAAAGCAATATACTATTCTCATCTTCGGTATAATACTTGCTATGGTGTTTTCGTCGGGAGTGCCTTTTTTTATTTCATGTATGAGATCCTCGCAAGAGGAAGTAAGGTTCAGACGACAGGGAAAACAGGAAATAATTGTAGTCAATGCACAGAATTATGATTTTTCTCCGGCTGTTAATAACGGTGAAATCAGCGGAGAAATCGGCTATGCGCATGTTCTTGCGTATGGCTGGAACGAAAAAACGGATGAAACTTACGGCACTATGATAGGCTGGCTTGATGAGAAAGCTACAGAGCTTTATTATCCCCAGATAATTGTTGGCAGAATGCCCGAAAATGAGGATGAAATTATTTTTGAAAAGAACGCCCTTCAAAGAATGAAAATTGATGCAGAAATAGGCGACAAAATAGCACTAAAAACTCTGGTCTGTAACGGCGATGAATTACTTTCTGAAGAAAAGGAAAAAACATACACCCTTGTCGGTATTATGGCTGACAAGAAATCCTATATAGAGCATTTCTATGATGGGGCTGTTGGTAAGGCGGCTTTCATCCCTGCGGCTTTTGTAATGACTGACACCGCTATAGAGCTTGGCGGTAAAGAAGCTTTAGTTGCATTTATAAGCAGATACCCGACTTCCGGACATTGGTTTGTGCAGAATATCAGTAATGATGACACAATAGATACTGTTACCATGTATTCCACAAGTATTGCCGACGCATATTCAAGTATTGCCGAAAACACTACAACCTCTGCTTTTCTTTCAATACTTCTTGCATTTATGGCTTGCTTTGGCATTGTCAATGCTTTTAGCTCAAATCTCAAAGAGAGAAAAACGCAGATAGGAATGCTTAAGGCAGTGGGAGCCACAAGAAGACAGATAATAAATATATTCGGAAGGGAAGCATTTATTATCTGTATCCTTACTGCACCTGTAAGCATTGGCGTTTCCTTTGTGTCGGTTAAGCTTTTCGCCTTTCTGATGGGGGACGGATTTATTTTCAAGTCTGATGTGACAGTTCTTATGCTTGGTGCATTTTTCGGTATAGCTTGTGTTATGCTTTCAGCTCTCATTCCTCTTTTAAGTATTTCAAAATTACCGCCCATGCAGGCAATAAGAAATGTTGAATTAATGCGGAAAATGAAAAACAAGAAAATAAAAAGTCAGCAAATTTTTAATGTTTCCCGTCTTCTTGCAAAAAGAAAGCTTACCTTCTCAAAGGGCAGACAGATATGTGTATGTATAATTATTGCTTGCTCAATCGTTATCAGCTGTACATCTATGTCTTTTCTTCTTATTACTGTTTACGATATGAGCAGTTTATACAATTATGATTATGAGATACGGGATCATCGTTCTTCATATTCAAGTAATTCTTTTATAAACATTAAAGAAAATTTTCCCGAGCTTACGGAAAACTCAAGATATGAAATACTTGATTTGCCGCAGGTTAATGATGTTTACGGTGTAAAGTCCGTTAATATCAACATCGTTTTTGAAGGTGATGTGCCTGAATACCTGCAGATTAATGAATATGCTTCACATCTGGGACAAAGCTCACGGTTTGAAAATTTGAAGGATATTCTTTACAGTAAAGCACAACAGGCACAGCAGGAAACAGGAGGAGCTTTTGTTCCTCCGAACTTACCCGAAGTAACAAAAGAAAATATAAAGGAATATATGCAGGCGGCAGAAAATCCTGAATATACTTACGCAAAGAAAGCGGCAGGGTTTACTACTGAAGAACTGTACAATACAAACCTCACCGCACAAAGCCGTGAGATTATGAATATTGACAAGGATGACATAATTGACGGTGAAATAAATTATGAAAAACTGAATATTGGTGAAGAGGTTATTATCTATGCACCTGAAAAAATAGGTTTTTCTTATACAATAAACCGTGACATTACAACATGGAGTCTTTCTAATCTTTCTGACACAGCTACTCGTACGCCCGATGAAAAGGCTTTACTAAAAGACTTAAAGGCTGAGGCGGACAGTCCTTTCAAGGTTGGCGATACACTGAAACTCACTCTGATTTATTCCGATGAAAACGGAAAAATCACAAGAGAAGATAAGGAAGTTAAAATAGGAGCTATTCTCGGTAAGAAAAGCTCACACGGGACCTTTTCTGTTTACACAACCTTGGAGGGACTTGATAAGTTCGGTGTAAAGTTTAATTACAACCAATTTGATGTTGTGATAAAAGAAGAATGTACTGCAGAAACAGATGAGCAGATGCAAGCCGAACTTGCTGCAATGTTTCCCGGTAAATATGTAGGCTCTGCTTTTGCCATGAATGAGGCGCAGAAACGGGAGTACCGTTCAATAGTTATATCGTTGATTTCTCTGATTTTTGTCTTTATATGTGTTTCAATTGCACTTATAAATAATTCTATAAGTGCACAGATCCGTGAGGGCAAGAGAACAATCGGCACCTTACGTGCTGTCGGAGCATCAGAAAAAGACCTTGTTTTGTCATATGTGATGCAGATAGCGAATATTCTTGTGGGCGGTTTTGGTGCAGGAACGATTATTTATGTTGCTTCTTACCGTCTTATAGGTTTAATTGTAGTTGGTGAATATTGGCCTGTTGCTCTATGGCCTGCGTTTCTGATTTTTGCGATTCTCGCTTTGGCTTGTTATATTGATCTTAAGGTTAAAATCAGGATAGTTTTGAAGCACAGTATAGTTGAAAATATCAGGGAGCTGTAATAGGTGACGAATATGAAAAAAATAACTGTAATTATCCTTTGTTTTCTCTTTCTTGTATCTTTTACACTAACCGCTTCGGCAGAGTATGAAAAAGAAACTGTTTATGCTACAGATTCTGTCAATATCAGAACGGAACCGAATACTGACTGTGATATTATCACAGTATTGCAAAAGGGTAGCCGCATCACCCGTATCGGTGAAGCTGACGGTTGGAGCAAGGTAATTTATGAGGGAGAGGAAAGGTATATCAAAAGTGAATATCTCGCCCCTGAAACTGCCGAAGAAAAGCCAACGGAAGAAACCAAAGAAGAGCCCACCACCGAGGACAACTCTACACCGAGGTTTATGGTGACGGGTTATGAGCTCAGTGAAAAGAGCCTTTCTCCCGAAAAGTCGGCAGTGCTAAAGGTTACTTTTAAAAATTACAGTACCACCAAGGCTCTTTATAATATCAAATTAAGTCTTACTGATCAAAGCGGTGATATTTTGTCTGTTGGTATGCCTACAAAATATGTAAATAGTGTTTATGCCGGCAGCAGCTACACTTGGGAGATTGAACTGAAAGCTATTAACACCGCTACTATCGGTCAGCACGACCTGCAAATCACGGCAGAGTACGAGGACAAAAACTTCGGCTCATACTCGTCAAGTGATACGGTGAGAATCGATGTGAAGCAGAGCGTGAAGCTCTCTTACAGCGGTGCAATCTTACCGAAAAAGGTAATTCAGGGTGACACACAGACCGTCACAGTTGACCTGATGAATACGGGTAAGAGTACCATTTACAACTGCACTCTTGATTTTGACATTGAGGGTATTCAGTCAGGTGGCAGTGTATTTGTGGGTAACATTGAACCTGCAACAAATGCACAAGGTTCGGCTAATCTGCGAGTTGACAGCGACACCCTCGGCGAGGTTACGGGTAAAATCACCATAACCTACGAGGACGACTACGGCAAGGAATACAAGAAAACCGTTGACGTCAGCACGATCATTGAAAAAAAGGTTGAGCAGGTTGCCGCAACAACCGAAGATGAAAAAGAAAAGAAAAATCCTCTTTGGTGGCTGTTTATTCTCATAGGTCTTGCCGTCGGCGGCGGTGCAGGTTTCGGCATTCCCTGGCTTATCAATGATAAGAAGCAGAGGAAAGAGGACGACCTGAGGTTATAACAGAATAAAAGTTAAGTGCAGTAGTTTCGGCTACTGCACTTGTTGTTTAGGTGTAGATTATTGAATCAAAGACCATTTCCTCGGCACAGTGACGGTAGTTATTCATCAGACCTACCCATTTCATTTGGTCTGCGGCTTTCAGATTCTCGTCTGTACCGTCTGCCTCTGCCATATGCGAAACTATGCGATTAAACATATCTTCCGCCTGATCATTGATACTGCAAAGGTAATCGTGTAGTGTGCCGTTCATAAGATAGGTGTAATAGGTTGATTTGCAGTGCTTTTTGAGGTAGTTGAGGTGAAGCTGTCCCCATCTACCGATATGGCGGTTGTCTTTTGAATCGGGTAACATTAAATTAGGCAAATAATAATCGCCGTGAAGGGTGTAATGGATACCTGTTTGCGCGTTGGTGATATGTTTGGGTAATGACATAGTAAAGCCTCCTTATTTTTCACTTTTATCAATGTTTTTCAATAACAACTATCAACATCCTCGGTGGGCAAACCCTCAGCTAAAAGCATATTGCGGAACTCATTCATACCATTGATAAGTAGATTGCACTCGAAATCTGTGAACGTGATTTTAGTTTTTCTTTCCATAACAAAACCGTTATCAATCGTTGCGCTAAGCTTACCAATAATGGCTTTTTGACTCCGAATATTGTCAAAGAACGAATCCGCTCATATTCACTCAGCTCCTTTGCAAAAGAAAACAGTAAGGATATTATTTCAAAAATCAACGGATATTTAGAATGATAAACATTGGATAGTTTCAATGGAATCTATTAGATGAGAATACGGCGAACTGGTAAACTCATATATTTCATAACAAACAAGAAAAAGCCCCGTTAGAAAGCAGTAAATCTGCAATCTCAACGGGGCAATATTGTTAATTGTTCTGTTGATCGCCTGACGGGCGCTTACTGCAGATATAGATATCGTCGATTTAATTTGTTGAAAGAAGGATAGATATACAGAATTCTGTACAGAAAAATGTGTATATATACAATTCTTCTTGACACAATTTGGAATATTTTATAGAATCATAAAGGATAAAAATTGAAAAGAGGAATTGTGTTGAATAAGCTTGAAAGTGATAATGCGCTTATCGACAAGCTTTGGAATGAATGTGGGCAAAGCATTAAGAAGCTATGCGAAATAAAATTACAATCTGACTCTGAAGCTGCTAAAGATGTGTATTCCGATGTGTTTCTTGCTTTAACGAAGGCAGTAAAAGAGGGCAGGGCCATTTCAAATCATAAAGCTTGGTTATACAAAACTGCCAACAATTTGATAATCAAAAAGTATGAAGATATTAAAAAGAACAAAGAAGTTTTAACTGATTTTTCTGATGAAGCTACCGTTAATCTTGCAATTACAACGGATGTTTTGGATGCAACTATAAGCGATGATGATATTGAAAGAATGGCGGATGTAATAATTGGAGAATTGAATAGGGAAGAGCAGTGTCTTCTTGAAAATTATTATTACAATAATAAGACTCTAAAGGAAATTGCGGTACTTACAGGTAAATCTGAATGTGCAATAAAACAGCGTCACTACCGACTATGTAAGAGAATCAGACACCGCATAAATGAAGAAATTGAAAAATATTAAAAATTTTTCAAATTTTTGTGTTACCTTTTTTGATTTTTCACACTAATAGAGTGAAGGAGGTAAAAAATGAATAAAGAGATTTTAAGGAATGTATTGAGAACTTCCTCTGTAGAATTTTCTTATGCAGAGATTGAAAAGATGCTCAATGATGAACTTGAAAAATCCACTGAAGAAATGGATACGGAGCTTGTTGAGCTTTGTATTGATGTTCTCAGTAATTATGTTAATGAAGGCAACAAAACATTTGACGAAAAAGTGTTGCCGAAAAAAGATAAAACCGGCAAAAAGCCAATAGCCAAAAAGATATTTTTAATTGCCGCGATAGTGTCTGTTATTCTTACTCTGTCAATAACCGTCAGTGCAAACATATTTGATATTGACCTTCCGGAAGAAATGGTAAAAATTTTCGGTGACAGAATATTGCTTAATTTGTCTGGTGGTCACTCAAATGATGCTTTGGATGATGGCCTTTTAAGAGCATTTTATAGTAAAAATTGTGTGATTGAATCAAGATATTTTGATGAAAAGAGCAATGAAACAAAAATCCAATTTTCGGTGAAAGATTCCCAAATGTATGGCACAATAGTTGTTCAGCCGTATTATGTAGTCAATAAAGGATTGGTAGATAATAATATTTTTTTGAATGTTGAGCAGATAAAATCAATTGTTATTGATGGAATTGATGTTGTTATTTCTTCTTTTTCTGATGGATGTATTTTTGTTTCGTATAACACAAATGAGTTTAATGTTTCCATTGCTATAATTGATTCAAATATCGATGATGTTGTAAAGTTTTTAAAAATAGAATAGGAGAATGCTATATGAGAAAAAGACTTAAATCTGTATTTATTCTGGTTTTATGTTTTATATGTATTTATTCGTTTCAGTCCTTTGCTTTTGAAAAAAATGATATTGAGGTAAGCAATATTGTGCTTTCACAGGAAGAAATCAATGAAATTCTTGCTTTGGGCAATACTTATACGCCGGAAGAACGTGCGACAGGTATGATTATTTCTGCAACAGCAGCAATAAATGACAACTATAAGCTTCTGCAGTTTGTTGGAACTATATTGTGTAAACCTGAGGTTGTTAAATGCGGTTTTGAAAACATTGTTGTTCAGAGAAGAGTATCATCATCTTCTTCGTGGACCCATTATTATACCTTTGATGATTCGCTTGAAGAATCCAATGCCCATACCGCAATAAAAGCAGTAACTACCAATACAGGCTACGAATACAGAGTTGTATGTAATTTATATGCAAAGAAAAATATTTTCTCTGTTGAGAGAATTGATATGGTATCAAATATCATGGCTTGGTAACAGTAATTTTTTACCGCCTTCAGCACCCCGTAAGGGGTGCGTTTTTTGCGTGTGTTGGGAGAGCGCTACACTGGCAGTGTAGAGGTCATGGGTTCGATCCCCACCGTCTCCACCAAAAAAGACAGTCGCAGGACTGTCTTTTTTTTATTGTAAAAAATGGGGATAGATTTATTCTGTTTGCTGTGGTAATATAAAGCTGAAGGAGGTGGAGCTATGGAAATGAAGTCGAAGAAAAATATCAGGAATATCAGCATCATTGCCGTAATTATGCTGTTTGCTTTTATATGCAGAGTGGTTGCATACAATATTGACGGTTTTTTTATAGCTACGCTTCTTGTTATGATAAGAAATGCAATGCACATTTCTCTTGCGGCAGTGTGGACTGTTTCAATTTATATGAGAGTTGTCAGCAAGCAGATAAGAAATATGCTCATTTCCGTCGGTCTTCTTATGATAGGGTGGATGGTCATAAGAACCTGTAAGATTGAGTTTCTATATACGACCGATACGCTTACCCGTTACTTCTGGTATGCCTTTTATATACCTATGATTCTGATTCCGCTTATCGGTGTTTTTATAACTATGCATATCGGAAAATCCGATGATTATAAGCTGCCGTCTCTTTTCAGATTGTTTTATATTCCTGCTGCGTTGGTGATTCTGCTTGTTTTTACCAACGATTTTCACCGTCTTGTGTTTGATTTTCCGAACGGGATATTGTATTTTAATTCCGATTATACTTACGGTCCGCTGTTTTTTATCCCGTCCGGCTGGTTTACCGTTCTCGGCTTTTATTTTGTTGTAAAGCTTCTTCTTAAGGCTAAGGGCCCCGGTAACCGTATGTTTCAGCGGGTACATATTGCTATTATGGCAATTGCTGTGGTTTTCTGGTGCCTTTATGCCTTTACGGGCATTGATGCGGACCTTACGGCAGTTGACTGCGCACTTATTACGCTTCTTCTTGAAAGTGCAATTCAGAGCGGTCTTATAAGAACAAGCACCAACTACAGAAAGCTGTTTGAGATATCAAGTGTAACGGCACAGATTGCTGACAGTAATTTCAATGTCTGTGTCCGTTCTGCAGAATCAGAAGTTTTTACAACCGATATTCTGAAAAGTGCCGTTTTGTCACCGCAGAATCTCGGAGATTATATTCTGAATGCCGAAAAAATATCGGGCGGATATGTTTACTGGCAGGATGACATAAAGTATATAACGGAGCTTATAGAAGCCTTACAGGAAACACAGAAGCAGCTCAGTGAAAATAACTTTCTTTTGCAGGCAGAGTATGAGCTCAAGGAAAACAGGGCCAAAACAGAAGAAAAAACCGTCTGTTCAATAAGCTGATTTATGAAATTTCGCCGAAGCTTCTGAAGGCAGAAGAATTGTTAGCATTGGCTTCTTCGGATGAAAAAAACAAAAGAATGCATCTTGCAAAGCTTGCCGTAATAGGTGCATATATAAAAAGACGGGGAAACCTGTTTATAATTTCGGAGGACAGAAAAAAGATAAGATCCCGTGAAATAGAATTCTGCATAAATGAGTTCCTGGCGAATTTACGATTGCTTGGTATTGTACCTTCATTTGTTTTCTGTCTTGATGAAGATATATCGTCAGCAGCAGCCGTAAAGATATATGATATATTTGAATTTTTCACCGAAGAGCTTCTTGATACTGTTAATGCTGTTTTTGTGAAAATATCAGAAAAAGAGGGCTTCATTTCATTGAGAATGATGTTCGGTGTTAAAAGTGCGAGGGATGAAATTCTTGCTGACAGCGAAATACTGAGCGGTGCTGATATAATTATTGAAAATTCCGATGATGATATAATTATAGATGTGCTCATCCCGAAGGAGGTAATGTGATATGATACCTTTTATCGGACTCGGCACTTATGTAAGAGCATTAGTTCTTACAATACTCTTTGTTGAGGTGTGTATTTCATCTTGTCTTACCATATGGAGCTTTATGCAGAAAAACCTGTTGCCGAAGATTATTTCACCGGTCTCAGCAATTTCAGCACTTCTGTTTATCTTGCCGTATTCCGCTTACATTTTGGCGGAAAAAAACGGCGTTTCAGTAAACGCGTACAGCTTTGTTGAAAAGCTTCTCAGTCTTCCTGCAATTGCAGTCATTTTGTTCGCAGCTATTGATGCAATTATAATTTCAGCACTTCTTATATTTTTCTTTATGGGAATCCGTAACGGAATATCTGCTTTTTCTGTTAAGGAAAGTGTTGATAAGCTTAAAACAGGAATATGCTTTTCGTATGAAAACGGAATGATAAAGCTTATTAATCACAGAATGGATGAGCTCAGCAGAATCATAACGGGAAAAGAAATGACAAATGCCCTTGACTTTATAAATTCTCTCAGAAGCAGAGAATGTCAGCCCGGAACAGAGGTCTTAAATAGCGATGATGATATAATGCTCCGTCTTCCCGATTATACCGTGTGGCGTTTTTCTGTTAAAAGAATAGGTAAAATGTACGAGATAACTGCTGCGGATACAACTGATTTATACAGAGTATCGGAGGATTTGAGGCTTTCAAACAGCGAGCTTAGAGAAATGAATGAGCGTCTTCTTAAATACGGGGAAAATGTTGATGAGCTTACAAAGTCCCGTGAGCGTCTTGAAACAAAGTACCGTATTCATGCAGAGCTGGGTAACGCTCTTCTTGCAACAAGACTGTATCTTCAGAACAATGACGGAAATTCCGATGAAATCATAAATATCTGGAAACGCAATATTACGGTGCTTGGTGTTAAAAATACCGAGGATACGGAATATAATGCCATAAACGGGCTTATTGAGGCGGCAAAGGCAGTAGGAATAAGAGTAATAATTTCAGGTGAAATGCCTGAAAAGGAACAGGTGAAGAAGCTTTTTACTGAAGCTACTGCCGAAGCTCTTACCAATGCCGTAAAGCACGCGGATGCCAAGCTTTTCAATATTTCCTTTACCTCTGATCTTTTCAGCTTTACCGCTTCCTTTTCCAATGACGGCAAGAAAGCAGATAAGTCTTACTGTGATGGCGGAGGACTTTCTGCACTCAGAAAAAAGACTGAGAATCTCGGCGGAAGAATGACAGTTAAAACCGAAAATGACTTTACTCTTATAATAACAGTCCCGAAATAAGGAGAACAGCTTATGATAAATGTACTGATAGTTGAAGATGACAGAATGGCAAGTAAGCTTCTTGAGGTTTTTTTACAGGACAGCGAGACTTATAAGGTTGTTTCCACTGTAGAAAGTGCTTCAATGGCAGAGCTTTTTTGCAGTAAAAAAATGTGCGATCTTATTCTTATGGACGTTTGCACATCAATGAATGCAAGCGGTCTTGATGCTGCCGAAAAAATAAAAGCCGTATATCCCGAAATAAAAATTATAATTATCACAAGCCAGCCCGAAATAAGCTTTCTTGAGAGGGCAAAGAGTATCGGCGTTGACAGCTTCTGGTATAAATCTCCCGTTGCAAGTGAGCTTATTGCTGTAATGGACAGTACGGTAAAGGGGGAGAATATTTATCCCGATATGACTCCGACTCTGCAGATGGGATACGCTCTCAGTATTGAGTTTACTGAAAGAGAGCTTGATGTTTTAAGAGAGCTGATTACCGGAGATACAAATAAAGAAATCGGAGACAGACTCAATATGTCACAGTATACTGTCCGTGACTATATTCAGAGTATGCTGGAAAAAACAGGCTTTCGCAGCCGGACGGAGCTTGCTGTGAAGGCAAGAGAAAGCGGACTTGTTATCAATCAGTAAAAGCGCAGACTCCCTATATTTGTAGGATGCTTTTTCTTTTGTAATTAACTATAATTGTTTTGAATAATACTAAGGAGAATGAAAAATGAAAAAATTTGTAATTATACTCACCGTACTTATGCTTATATTTGCATTTGCTTCCTGCGGAGGAAATGAAGAGACAACAACTGTTGCAACAGAGGAAACAACAGCCGAGGAAACAACAGCCGCCGCAGAAGAGACTACTGCAGCCGATGAAACAACGGAAATTCCGGAAGAAGTAACTGCTGAAACAAAGAATGCCACTGTAACGGTCGAGCAGGTTGAGGATATCGCAGGTGAATACGGTACAGTTTTCAATGCCTCTGCGGATGAATATGCATTTTACGCTGTTTTCAGAACCGATGTAAAAATCACCGATGTAAAGGTGCTTGGACTTACTTTTGTTGATGCAGACGAAAGCGGTGTTATTACCTTTGATAAGGAAGTGCTTCATACCGTTGATGAAATAGGGCCTGATTTCAATCTTGCCGTTCATCTTACTGCAGACGGCTCAATTCCCGCTTACGGTATTTCTTATGCTGATACCGACGGTACAATGAAAAGCTTCTCCGTTAATATGAGCGGCGAAGACGGCAGTCTTTATCTTGCAGAAATAAAGTAAATCTTATTTATATAGCGGAAGGCACTCTGATTCTGTCAGGGTGCCTTTTTTGTTGTGTAAATGTAAACAAAATATTAATGGCTTTTTCTATAGATCCCCCCTACAAATGTAGGTGGCTATAAAAACGCTGTTGATATAAAATTCATTATGTATAGATATGTTTTTATACTAAAAATATAAAAGGAGACAAACTTATGACTAAAGAAATTAAAGTGACCAGACGAATCATAAGCCTTGTAATGTGTCTGCTTATGATTGCCAGCATTATGCCGGTGTCCGTAAGTGCCGCAGGCGAAAAGGTCGGCGGTGTGAAAGCAGTGGCAACCAAAATTCATAATGTGGCGGGGGCTTATATGCCTGAGTTCACCACATTAAAAGCTCTTGATCCCTCAGGTGCTGTTACCGGTTATATGCCTGTAGCTTCGTACTTATATACGGATAAGACTGCTTCTTCTTATGTTGAGGCATATAAGCTTAAAACTGCCCCCGAAGAGGGCAAAACCTATTATGCTTACATCCAAATTCCTGCCACCACAGGCGCAAATGATGTTAAGGCTTCACTTGTTGAGATTGAAATCGAAGGTTATGACATCGAATTTCTCGGTGCAAGTTTCTCAGGCTATAACGTTTTTATTAATTACACTATCAGAAAGACAGCCCGTGTATGCGGTGTTGAAGCAGAGGCTTCAGGTGTAGAGTACAACTCCTCATTAAGCGGTTATGCACCCGTATTCACAAAATTGGAATCGGTTATGTCAAACGGTTCTGTGACAGGCTATAATGCAAAAGCAGGTGTTTTATATAAGTCTTATACATCAGGCGCTTGGGGTGAAAAGCTTACAACTGCTCCTGTTGAAGGTGCAAGCTATTATTCTTATATAGATTTACAGAATCCTTTAGGTATCCACTATATTGAAGATTCCCTTGTTGATATAGAAATCGATGGCTATGATGTAGAATTTATTACTGCACGCGAAAGAGATATGGACTTCAGTATAATGGTAGTTTATTCAATTGTTCATAAGACACATACAGGCGGAACAGCGACCTGTACAGAAAAAGCAAAGTGCTCTGTTTGCGGAGAAGCTTATGGCTCAACAAAGTCACATAACCTTCAGAAGGTAGCAGCTGTTAAGCCCACCTGTACAGAGAATGGTACTGTAGAGCATTACAAGTGTACTGTCTGCGGTAAGCTCTTCAGTGATGCAGAAGGAAAGAATGCAATTACAGATGTTACTGCAAATGCAACAGGACATAAGCTTCAGAAGGTAGCTGCAGTTAAGCCTACTTGTACCACTAACGGTAATGTAGAGCACTATAAGTGTACTGTCTGCGGTAAGCTCTTCAGCGATGCTGCAGGTAAAACTGCAATTACTGATACAACAGTAAAAGCAACCGGTCACAGTTATGAATGGGTTGTAACAAGGCCCGCTCAGGTTGGTATTGCCGGCGAACAGGCATTAACCTGTAAGGTATGTAAGGATGTTAAGGAAAAGAAGACCATCCCTGCACTTGAAGCAGAATATATGCTTGGTGACGTTGACTTCAGCAAGAAGGTTGATGCAACAGATGCAAGACTTGCACTCCGTGCAGCAGTAGGTCTTGAAAAGCTTTCCGAAAAAGCTAAGAAGGCAGCAGACGTTGATAAGAATTCAGCTGTTAATGCAACAGATGCACGTCTTATTCTTCGTGCTGCAGTAGGTCTTGAAATCCTCAAATAAACTGCAAATAAAAACAACAACCGTCGGTGATATGCCGGCGGCTGTTGTTTTTTTGAACAGCTCCTTGTGGAAATGCACAAAAGGCGGTATTTATTTTGTCTTATGCCCCCCTACAGTTGTAGGTATTTGAGAAAATCCGTTTATAATATAATTATTATAGCGAAACTGTATTTACGGAGATTATAAATGGAAAATATAAAAAAACTGACAATACTGCACTCAAATGATATGCACGGTGACTTTCTTGCTGAGGAAATTGACGACAATTTAGTCGGCGGTGTTTCAATGCTTTCCGGTTATGTAAACAAGGTAAGGGAAGAAGAGAAAAACGTACTTTACTGTATAGCAGGGGATATGTTCCGCGGCTCTGTTATCGATTCCGAATTTCAGGGAACCTCAACTATAGAAATTATGAATCTTTTTGCTCCCGATGTTGTAACTGTCGGTAATCACGAAACAGACTACGGAATTGCACACCTTCTGTTTATCGAAAAATGCGCAACCTTTCCCATAATCAATGCAAATCTTCACGTTACAACAAACCACGCAAGACTTTTTAAGCCCTATCATATTGCCCGTGTTGACGGAATGAAAATTCTGTTCATCGGCATTCTGACGGAAGAGGTTCTTTCTCAGACAAAGAATGACGGACTTATAGGCTCCTTCGTTGATATTGATGAGGCAGCGGCAGAGGTCGGAAAAATCTGCAATACATATAATTCGGTTGATATTGACCTTACGGTGCTGCTTACTCATATAGGCTTTGAGGAAGACAAAAGGCTTGCTGAAAAGCTTGACCCCGCCTGGGGTGTTGATATGATTATCGGCGGACACTCACATACATTTATCGAAGAGCCTGCTGTAGTAAATGATGTTGTTATTGTTCAGGCAGGAACGGGAACTGATCTGATAGGCAGATTTGATATGCTTATTGATACAGAAAACAACTGTATTGATAGCTTCACGTGGAAAACGGTGCCCATTGATCAGACCCATTGTCAGAGAGATGCGGCTCTTGAAACTCTTATACGCTCATATAAAACAAAGACCGACAATAAATATAACAGGGTAGTCACAAGACTCAAGAAAAAGCTGACTCATCCTACCCGTATTCAGGAAACTGAGCTCGGCGGCTTGTTCTCTGATATTATGAAGGAAAGCATCGGTCTTGACGTTATGCTGTTAGGCTCGGGTGCTATAAGAAACCCCGAAATCGGTCCTATCGTTCTTTATTCTGACTTGTGTGAGTGCTTCCCCTATGACGATCCCTTGTATATGCTTCGTGTTACGGGTGCACAGCTTAAAAGAATGATAAAGCATATGCTACGTGATGAGGTATGGGACGGCGCGCACTGTGAATTTTATCAGTTTTCAACGGGCGTCAGAGTGACCTACAGTAAATCACTTCACGATTTTGTGCGGTTTAACCTTAACGGTGAACCGATCGATGATAATAAGCTGTATAAAATAGGACTTCAGCATTTCCATTTTCTGAATGTAGAAAACTTTTTTAATGTACCCTTAAGTGAAATTGAGAAAAACGGCAAGCCAAGAATGGTTTCAACCTCCTGCAGAGAAATTCTTGACGAATATCTGTCCGTTCATCCGAATCTTGAAAGAAGCATTACGGGCAGACTTATTGTTGAAGATTGAGAGGAAAAAAATGAAATGGGTTAAAAAGGACAGCGGATTTCTGCTTTCATTTTTCATTAATCTTCTTTTTAATCTCGAATGGGCAATACCGGCAGTAATTTCATTCATTCTGCATTTTATATTCGGGATTTCACTTTGGTGGACGGCAGGCTTTATTGCACTATGGATAATAATCGTGCTTGCGAGAACCTCTCTTCTTTTTGCTCTCAACAGGGTAGGGAATATGCCCGAAAAGCAAAGAGAAAATAAAAATCCTTATTCAAGCGGTGCATATAAGCCTGCAGATAAGGAATAAATCAGTTAAATTGCATTTTTGTGCGATTAATAAATAACAGTTAATTAACCGAAAGGAGAAATAATTTATGGGACTTATTAAAGCCGGAATCGGAGCATTGGGAGGCGTTTTAGCCGATCAGTGGAAAGAATTTTTCACCTGCGATTCCATAAGCGACGATGTACTTATAGTAAAAGGACAGAAGAATGTATCAGGTCGTTCTTCAAACACAAAGGGCAGTGATAATGTTATCACTTCGGGCTCGGGTATCGTTGTCGCAGACGGTCAGTGTATGATCATCGTCGAGCAGGGCAAGGTAGTCGAGGTCTGTGCAGAGCCCGGACAGTTCACTTATGATGCTTCA
>JAZSQU010000062.1:0-50168 GCA_045538095.1 Acutalibacteraceae bacterium | reverse complement strand
CAAAAAAGACTACAAGCCTACCTTTTTGGTAAACTTGTAGTTCTTTCTTATTCAGGCTGTTTTTTTACAGCCCCTTTTTCGCATAGAATTATTATATTTATAAGTAATTAAACAAAAACTTCAAATATAAATTATGCTTCTTCTTTCATCTTTGCAAAGCATTCGCTACAGAAAACATCTCTGCCTTCTGTGGGCTGGAAAGGAACCTTAGCCTCGCCGCCGCAGCTTGCGCAAGTAGCGATAAACATTTCTCTTGCGGGCTTAGCAGCATTCTTGCGTGCATCACGGCAAGCCTTGCAACGCTGGGGTTCATTCTGGAAACCTTTTTCAGCATAGAATTCCTGCTCGCCTGCAGTAAAGATGAAGTCTGCGCCACATTCTTTGCATTTGAGTGTTTTGTCTTCGTACATGATTTTTTACCTCACTTTAAATAGATAGCCCTTTTTCGGAATTGCACCGATTTAATAATCTCACTTGAGTCGGGGCGGATTTCAGAAATGATTCTGAAGCTTTTCACGAAGCTTCTTTTTTGCTCGTTGCAGTGTGCTGTCAACTGCCTTTTGCGAAAGGTCAAGCTGCTTTGCAATGTTACTGTAGGAAATGCCTGAAAGAAAAAGAGTGAGCACGTCTTTTTCCTGGGCGGACAACAACTCTTCGATAAGAGAGGTTATAAACTCTGCATTGTTGTGAGAAATGAAAAGCTCCTCAGGTGTGTCGTGGTCAGCAAAGGTTTCACTGATTTGCTCAAGAGAAATGAGCAGTGAATCAGGAATACGCTTGTTTGATGTGCTTTTTCTTAAAGCAGAAAGAATTCTGTTTCTGATGCAGCGTGACGCATAAGTCAGAAAAGACGCCTTTGAAGTATCCTTGTAAGAATACACTGCTGAAAGAAAACCCATCATACCTTCCTGAGAAAGGTCATCACAGACATCACTGTTTTCTGCGAAGGTGGAAGCTATACCAAAAGAAACCTTGCTGTATCTGAGGCTGAGCTCACTTAATGCACTGCGGTCATTATTCTGCGAAAGCTTTACGAGCTCTTCGTCATTCATAAGAGAGTAATTGACCATTCGCGTTTCCTTTCAGTACATACAACAATCCATTTAGTTATTATTAATATAATAATATAAAATTTCAGCCTTGTCAATTGAATTTTTAGCCAAATTGTACAATGGGTTTTTGGTACTTTATTACATCGAAAAAGGCGGATTTGTTACAAAATAACAAGAATTGTACATTAAGCAGTAGGTTTGCCGTAGTTTGTTTAATTTCAATGAAAAAAGAGCTTGTACACCGTCGCACAAGCTCTTTTCAGATTTATTCTATAATTCCCCCGCCGACTACATAGTCGCCGTCATACATTACAAGTGACTGCCCCTTTGCAATTGCTCTTACGGGTTCGTCAAACTCAACGAAAAGCGTGTCCTCGTCGGCTTGATGAACGGTTGCCCACTGTTCCTGATGCTTATATCTTACCTTGGCTTTTACTCTGATAGATGAACTTATTTTGTCAAAGGGGATAAGGTTGATATTTTTTGCAGTGAGAGTTTTTGTAAAAAGGCTTTCATTGTCAGAGAGAATAACACGGTTATTGATGACATCTTTTTCGCAGACATACATCGGTGCGGGAAGAGCAAGTCCGAGACCTTTTCTCTGACCTACGGTATAACGGATGATGCCCTTGTGTTCGCCTAGAATTTTGCCGTCTTTTGTGACAAAGTTACCGCAAGGGTAAGTTTTACCGGTTCTTCTTTCGATGAAGGCTGCATAATCGCCGTCGGGAACGAAACAGATATCCTGACTGTCTTTTCTGTTGGCGTTAATGAAATTCATGCTCTCTGCAATTTCTCTGATTTCGCTTTTACAAAGTCCACCAAGAGGGAAAAATGAGTGACTCAGCTGGTGCTGATTCAGAACATAAAGCACATAACTCTGGTCTTTTCCCGTATCTGCACCTTTTCTTAAAAGATATCTGCCGTTTGAATCTTTTTCAATTATGGCATAGTGTCCCGTTGCGATATTGTTGTAGCCGTTTTTCTCGGCTTTTTTCAGCATAAGGTCAAATTTCATATGCTTATTACAGCAGACGCAAGGGTTGGGGGTCGCACCTTTTTCATAGGAGGTCAGGAAGTCTTTTATTACGCAGTCGGCAAACTCCTTTCGAAGGTCGCTGACAAAAAAAGGAATGTCCAGCTTTTTGCAGACAACTTCAGCGTCTTTTATGTCGTCAGCTGAAGAGAGAAGCTTTTCATCCTCGCAGAAAAAACGGCAGTTCATACCTGCAACCTGAAAGCCTTGTTCTTTTAAAAGGTATGCAGCAACTGTACTGTCAACACCGCCACTCATACCAATCATTACTTTCTTTGTCAAAGCTGTCACCTCCGTAAAAATCTTTATAAATTATATCTTATAAACTAACTGTTGTCAATCGGCAAAAAAAGTAAGGGACATTCGCCGGCACCACATAAGGCAGTATTTGTTTCTCGAACAAAATTCCCTGTATCTTTGCCAAAAGCCTCACAAGGCTGACGCATATCGGTGGCTTTTAACGCATTATTGTGCGGTTAGTTCACATTTTAAAGAAATTCTTCCTTAAGGGGTGTCGGCGGTTAAACGTCCCTTAAAATTCAAGCTGTTTTTCTGTCAGAGTCTCTGCACTTACAAAGGGCAGAACAACCGTAAAGTCTGTATAGTCCGTGTTGCTTGAGGCTCTTATGGTACCGCCGTGAAGCTCTACAATTTGCTTTGCAATTGCAAGACCGAGGCCTGAGCCACCGGTTTCTGAGCTTCGTGAAGAGTCCATACGGTAGAACTTGTCAAAAATCTTTTCCAGTTTATCTCTGGGAATTTCATCGCACTGATTACGGAATTTGATAATAACTCTGCCGTTGCGTACTCTTGAACCCACAAGAATAGTTGAGTTGTCGTAGGAATAATTAACGGCATTTTTAAGCAGGTTGTCAATAACCCTTGCAAGCTTGTCGGAGTCTGCATACATAAGAATTTTTTCGGGAATATCAATATCAATTTCAAGATTTTTCTCCGAAAGCATTGGATAAAACTCGTCAGCAATCTGTTCCATCATCATACCAAGGTCGATACGGTTTTTCTGCAGCTGAACGGTATTGATATTGAAACGGGTAATTTCGAAAAATTCAGTTATAAGCTGCTCAAGACGGTAGGCCTTATCAAGAGCTATGCCTGTAAACTTTGCCCGTTGATTCTGTGTCAATTCCGGGCATTCTTCAAGAAGGGTAAGATAGCCAATTACGCTGGTCAATGGTGTTTTAAGGTCATGGGCAAGGTACATAACAAGGTCGTTTTTCTTGCTTTCAAGCTGAGTGGCAAGGTGCTTGCTTTCAAAAATTTCAAGCTGAATATCCTTAAGCTTCAGCTCCACCTCGGAGTAGCTTTTTGAAAAAGAGGCGATATTTGTTTTCGTGTCAAGAAAAGCATTAAGGCTTTTGTAGGTCTTGTTGAAATTGATAAGAGTAGTAACCGAGAATAAAAAGCAGTTGACAACAAAACCAAAGAAGAAGCAAATGGGAATAAGAACGTAACTGTAACCGGTAATAAATTCGGCAAGAGCCGTGTTGAGATGCTTTTCCAGAAATTTAAACAGAAGCTTAAAATGCTCGGCGCTGCCACTGAAATAAAGGTAGCCGATTATGTAGCAGACAATTATAACACCAAGCCAGATAAGATTGTATCTGAGAAAGTCAACAATAATTTTATTTGCGATGCTGGTTACTGAAGGTTTCTTTTTCGGCGAAGCCTTTTTGACTTTTTTCGTTTTTTCGGTTTTACTTTTCAATTTTATATCCAACTCCCCAGACGGTTTTTATGAACTTGGGATCTCTCGGGCGTTCACGCATTTTTTCTCTTATACGTCTTATATGTACCATAACTGTGTTGTTGCTGTCAAGATATTCTTCGCCCCAGACCTTTTCAAAAACCTCTTTTGTAGAAACAACCTTACCTGCATTTTCGCAAAGAAGAAGTACAATTCCGAATTCAAGAGGCGTAAGGTTTACCTTTTCGCCGTAAAGGGTGCAGGTGTGGGTGGTACGGTTAATTTCAAGTCCGCCCGGAATTTCAATAATATCTCCGCTTTCATTTTCGTTGTACTGATGGTAACGCCTGAGCTGAGCCTTGACTCTTGCAACAAGCTCAAGAGGATTGAAGGGCTTTGTTACATAATCGTCGGCACCGAGGCTGAGACCCGAAATTCTGTCGGTGTAACCTGTTTTGGCAGTAAGCATAATTACGGGATAGGTTTTGCTGTGGCGTATTTTTGAGCAAAGTGCAAAGCCGTCAATATCGGGAAGCATAACGTCAAGAACAGCTAAATCAAAATCTTCAGTTTCAATATAATCATAAGCTTCTTTTCCGCTATTGGCCTTTTTTACGGTGAAGCCTTCATTTGTAAGATAAACCTCTATGAGGTCGGCAATTTCTTTTTCGTCGTCTACAATAAGAACTTTCATTGATTTTTTCACCTCGAAGAAAGTATACCATAAATAAAACCAGATTTAAAGATTTCAATTCTTAAGATTATCTTAAGTTATAAGGCGGTATATTTAATCTATATACAGAAAAATGTTCAGAATTATGCCTTATGTAAAGGGATAGTGTAAGGAAAATATTAATAAATATTAGAAAACCTTTATTTTCTGAAAAATTTGTATTATTATTATACTGAGAGAATTTAAACAGAAAACTTAAGGACGGTGCAATTATGAGTAAAATTTTAATAGTTGACGATGATATATCTATTGCTCAGCTTCTTTCAGATGCTCTTGAAGATGAAGGATTTGAAACAGTCCAGAAAAACGATTCAAAAAGTGCCTTTGATTATATTATGAATGAGGGCAGCAGTGTTTCACTTATTACTCTTGATATTATGATGCCTGAGCTTTCAGGCATGGACCTTTGCAGATATATCAGAAACAAGGTGAATTGTCCCATTATCTTTATTTCTGCCAAGGGTAAGTCAGTAGACGCCATGGCAGGTCTTGAGGCAGGTGCTGACGACTATATTGCAAAGCCCTTTGTTGTTGAAGAGCTTGTTGCAAGAGTGAAAGCTCACTTAAGACGTGAAATGAGAAATGTAAGAGAAGTTGAAGACGGAGTTATCAAGGTAGGGGACATTGAGCTTCATACCGGTTCCTTCGAGGTTTATAAAAAAGGTGAAATCGTTTACTTCTCAACAAGAGAGTTTCAGCTTCTTCAGTACCTTATGGAAAACGCAGGTAAGGTGCTTACAAGAGAGCAGATTTTCGGTCACGTATGGGATACTGAATTCGGTGATATGGGTACCGTTGCAGTTAACATCAAAAGTATACGTGATAAAATTGACCCCAACAACGAATACATAAAGACCGTATGGGGCGTAGGCTATAAATTTGTGAAGGTAACAAAATGAAAAATCGAAACGGAAGACTGAAAATCCTGGTTATTATCTTAATGCTTGTGCTGAATATTGCACTTGCGCATTTCTACAATGCATCGGTAAGACGAGTGGTTTCTCAGGTTGCATATAACGACTATATCTCTCTGCAGAGTCAGAATGCATTTCTTGTCGGAAGACTGAAGGAGCAGAATGATATATCTGAGTGGGATAAAATACTTGACGATTATCAGGAGCATATACGTATCTATGATAAAGACGGACAGGTTGTTGCACAGTCAGACAACAAATATTCTGCTTTTGATGCAAAGCTAAGAACACCTTTTGAATATAAAGGCGAAGCATATCTTCTCAGAAGCTCTATTTATCTTTTCCGTGATTATATAGGTAACACAAAGTATGTCACTCAGTTTATTTTAATTGAGCTTTTGTTTGTTATTATGTCATTCATCATTTTGATACTGATGATCTACAGTTTTCTTCTGAGACCTTTCTACGTGGTATATAAAGCGATTGAAGAATATGACCGAAGCGGAACAGTTATGGATATTAAGCTGAAAGGTTTTGCGGGCAGAGTTTACCGACGCTTTGCGACTATGGCAAAAAAGCTTGACGGTCAGCAGATGAATCAGCGAAGGATAATTGCCTCAATTTCTCACGATATAAAAACTCCGCTTACCTCTATCATGGGTTACAGTGAGCAGCTGAAAAAAGATAACCTTCCCGAGGAGAGAAAGCAGAGATACCTTAACACTGTCTATGACAAGGCTGTTGACATACGTACACTTGTGGATGAATTCGACGAGTACCTGGGTTACAATCTTTCTTACGGAATCAGAAAATCAAAGGTTACAGTTGAAGAAATTGAAAAATGTGTAATGGATGATTATATTGACGACCTTACTCAGGCAGGAATTGACTTTAAAATTATTAATTATGCAGATAAAGATGCAGAAATTCTTGCGGACATACAGAAGCTCAAGCGAGTATGCAGCAATCTTTTCACTAACAGCATCAAGCACTTCAAGGGTGAAGAAAAGAAAATCAGACTGGTAATCAACTCAGACGGCGATATGATTATTTTCAGATTCAGCGATAACGGTGAGGGTGTACCCGAAGACAAGATGAGTCTGATTTTTGAACCTCTTTACACCTCTGATGAGGGCAGAAAGGTAGCAGGTCTCGGTCTTGCAATCTGCCGAGAAATTGTTGAAGTGCACGACGGCAGAATTTATGCCGAAAAATCGGATATGGGCGGTCTTGCAGTTTGCATAGAGCTTCCCAGAGGATGAGGGTAAAATGACACTTAAAAAAAATGATGATATCCGACTTGAAATTACTACCCTTACAAATCAGGGCAGCGGTCTCGGTCGTTATAGGGATGAGGTAGTTTTTGTTGATTCAGCAGTGCCGGGTGACGTACTTGACGTGCATATTATAAAGGTCAGCAAGAATTACGCCATAGGTAAAATCAATAAGGTTATAAAGCCTTCAAAAGACCGTATAGTAAGTGACTGTGATGTCAGCACCCGTTGCGGCGGCTGCGCTTACAGACATATGACTTATAAAGCTGAGCTTCAGGAAAAAAAGAAGTATGTAGGTGATGTGCTTCAGAGAATAGGCTCAGTGGACATTGAGCCCGAAGAAATTCTCTTTATCAAAAAGCCTGAGGCATACCGTAACAAAGCGCTTATTCCCGTAGGTCTTGACGAAAAAGGTAATGTGGTAACGGGATTTTATTCAAGAAAATCTCACCGTATAATTGACTGTGACAACTGCAAATTGCAGATGGAGGAGTTTTCTCCCATAATCAAAGCAATAAAGAGATATATTCTGGAAAATCCTGTTACAATTTACGATGAAAAAACACATAGGGGACTTATCCGTCATATCTATCTCAGACGAGGAAGAAACACAGGGGACATTATGGTCTGCCTTGTAATCAACGGCGACAATATTCCCTCAAAGAAGAAGCTTATTGACCTGCTTTCAGAAACCGACGGAAACATCAAGTCCATTGTGCTGAACATCAACAGAGAGAAAACCAATGTTGTACTTGGCAGTAAAATCGTAACAATATGGGGCGAGGATACAATTGAGGATATTCTCTGCGGACTGAGATTCAGAATTTCACCGCTTTCATTCTATCAGGTAAATCCTGAAGGAACCGAGCTGCTTTATAAAAGAGCAAGAGATTATGCCGAGCTTAAAGAGGGTGACATTCTTCTTGATATGTACTGCGGGGCAGGCACAATCGGTCTTTCAATGGCAGATAAGGCAAAGCAGATTATCGGCGTTGAAATTATTCCCGAAGCGATTGAAAACGCAAAAGAAAATGCAAAGCTGAACGGTATCGAAAACACAAGATTTATCTGTGCCGATGCTTCAGGTGCGGCAAAGGAGCTTCTTTCTGAGGGTATAAAGCCCGATGTGGTTGTGCTTGACCCACCTAGAAAAGGCTGCTCAAAGGACGTAATTGATGCTGTTGCAGGCATGAAGCCTCAAAGGGTGGTTTATGTTTCCTGCGATGCTGCTTCACTTGCAAGAGACTGTGCACTTTTCCGTGAAGTGGGCTATGAAGTTACAAAGGTGACCGCAGTTGATATGTTCCCGAGAACGGTGCATGTTGAAACTGTTGCACTTTTGTCCAGAATATAAAAGCACTAACAAGGAGGAAAATATGGAACTTATTTCAAAAGTAAAAGGCGCTTTTGCAACCAAAGAGGGTTGGTCAACAGAGCCGACTGAAAGATTCAGCTACTACTCATATTTTGCAGGTCAGAATATGATTTACACACTTTTTAATGTGTGTCTGACAACTTATCTTCTGTTTTTGGGCATTGACCCTATCAAATCAGCAGCGGTTATGCTTGTCGTAAAAGTATGGGATGCCGTAAACGATACAATGTTCGGCATGATATTTGATACTATCAAGTTCAGAAGCGGAAAGAAATATCTGCCCTGGATAAGAGTTTCAACAATACTTATTCCGATTACAACTATCCTTACCTTCATTATTCCTTCAGAGTCTTCACAGACAGTCAAGCTTGGCTGGTTTGCTGTTGCTTATATACTCTGGGATACTGCTTATACTTTGTGCGACGTGCCCATTTTCGGTATTCTTACCTCAATGAGCCAGAGTATCGATGAGAGAAACTCCATCCAGTCATATAAGAGTATTGCTACATATGCAGGTGTTGGCGTAACTTCCACACTGACAACAGTTCTTATCAGCGAAAAGGTCGGTATGAATTACAGTATGATTACAGTGATAATCTGCGCTATGGCCTTTGCCCTTATGATGCCTGCATCCTTTAAACTCAAAGAACGTTTCCACGCTGAGGCAGAAGAAACATTTACAATCAGAAGAATGTTTTCATACCTTTTCCAGAACAAGTACCTGCTGATATATTATGTGGGAATTTTCTTCTATTCAGCACTTAATATCGGTAACGCATTTACCCTTTATGTTTCATATTACCTGTTCAACAGTGCTTTGTTCTCTCTGGTTGTGGGTGCAGTTGGAACAGTACCGCAGCTTCTTATTGCATTGCTGCTTCCGAAGCTTATCCGCAAATATGACAAGATGAAGGTTAACCGCGTTTGTTTACTGGCTTATGTTGTGCTCAGCGTTATTACATGGGCTATAGGTTACGGTAACGTTGTAGTTTATATTATTCTCTTCACAATCCGTTCGATTCCCTTGGCAGTGGTTGCACTTGAGATGTTTATGTTTACACCTGACTGTGCGGAATACGGCCGTTTCAAAAGCGGTACAGAAGCAAAGGGTATAACTTTTGCTGTGCAGACATTTATGGCAAAGCTTACCGGTTCAATTTCCGGCGCACTGGGACTGTTTATACTTGGTCTCAAATCAGTTGGCTGGCAGGTTGTTGAGGTAAGCTCCTTCCAGGAACTGGAGCAAAGCGGAGTAACACAGACACCTCACGCACTGAATATGCTTTGGCTCATCTTTATGCTTATACCTGCAATAGGCGGTCTTCTGGCATATATCGTATGGCTGTTCTACGACCTGAAGGATAAGGATGTTCAAGTAATGATTGACTGCAACACAGGTAAAATCAGCAGAGAAGAAGCTATGAGTATGCTTTCAAAAAAGTATGATATTGAAAAGTAATAAGCCCTGAGAGTAATTTTAATTGAAAAACGGATGTTGCGATAAGTGGCAACATCCGTTTATAATTTTATTTGAAATAAGGCTTTGAACACCTGAACTCAACGGGCTTTACATAGGTAAGTCTTGGTGAATCGTCGAACTCCTTGGTTGTATTTGCATGGTAAACCATATAGATTTCGCCGTTATCTCTGTAAAGAAAACTGCAGTGGCCGGGAGAATAAATCTCTCGAAGAGGCTGCTGTTTCATAACGCTTGTAAGACTTTTTGACCAGCTATTTTTGTTCATAACATCATCACCTTTTAAGGTGAGCATTCCGAGACAGTAGTTGTCTGAGCTGAAGCCGCTTGCAGAATAGAGAAGGAAAATATCGTCGCCGTTATAAAGCACGGCAGGAGCTTCGTTTACTGACCAGCCTTTCTTTTCCCAGGGGAGAGTGGGCTTTGAAAGCACAGTGCAGTTATGATTTCCGTTTTCGTCAGTTTTGAGAGTATAGGGGTTTTCCATTTCGCAAATCTGCAGATTCTGATAACCTGTGTACATATATGCTGAATAAACAAAGTAAAGCTTACCGTCTTTTCTGAGATATGTACCGTCAATTGTGTTGAGTCCCTGAGGAGCAAGAATGCCCATAAATTCATAATCGCCGTAAATGTCCTCGGTTTTACTTCTAAGCACAAAGGAGTAGCGGTAGTAGTCTGTAATAAAGTCGGAGTCTTTACCCTCAGGCATTGAGCCTTTCGGTACGGCATTTTCATTGAAACGGGCGCAGGAAACTATGTACCATCTGTCATCAATCTTATGAATTTCGGGTGCCCATATATCAGCTTCTGTGCCGTGTTCACCTGCCCAGAAAACGGTTTTTTCTCTTATTACGGTGGCATCGTCAAAGGAAGCAATCTGCTTTATGTCAATTCCGCCTCCGGTGGTATAGGTGTAGTAAAATTCGCCTTCAGTTTCCACAATGAAGGGGTCGCCGCCATTATTGGGGTCAATAGGCTTGTCGTATTCAGTGGGTGTGAAAAGTCCTAAAAAGGTAAGGACTGCCGTGAGGGTTGCAATAAGTGATTTAATAAACTGTGTCATAAAGCTTTCTCCTTTTAAATTTATAACTGAATATTAACATATTCCGGAATAATTTTCAATCTTAAAAAATATTAAGATTAATTTAATTGATGCGGCGAAAAAAATTAACATAATAAGTAAAAATCACACAAAGAGTTCACATCAGAATTATTGACAAAAAGATTTTTAGATGATAGTATATAAAGGTACTTAAAACAGTTAATATTTTTAAAAAGGAGTTTTGAAAATGAAAAGAAATTTCAAAAAGACACTTGCACTTATTCTTGCAGTGCTTACATTGGCTTCATGCTTTTCAACAATGAGCTTTGCGGAAGTGGATCATGACAACCACAACAGTGAAATCGTTGTTGGTAAGCCAGCTACCACTTGTGAAGACGGTATTACAGACGGTGTAAAGTGCCTTGCTTGCGCAGGTAATCCTTGGATTGTTGAACCACAGGTTATTAAAGCTACACACGTTGCCGGTACACCCGCTATCAAAGGCACAGTTACTAATTGCACAGCAGGTTACTATATTGAAACAAAGTGCACAAAGTGCCCCGTTGTTCTTGAATCAAAGTGGGTTAACGAGCACGACTATAAGACAGTCAGAGTTGAACAGCCCTACTGTGATGTAGAAGGTACAGCTTATAAAAAGTGTTCAGTTTGCGGTGATGAGGTTACTCAGCCTGTTGAAACAAGACTTCATTCATGGGGTACAGACGCAAACGCAGATTGGAAAACTCAGGTTATCGGTACTTGTACTCTCGACGGCGTTGAAACCCGTAAGTGCACTCAGTGCCTCAGAGTTGAAGAACGTATAATCAAGGCTCCCGGTCATGACTATCAGATTGTAGACGCAGGCAAAACACCTACTTGTAAAGAAGAAGGTTACACAGCTAAAAAGGGCTGCAGCAACTGCGGTGACGTAATTGCCGGTACATCACTTGGCAAGAAAAAGCATGTTGACAGCGACAACGACACCTACTGCGATATGTGCGAACTTTATATCACTGATGAGCTTCCCGAAGGCTGTAGTTGTCCTTGCCATCAGAAGAGCGGTATCCTCAAACTCTTCTTCCAGATTGCAATTTTCTTCCTCAGCATCTTCGGCGTTGGCGCAACCTGCGGTTGTGGTGCTGTTCACTACGAAGTAAGATCATTCTTTTAATTTGAATATGTGAAAAAAACCAGTGCAGAAATCGGCACTGGTTTTTTAATAATATTTTAGAAATAAAAAATCCGTAATATATTGATTTAAAGTTTAAAATGTGTTAATATCCCAATAGTGCGTAGCTGTCGGCTATGATATGCTATGCAAAACAAAAAGGGGAGAATACAGTTTTGAACTTTGGCAAATATCTTGAAAAATGTCTGAAAAATCACGACATAAGTCTTAACTCGGCTGCTAATATGCTGGGTCTTAACAGAGGTGACCTTTATCATATAATTGATTCAAAGCGTAAGCTGAAGCCTGAGGCTTTTAAAAATCTTATGGAAATAATCGGATTTACTGCAGAGGAAGAGCGTAAACTTACAGATTTGTTTTTCTCATCTTTTTACGGAGAAAAAGAATTTGAAAGAATAAAGTTTATTGTTGACAGTCTTAACTCATTCGGTGAAGGTATGAAGGTGAAGAGTCAGAAAATACCTGATTTTGAAAAAAGCTTTGCTCTGGGCGATAAAACCGAAATTCTTTCAGCAGTGAAATACCTTTGTGAAGAAAACAAGGGAGAGATTATTACCAACTATTCCTTTGAAAACAAGAAAATGGACACCCTTATTTATGCCTTATGCAAAGAGGGTGAAATCAAGTCTCTTAAGCATATAGTTTCCTTTATCCACGAAAGCGGTCCCACAGAAAACCTCAGAACACTTTTTTCGGCACTGAAGTTTTTCTATGAAAAGCAGTTTCTTTATTACTACTACGACGAAGCAGATGTCAGAGATAAAGCTCTGTATCCCTACTTTGTTGTAGGTGAAAACGCCGCTGTTCTTTTCAACGATAAAAGCGGAATTTATATTGACGACGAGGATGTTGTTGAGGACGTTCTTAAAAGAGCTGAAATCCTTCTTTCAGAATGTTCACAGTTAGGCGGAGAAATGCCCGATATTTTTGAACTTAAGGATACCTATGTGGCGGCGGTTACTAACGGGCCTGAGATTTATGAAATCTGCCCCATACCCTGTCTTATGTGCTATTCCGATAAGGAATTCTTTTATTCAATCTGCAAACCCGACCTTCCCAACAGAGAACTTCTTGTCAATATTGCAAATGATCATTACACAAACATAAACAAGCTAATAAAGTACAATCAGTATATGACGGTTGAGGGCCTTGACTTTCTCTTCAGAGAGAAAGAATGTCTGGAAATGCCCAGTGAATATGCCGACAGAATGTCTAAGGAAACTCTCAAAAGACTTTTTGAAAAGCTTTATGTGGCATTGGAAAACGGCAACGCAAGAATTCTCGATACCAATAAGTTGAACGTACCCACAAATCTGCAGATTGAAATTACTGCAAACGGCGCTATGGTATACGGTTATATTTTCCGTGAGGGTCAGGATACAGAAAAGCCCTTCCTGGTGGTTATCAAGGATAAATCTCTTATGGACAGCTTCAAAAACTTTTTCGATTATCTTGAGCGTGGAGACTTTATTTATTCTAAAGATACCGCTCTTACATATATCAGCAACCGTATTGTTTCACTTGAATATTAAAGTGTGTAAAAAAATGAATGTTGCATAAATGTTGCAGAAAAAAACTTTTTTTGAAGCAATTGAAAAACCAGCTTCCATATATTAAAATCATATTCAACCGCCGGAGCTTTTAATCAGCTTTTCACACCTTCTGATTTTCTGGCGGAACACCAAAAAAATAACTGCCCTCGGGAAAAATCCTGAGGGCAGTTTTCTGCTTATTTTATCACTTTTATTTCTTCTATGCCGTAGTGTCTGAAAGCTTTTGCAATTTTATCTGTAATGATTTCACCGCTTACTGCAACGGGAATTGCAGGAGGGCAGGAAACTGTTGGCACAGCACAGATTCTTCCTACTGATTCGCTGACAGGTACCGTTTCTGTCAGCGAAAAAACTGCTTGTCTTATAGAAACTGCCTGTTTTGGTGCTCTTTCAGTTTCAGGAAATTCTGCTTTGAGAGCTTCTTTTCTTTCAATAAGAGAGAAGGCTTTTTTTATTTTATCAAAGTCGCCGTCTTCAGTTTCAGCAGAAAACATCATTACAAGATAGTCACGGTCGTAAAACTCGCAGTAAATGTTATGCTCTTTGAGTTTTTCAGAAAGCTCATAACCGGTGCATCCGACGGAAAGAGGTGAGAGGGTGATTTTAAGCTTTTCCTTGCCTTCAAATGTAAAGCCTTTATCTGTCAGAAAGGTTTTTAATTCCTCAACTTTTATAATAGTTCTCTGCAGTTTTTCTTTGTAAACTGTGCTGAGATAAGCGTTGCACAAGTCCAGAGATTGAAGTATAAGGTAAGAGGGGCTTGTTGAAGCAAAAAGCGAAAGTGCAGCACGGGCATTTTCAAAAAAGCTGTCAGGTGCACTTTCTGAAATGTGCAGATAAGCTCCACCTGTAAGTACGGGAAGAGTCTTATGTGCAGAGTCGCAGCACATTGAAGCACCGAGCTTTATGGGATGCTGATTTTCAAAAAGAAAATTCAGGTAAGTACCGTGAGCATTATCTACAAGAAGGGGAATATCAAAGTTTTTGCACACTTCACTTATACTCTCTATATCGAGCATATTGCCAAGATAATCGGGAGAGGTGAGATAAACTGCAACCGGCTTTCTGTCAGCTTCGTTGAGGGCTTTTTTGATATCGTCCGCAGTTATTCTGCAGGAGCAAAGATGTGAAGCACCTTCTTCAAAAATCCACTTTATTTCGCAATCACAAAGAGCTGCAGCATAAATAAAAGCTTTATGAACGTTTCTGCCGGCAATAATAAGGGGCTTTTCTTTTCCGAGACAAGCAAGGTAAACCATAGCACGTATGCAAAGGGATGAGCCCTCGGTGCTGTAGTAGGTGTGCCTTGTGCCAAATAAAGAGGTTGCGTTATTTTCGCTTTCTTCGATAATTCCGTCGGGTGAGTAAAGCACATCTGCGCCGTCAATTTCAGTTATGTCGAATTTTTCTGCACCGAGGAATTCCTTGCCTTTATGACCGGGCATATGAAGTCGCAGGGCATTTTTGCTCTCGTAGCTTTTTACAAAGTCGACTATTGGTGTATTCATTCTTCTTCAGCCTCTGCAATATTCATCATAATTGCGCATTCAATTCTCTTTTTGAAAAGCTCGCAGCCGTATTTGTAAATGCCGTTTACACTGCCCGTTGCGTGATATGAGTTGGCAGCGCAACCGCCTGAGCAGTAAAGCTTTGCCCAGCAATCACGGCATTCTTCTCTTGAATATGCGTTACAAAGACGGAATTTGTCCTGAACCTCAGGCTTTTTAACACCGTCCCAGATATTGCCGAGACAGTATTCTTCTTCGCCTACAAACTGATGGCAAGGGTAAAGGTCACCATTGGGGGTAACAGCCATATATTCAGTTCCTGAACCGCAGCCACTGATTCTCTTATAAATGCAAGGGCCGTTTTTAAGGTCAAGCATATAGTGATAGAAGGTGAAACCGTCGCCTGCTTTTTTGCGTCTTATCATTTCTTTTGCAAGAATTTCGTACTGTTCGAAAAGTACGGGTAAATCCTCGTCTGTAAGGGCAGAAGGACTGTCAGGTGAGCAGACAACCGGCTCCATACTCAGCTCCTTGAAGCCAAGGTCAGCCATATGGAAAATATCTTCAGTAAAGTCTGTGTTGAAGTGGGTGAAGGTGTCACGCATATAGTAGTTTTTGCCCTCACGGCTTTCTACAAGCTTTTTGAATTTGGGCAGTATTTTATCGTAGCTGCCTTTACCCGCATAGTCCACTCTGAATCTGTCGTGAACATCTTTCCTTCCGTCAAGGCTGAGAACAACATTGCTCATTTCTCTGTTGGCAAAGTCGATTACCTCGTCGTCAATAAGCACACCGTTGGTTGTAAGAGTGAAACGGAAGTTTTTATTCTTTTCCTTTTCAATGCTTCTTGCATACTCCACAAGCTGTTTTACAACTTCCCAGTTTAAAAGAGGCTCGCCGCCGAAAAAGTCAACCTCAAGGTTGTGTCTTGTGCCTGAGTTTTCAATAAGAAAGTCAAAGGCTCTTTTACCTGTTTCAAAGCTCATAAGGGCATCTTTGCCGTGATACTTGCCCTGACCTGCAAAGCAGTAGGAGCAGGCAAGGTTGCAGGAATGTGCAACGTGAAGACAGAGAGCTTTTATAACCTTGGAGTTGTTTTTGAAGTTATAAGCAAGCTCTTCGAATTTGTCCTCTGAAAAAAGCTTACCGTTTTCCTCAAGAGTTCTTACATCTTCAAGACAAAGCAGAATTTCTTCTCTTGTAACATCGGGAAGGTGAGCATATTTTTTGAGAATGAAAGCTACGATTTCTTCCTCAGAGTGAGTTTTATACATTTCTATAATATCGTAAGCTACCTCGTCAACGGTGTGCACACTGCCGCTGCAGGTGTCAAGCACAATATTATAACCGTTTAATTTATACTGATGAACCATGATAATCGTCCTTTTTCCAAAAAAATCGCTACCCTATAGGGCAGCGTCTTTTTTGTTTTTCTTATTTGTTGTTTTCGCACTGCTGATTAGCTACGCCACAAGAAGTTTTGCAAGCTGACTGGCATGATGTCTGGCATTCACCGCAACCGCCGTTTTTAACAGTGTTCTTGATGTCTTTTGTTTCGATAGTCTTAATTCTGTTCATTGGTGTTTCCTCCGTTTAAAGGTTTTTTATCTACACAATAATATCATAAGAGTATTTAAATGTCAATTCTTTGACGATAAAAAATAAGAGATATTAAAAGAAGAACTTAATCATAACATCATTAACAAATTATTAACAGAAGCTGCTGCGTTTATTGATAAAATATATAACTAGATAGAATAAATATCAAACAGGAGGATACACTATGAGAAACATCAAAATTATCAATGATAACTGGCTTTTCTCAAAAGGAGCAAAAGCTGCACCTGCCACACTTCCTACAGACTGGGAGCAGAAAAATCTGCCCTACACTTGGAATGAAAAAGACGGTCAGGACGGCGGTAATGATTACTACAGAGGAAAGTGTTTTTTTGCAAAGTCGCTTGCAAAAGCTGACCTTCCCGAAGGTGAAGAAATCTACCTTCAGTTTGACGGCGTAAATTCAACAGCTGAAGTTTTCTTTAACGGAAAGAGCCTTATTGTTCACCACGGCGGTTACTCAACCTTCAGAGTAAAGCTCGATGACATCAAGGACGAAAACCTTCTTGTTGTTTCAGCAGACAACAGCCCCAACGATTTCGTTTATCCCCAGATGGCTGACTTCACTTTCTACGGCGGTATCTACCGTGACGTTAGCGTGATCGGTGTTCCGAAGAAGCACTTTGACCTTGATTACTACGGCGCACCCGGAATCAATGCTACTCCCACAGTTAAGGGTGACAAGGCTGAGGTTAAAGCAAAGGCATACTGCGAGGGTAAGGTTCGTTTTGAAATCATTGATGCAGGTAAGGTGATTCTTACAGCAGAAGCAGAAGGTGAAGACCCTGAAGCAGAAATGACAATTGAAAACGTTCACCTCTGGAACGGTCTTGCTGATCCCTATCTTTATACTCTGCGTGCTGTTCTTCTTGACGGCGACAAGGAAATTGATGAGGTAAGCACACGCTTCGGTTGCCGCTTTTTTGAGGTTGACCCCGAAAAGGGCTTCATTCTTAACGGTAAGGAGTATCCTCTTCGCGGTGTATCACGCCATCAGGACAGAGTTGACATCGGTAACGCACTTCTTCCCGAGCATCACAAGGAAGATATGGAGCTTATCAAGGAAGTGGGCGCAACTACAATCCGTCTTGCACACTATCAGCACTCACAGGTGTTCTACGATCTTTGTGACGAGTACGGTATGGTAATTTGGGCTGAAATTCCCTATATTTCAAGACATATGCCTAATGGCTTTGAAAACACAAAGACACAGATGAAAGAGCTTATTGCTCAGAACTATAACCACCCCTCAATTTTCTTCTGGGGTCTTTCAAACGAAATCTCAATTGCAGGTGCTGACGAAAGTCTTATTAATAACCACAAGATGCTCAATGACCTTTGCCACGATATGGACGATACCCGTCTTACAACTGTTGCGGTTGTATCAATGTGCGGCATTGACGATGAATACGTACACATCAGTGACGTTGTTTCCTTTAACCACTATTTCGGCTGGTACGGCGGTAATACCGATATGAACGGTCCATGGTTCGATAACTTCCACGCAAAGTATCCGAAAAAGGCAATCGGCTGCAGTGAGTACGGCTGTGAAGCTCTCAACTGGCATACATCAGACCCCAAGCAGGGCGACTATACCGAAGAATATCAGTCATACTACCACGAAGAGCTTATCAAGCAGATTGCTGAAAGACCCTACCTCTGGGCAACTCACGTGTGGAATATGTTTGACTTTGCTGCTGACGCAAGAAGCGAAGGCGGCGAGGACGGTATGAACCACAAGGGTCTTGTAACCTTTGACAGAAAGTACAAGAAGGACTCATTCTATGCATACAAGGCATGGCTCAATCCCGAACCCATGGTACACCTTTGCTCAAAGAGATATATCGACAGAGTTGAAGACGTTACAAAGGTAACAGTATACTCAAACTGCGACGAGGTTGAGCTGTTTGCAAACGGCGTAAGCGTAGGCAAGCAGAAGAAAGGCAAGTATCCCTTCTTCTACTTCGATGTTAAGAATGTAGGCGAGACAACCCTTAAGGCAGTTGCAGGTGACCTTTCAGACGAAAGTACAATCCGCAAGGTTGACACACCCAACGAGGCTTACATTCTCAAGGATGAAGGCGACGTAATCAACTGGTTTGAAATTGACACACCTGCCGGTTACTTCTCAATCAACGACGAGCTTGGCGAAATCTGGGCAACACCTAAGGGTAAGATAGTACTCCTCGGTGTTGTTGTAGGTCTTGTTAAGAAGATGAAGAGCAAGAAGAAGGATGGCGGCAAGGGCGGAGATATTATGGGCTTCTCCCTTGACGGTGTAAAGGTTAAACCCGATATGATCAAGGGTCTTATGAAAATGATTTCAGGCTTCTCAATCAAGAGAGCGGCAACTATGGTAAAGGGTATCTTCTCAAAGGAAGACCTTCTTTCAATCAACGCAAAGCTCAACAAGGTTAAGAGAAAGTAAGGCCGTGTCCACACCGCTGTTATTCTGAACGCAGTGAAGAATCTTAATTTAAAGATTCCTCGATAAACTCGGAATGACAAACATTACAATACGGCAGACAAAAAATCAAGGAGCAGTTCAGACGAGAACTGCTCCTTTAAGTTTAATTGAGTTTATCAGAAAATAATGTGGAGCCATGCTTTCGCAAAAGCTCTGGTGAGGGCGAGAATGATTGTTGTTGTAACATAAGTGAAAAGCATAGTAAAGACTCCTTTAATTTAAATTTCAACAGACAATTAATGTTCTGTCAGCCATATTATACCAAAAATTCGAGGTGCTTTTCAATAAGAAAAAGGGTGGAGAGCGAAATGTTAACGAATTGTTAAGAGAAATGGCGAATGTGTTTAGAAAAAATAAAAACCGGAACGAGCGACAAACGAAGCTTTTTCCGGTTATTCTTTTGGGGGATAGGGTTCTTTGACTGAGGTTCTGTCCATGAGAAAATCTGTGCTTACACCGTAAAAGTCGGCGAGTTTAATAAGCACTTGGTCGGTGAGAGCAATTACACCTGTTTCGTATTGCGAATAAGTGTTTTGAGAGACACCTAGAATTTGTGCTAGTTCCCTTTGCTTAAGGTCTTTATCTTCTCTTAAATCACGGATATGTTTAAAAACCATTTCAATCACCGAGATTATTATAGATTATCTTTAATACAGATATTGACTTTTATCTGTAATACAGATATAATTTTTATATAAAATCCTGAAAAAATGATTTTGGAGGTTAGTTTTATGAAGATTATGAAGAAAATTTTATGTACACTGCTTGTTGTGGTGATGTGTCTGACGAGTGCACCACTGAGTGGGTTTGTTGGGTTGGAGTTACCGGAGTGGAGTTTTAAATCTAACGCTGCGAATGAACTTGCTGCTACAGGTCAGTGCGGTGATAATGTTTATTGGAATTTTGACAGTACTACAGGTGAATTGACAATCAGTGGTACAGGTGCAATGTGGGGTGACTATGATCTTGATTGTCCGGGCTCCCTATTTATCCCACCTCACGATGTAAAAAAAGTTGTTATCGGAAACGGTGTAACAACGATAGGTCGCTATGCTTTTGCTGGATGTAACAATCTAATAAATGTTACTATTCCTAATAGCGTTACGACTATTGAAGCGAATGCTTTTTCTGGGTGTATTTCTCTTACAAATATAAGCATACCCGATAGCGTAACAACCATCGGAGACAGAGCTTTTAATGGTTGTCATAGTCTCGTTAGTATGAGCATACCTGATAGTGTAACGACAATTGGTGAGGGTTCTTTCTATAATTGTAAAAAACTTGAAAGCATATCGGTGGATGATAATAACGTTGCCTATTCTAACGATTACACAGGTGTCCTCTTTAACAAAAGCAAAACTGTACTCATTCAATATCCAATGGGTAACGCTAACACATCTTACACTGTACCAGACACTGTAATAATGATTGGATCTTTTGCTTTTTTATATTGTCATAATCTTACGAATATAGATTTTCCTAACAGTCTTACAACTATTGGAGATAGTGCTTTCTATGATTGCGATAGGCTTACACGTATAAAAATCCCCGATGGTGTAACAACTATAGGCGATAATGCCTTTCGTCATTGCGATAGCCTAACAAGCATTACCATACCAGATAAAATAACAATTGTAGGTGATTATGCTTTCTATGGCTGTTCCATGCTTAAGAGTGTGATTGTAGGCAAAAATATTAGCAAGATTGGTGAGTCTGCCTTTGCAAATTGTTACTATCTCAAAAATGTATATTATAATGGTACAGAAGTACAGTGGAATAAAATCAATATAGGTAGTAACAACGAACACCTAATCAATGCTACCATCCATTTCTTAGGCGAAGAAGACCCCGACACTCCCGACGAACCAAAGCCCGACGGCTACAAACTTAAGCTCTATTCAGACGGTGCATACAGTGACTCAATCGCCGTAGGTGAATCAATCGGATTTGATGTTTATCTTCTTGAAAACGGCAAATATCTTGACTGTGAAAGACCTTATGCAGTTTCGTTTGATGTTCCGGGCATTTTTGAAGTTAGTCAAATCAAACGCTCGACGGATTCAATGTATATTAAGTTGATAGCAATGAAGCCAGGTACAACCAATATGACAATCAGTGATAATGTTACTGGTGCGTATGTAACTTTAAAGCTTAAAGCTAATGTTCCGGTTGAAGTATTAACTATGGATGAGGTTAATAGCATAGCTACAGAAGAGTATGGTGGTATTACAACGCATTTTTACGATTATAACGGTTTGTATGTCAATAATTATTTTTACAATAAAAAAGATGATGGATTATATAATGTCAGAATGCGGGTGTACAATGAAAAAGCTCATTTAGGAGCTGCTATATCTTATGATGAAAATGGTAATATCTATGATTTCAAATTAATTGAGCAAATGCACAAGTTACCAACAAATCTCTGGAGTGGCACATTTGATGTTTTTGACAGAATTACTTATAGAGCATCGTGGTTAATGGGAAATGGTATATATACCGATAAAGGCTTTAGTCAAGATACTTTTGTAAATATTGATGTTCCCGAAAATGGTCATCTCGTGGTTACAAACAACATCAATAATGAGATTGTATTTTTTGCTAATATGAATGATATAGCATTAGATTTTCTCTTTGCGTGTGAGGATATATTATTTGATGATATACCTGTTGAAATCACAGATGATGTAGCAGATAAAGTTATCAGAGAAGCTATTGCTATAATTGGCAGTACAGCTCTTACTAAACTTTGTAAAGATGTGTTCAAAAAATATGCAACAGGTGTTACAACTGAAAATGTAAAGAGCATAATAGCAGATTTATCTGATGCTCTTGAAGATGTTGGTGTAGATTATTTTGAAATATATTATAAGGCAATTTTAGAATCCTTAGATTTTGAAATGGCATTAAGCATTGGTGAAGACATTGGCTTAAAATTAGCAGGTTTAGGTGATATAAAGAAGTTTTTAGATGGCTGTGATTATATTAATACTTTTATAAAAATTTATGATATTACTTGTAGCTTGTTAGCATCCGAAATCGCTATTTACACTCCACCCGCCGAAGAAAAAGTCCGCAAATCCAACGGTGTAAAAGTCACAAGTGAAACTCCACTTGACCCTGATTATGTTCTTCATACATATGTAATCAATCAGAATGATGATTTAATGACAGATGCAGTTCCCACTATTGACCCTCTTGCAGATAACTATAATATGTACGACATAACACTGTATAAGAGCTCGCAGGCAGTTCAGCCCAATGCAAAAATTAAGGTTATGATTCCTATTCCTGCAGGATACGACAAGAGCAGAATTGCAGTGTATTGGTACAAGGAAGACGGTACATTGGAAAAAATGAACGCAACCGTCAACGGTTCCTATGCTATATTTGAAACAGACCACCTGAGCTATTATGTACTTGTGGAAGAACATGTGCACACTTATGGTGAAGACGGCGAAATCTGTACAGACTGCGGATTTGACCGAACAGAAGGCTGTGGCTGTAACTGCCATAAAACAGGCATTGCCGGATTTTTCTGGAAGATAATCAATTTCTTCAACAAGATTTTCAAATTAAAGCAGGAATGCAAATGCGGCATTAAACACTATTAAAATCAAACGGGGAAGGTCATAAAACCTTCCCTAACTGTTTAATAATTTGTAAAATCCCTTGCAATAATAATAAAAATGTGGTATTATACATACAATCCGTAATGTAAACCTTAGAGTGGGCTCAAGAGAGTCCGCTCTTCTTTGTTGCTTACGACGTACAATTGAATATTTTTAAAGGAGTGATTAATTATGGCAAAAGGCGGAAACACGGTTAAAATCGTGTGGGACATTGTTGAACCGCTTGCAAAGGAGCTTGGACTTTCAATCTGGGATGTCCGTTTCCTTAAGGAAGGCTCACAGTGGTATCTGCGTGTCTTTATTGACAAAGAGGGCGGTGTCGGAATTGACGACTGCGTAAACCTCAGCCATGCAATCGACGGACCTCTTGATGAGGCCAACCCCATTGAACAGGCTTACATCCTTGAGGTAAGCTCACCCGGTGTTGAAAGAGACCTTGTAAGAGACGAGCATTTCGAAAAGTACATCGGTGAAAAAATCAAAGTTAAAATGATTCGTCCCGTGGAGGGTAAAAGAGAGTTTTCGGGCGTACTCGAAAATTATGACAACGGCAATATTACAATAAGACTCGAGGACGAAAGCGGCTTTTCTTTCACTAAGAAAGAAGCTTCATTCGTAAAGCTCGACGATTTTGATATGTAAAAATAAGTTGGCGAATTTAATATCGCCCTAAAAATAACGAAAGGATTGAACAAGAAAAAATGAACAAAGAATTTTTTGAAGCGGTAAAAATGCTTGAAGAGGAAAAAGGCATCTCTTCAGAATATATTTTTGAAAAAATTAAGGCAGCTATTATCTCTGCAACAAGAAACAGCTACGGCAACAGAGATAACGTTGTTTGCGACATTGACCCCGAAAAGCAGACAATGGATGTATATGTAAATATCGCAGTTGTTGATGAAATTGAAGAGCCTCTTGCAGAAATGACTCTTGAGCAGGCAAGAAACTACGACGAAAGCGCACAGGTAGGCTCATTTATCAGACTTACCCTTGAGCCTAAAAAGTTTGGCAGAATTGTTGCTCAGACAGCTAAGAGTGTTATCCGTCAGGGTATCAGAGAAGCTGAAAGAGAGCTTGCTTCTAAGGAGTTTCAGAGCAGAAATCAGGAAGTGGTTACTGCAAAGGTTAATATTGTTTATCCCGAAACAGGCGACGTTTCAATTGAAATCGGCAGAGCTAACGCAATTCTTCCCAAGGCAGACCAGCTTCCCGGTGAAACCTTCACTCCCGGTCAGCTTATCAAGGTTTACGTTGCTTCAATCAAGGAAGACGGCGGCACAAGTTATGCTAACATTACAAGAAAGCATCCCGGCTTTGTAAAGAGACTTTTCGAAATGGAAGTTCCCGAAATTTACGATGGTATTGTTGAAATTATGTCTGTTTCAAGAGAGGCAGGCACAAGAACAAAAATTGCTGTTGGCAGCAAGGACGAAAACGTAGACGCAGTAGGTGCTTGTATCGGCCCCAGAGGTCAGAGAGTAAACAACGTTGTTGAAATTCTCTGCGGCGAAAAGATTGATATCGTACGTTACAGTGAAGACCCTGCTGAATACATTTCAGCAGCACTTGCTCCGGCAGAAGTTCTTTCTGTTGCCGTTGACGAAAACGGAGCAAAGGCTTGCCGTGTAATCGTTCCCGACGGTCAGCTTTCACTTGCAATCGGTAACAAGGGACAGAACGTTCGTCTTGCAGCAAAGCTCACAGGCTGGAAAATTGATATTAAGCCCCTCAGTGCGGCTAACGAATAATAACCTCGGAAAAGAGGTGCTTTAAATGGCAGAACGAAAAATCCCTATGAGAAAATGTCTCGGTTGCGGAGAAATGTTTCCTCAGAGAGAGCTTGTAAGAGTTGTAAAAACAAAAATCAAGCCCGAAACTGAAGACGGCGAAATCACTTATGAAGTAAGCCTCGATTTAGTCGGCAAGAAAAACGGCAGAGGTGCTTACGTGTGCCGTAAAATCGAATGCTTTCAAAAAGCAAGAAAGGCAAAACGTTTTTCAAGAGCTCTTCAGTGCGAAATAAATGAGGAAATCTATGAAAAAATGGCAGGGGAGATGAGAGACAGTGAATGATAAGTTTCTTAATCTCTTAGGTATGGCAAGAAGAGGCGGAAAGCTGAGTTTGGGTCACGATGCGGCAATAAGCTCAATTGTGAAAAACAAGGCTAAGCTTTGCATAATATCCTCTGAAGGTTCCGACAGACTTAAAAAGGAAATGAGTCATGCCTGCAGCTTTGAAGATAAAAACATTCCCGTACTTATAACAAAATACGAGACACTTGAGCTTTCAAAGGCAATCGGCTCAAAAGCGGCGGTTCTGACCGTTGACGACGAGGGCTTTGCAAAGACATTACAGACAAGGTATAACGAAGATATATAATATACGGAAAGGATGATACTATGCCCAGAGAAAAATACAGAGTGCACGAAGTTGCAAAAGATTTCGGTATCAACAGCAAGAAAATCCTTGAAATTCTCGAAAAATATACAGATGAACCGAGAAAGCATATGACAGCTCTTGAGGACAGAGAGCTTGACCTTATTTTTGAAACAATCACACAGGAAAACCAGGTTCAGTCCTTTGATGCTTACTTTGCAGCAGGCGAGGCTCAGAAAAAAGCTAAGGAAGAGGCTGCAGAAGTAAAAGAAGAAATTAAAGAAGAACCCAAAAAAGAGGTTAAGGCTGAACCCAAAAAGGAAGCAAAAGCTGAAAAGCCTCAGAAGAAGGCAGATGCAAAAGCTGAAAAGAAGCCGGAAGCTAAGCCTGAAGCAAAGAAACCTCAGGAAAAGGCAGAAAAGAAGCCTGCTCCTGCTGCTAAGGAAGCACCCAAGAAGCAGGAAAAAGCACTTCAGCCCCGAACAAAGGGTGAAACAAGACGTGTTGACACAAGAAGCAGCAACGTTGACCTTGAAAAGTATAACGAAAGATACGAAGAAATCGCTCCTGCAAACAGAATGAATGACAACGCTTCAAACAAGCAGAAGCTTAAGCAGAAGTCACAGCAGTATAACAAGAAAAAGGGCTTTTCAAAGAAGAGAGAAACCGAGCAGGAAAGAATGGAGAGAATCAAGGCTGAAAGAGCAAAGAAAACTCTTACAGTTAAAATTCCCGAAGAAATCACCGTCGGTGACCTTGCAAACCTTCTCAGAAGAACAGCTGCTGAGGTTATCAAGGAAATGTTCAAGCTTGGTGTAATGGCTTCCGTTAACCAGACAATTGACTTTGATACAGCTGAAATCGTTGCAACAGAGCTTGGTGCAAAGGTTGAAAAGGAAGTTGTTGTTTCAATTGAAGAAAGAATTATTGACGACCACGAGGATACAGAAGAAGACCTTCTTCCCAGAGATCCCGTTGTTGTAGTTATGGGTCACGTTGACCACGGTAAAACTTCAATTCTTGACGCAATCCGTAACGCATCGGTTGCTTCAGGTGAAGCAGGCGGTATTACACAGCACATCGGTGCTTACAGAGTTGACCTTGACGGTCAGAAGATTACCTTCCTTGATACACCGGGTCACGCAGCTTTCACATCAATGAGAGCTAGAGGCGCAATGGCAACAGATATTGCAGTTCTTGTTGTTGCTGCTGACGACGGTATTATGCCCCAGACAATTGAAGCAATTAACCACGCAAAGGCTGCAGGTGTTCAGATTATTGTTGCAATCAACAAGATGGATAAGGAGGGCGCAAACCCCGACAGAGTTAAGCAGCAGCTTACAGAATACAGCCTTGTTCCCGAAGAATGGGGCGGTGAAACAATCTGCGTTCCCGTTTCAGCTAAGACACAGATGGGTATTGACAGCCTTCTTGAATCAATTCTTCTTGTTGCAGAAATGGCTGAGCTTAAGGCTAATCCCAACAGAGCAGCTAAGGGCGTTGTAATTGAAGCAAGACTTGACAAGGGCCGCGGTCCTATTGCTACTCTTCTTGTACAGAACGGTACACTCAGAGTGGGTGATATTATCGTTGCAGGTCAGTCAGTTGGCCGTGTAAGAGTTATGTCCAACGAAAGAGGCCAGAGAATCAAGGAAGCAGGCCCCTCTGTTCCCGTTGAAATTACAGGTCTTGACACAACCCCAAATGCAGGTGACACATTCGACGTGGCTTCAGACGAAAAGCTTGCACGTGAGCTTGTTGAAAAGAAGAAGCACGACGCTAAGGAAGAGCAGTTCAAGGCATACCAGAAGGTAACTCTTGACAATCTCTTCTCCTCACTTCAGGAAGGTCAGATAAAGGAACTCAATATCATCGTTAAGGCTGACGTTCAGGGTTCAGTTGAAGCAGTTAAGCAGAACCTTGAAAAGCTTTCAAACGAGGAAGTAAAGGTTCGTGTAATCCACGGCGGTGTTGGTGCAATCAACGAAAGCGACGTTCAGCTTGCAGGCGTTTCAAACGCAATTATCGTAGGCTTCAACGTCCGTCCCGACGTAAACGCTCAGAGCCTTGCTGAAAGAGACAAGGTTGAAATGAGAATGTACAGAGTTATCTACGACTGTATTGAAGAAATCGAAGCAGCTATGAAGGGTATGCTTGCTCCCAAGTTCCGTGAGGTTGCTCTCGGCAGAATTGAAGTAAGAACAGTTATGAACCTTTCATCTGCAGGTAAGATTGCAGGTAGCTATGTTCTCGAAGGTAAGGTTACAAGAAACGCACAGATTCGTGTAGTTCGTGACGGTATCGTTATTACTGAAGACTCAATCTCCTCACTCCGCCGTTTCAAGGACGACGTTAAGGAGGTTGCTACAGGCTTTGAATGCGGTATCGGCCTTGAAAAGTTCAACGACATTAAGGAAGGCGACATATTCGAAGCCTTTATGATGGAAGAATATCGCGATTAATTTGCTAATCAAATTAATCAAATGAATAATGAATGATGAATAATGAATAGTGAATAATTGTTGTTCGACTGAGCTTTTGCTTTGGCAAAAGTTCAGAGCATCATTCGTTTTAATATAAGAAACGAAAGGAACCCTATATGGCAGGATTCAGAATTAACAGAGTATCGGAAGATATAAGACGTGAGATAATTGCAATTATCCGTGAGCTTAAGGACCCGAGAGTTATGGGCAAAATGCTCACTGTTGTACGTGTTGAGGTTGCCTCAGATGCTTCCTTTGCCAAGGTTTACGTAAGTGACCTTAAGGGCATTGAGTCAGCTAAGGAAGCCGTTAAAGGCCTTACTGCTGCAACGGGTTATATAAGACGTGAGGTAGGTTCAAGACTTCACCTCAGAAAGACTCCCGAGCTTAAATTTATAGCTGACGACTCAATTGAGCAGGGCTTTAATATGTTCAAAAAGCTCGAAGAAACCAGAGGTGAGTAAGATGCTTACTGATTTTAGTACAGCGGTTTCAATGCTGAAAAATGCAGATAAAATTCTCATCCTCACCCACAGAAATCCCGATGGAGATACTCTCGGCAGCGGTTTTGCACTGCTGAGAGCCTTAAGACAGATAGGAAAAAGAGCAAGACTTTTAAATGCAGACCCTATAAACGAAAAATATGCTCACCTTTATGAGGGCTTGACCGAGGATGATTTTGAGGAAGAATTTATTGTTTCTGTTGACGTTGCAGAAAAAAAGCTTTTAGGCGACAGCTATGCAGAGATTTATGCCGACAAAGTTGACCTTTCAATTGACCACCACGGCACAACAAAGCTCTTTGCAAAAAAGACCTACAGTGAGCCTGAAAGTGCCTCAGCCTGCGAAATTCTTTATGAAATTATCAAGGCTCTCGGTGCAGAAATTGATAAGGAAATTGCAAACTGCATTTACACAGGCTGCAGCACAGATACAGGCTGCTTCAAATATTCCAACGTTACGGCAAGAACTCACAGAATTGCTGCTGAGCTTATTGAGTACGGTGCAGACCACAGCAGAATAAACGAGAAAATGTTTGACACAAAGAGCATGAACAGTATTATGCTTGAAAGAATGTGCTATGAAACTCTGGAAAGCTTCGGCGGCGGCAAGGTTGCAGTTATTACCGTAACAAAGGAAATGCTCAGCAAAAGCGGCACTGACAAATCCGCCCTTGATGCAATCAAGCCTATTACAAGGCAGATTGAAGGGGTGGAAATCGGTCTTACCGTAAAGGAAGAGGATAGCGGTGCTGCAGGTATTTCAATCCGTACAAGCGAAAACTATGACGCATCTTTAATCTGCGCTCATTTCGGCGGTGGCGGACACATAAGAGCAGGTGGCTGTGAAATTAAGGACACAGTCGAAAATGCTAAAGAAAAAGTAATCGACTACATTTTAAAGAATGTACTGTAAGGAGTGAATAATGTGACCGGTTTTATATTTCTCGATAAAGAAGAGGGCATAACCTCTTTTAAAGCTGCGGCAAAAATGCGCAGAATATTCAGTGAGAAAAAAGCAGGTCACACTGGTACTCTTGACCCTATGGCTACGGGCGTTCTGCCTATAGCCTTAGGCGGTGCAACAAGGTTTATTGAGCTTATACCGAGCCACGACAAGGCATACAGAGCTACCTTTCTTCTCGGAAAAACCACCGATACCCTTGATATTACGGGTACGGTACTTTCTGAAAATGAGGTTACAGCAAAAAAACAGGACGTTGAAAAGGCTCTGCAGAAATTCAGAGGCGAAATTATGCAGCTGCCTCCTATGTATTCTGCAATAAAGAAAAACGGTGTAAGACTTTATGAGCTTGCAAGGCAGGGTATTGAAATTGAACGTGAAAGCCGTAAGGTGACAATTTACTCCATGGAGCTTGTTTCTTCTGACGAGGAAAAGAATGAATATGTTATCGACGTGGAATGCTCAAGCGGAACATATATCCGTTCACTTATTTCCGACATAGGTGAAGAGCTTTTATGCGGTGCGGTTATGACTTCGCTCAGAAGAACAAAGGCTAACAGTGTTTCAATTGAAAAATGCTACACTGTGGAAGAATTGGAAAAGCTTAAAAATGAGGGCAGACTCGGTGAAGCTCTCACAAGGGTAGACGAATTCTTATCTTACCCCAAATTAAAGGTCAGTGCACCCCAGGCAAAACGTTTTTCAAACGGTGGCGCACTTGACACAAACCGTTTTGGCGGCAAAAAAGAACCGGGGCTTTATCTTGTATATTCTCCGGAAAATGAATTTTTAGGTATAGGTGAAATCGACAGTGAAATAACTGAGCTTTCACCAAAAAGAGTTTACAGAGGTGAATAAGCAAGGTGCTTTGTCTTACTAAAGAAGAAAGAGAAAAAGGAACGGCAGTGGCTCTCGGCTACTTTGACGGAATCCATATAGGTCACAGAGCTGTTCTGGAAAAAGCTCTTAATGTTGCTGAAGAGAAAGACCTTGTGCCCGTTGTAATGCTTTTTGACATTCACCCGAGAAAGCTTGTTTCAGGCGTTGTTCCTCCTATGCTTATGAGCGAAGAACAAAAAAGGGATTCTCTTATAGAAATGGGCTTCAGAGTAGTTGATTTCAACTTCAGAGAATCTGTAAACCTCAGCCCTGAGGAGTTTTCAGAAAAAATTCTGCTCCGTCAGCTGGGTGCAAAATTTGTTTCCTGCGGTTATGATTACCGTTACGGCAAAGGCGGAAAAGGTAACGCAGCAACACTGAAAGAAACCCTCGGCAGAAACGGTGTGGAAGTTTTCACCGTTGAGGCAGTTGAGCTTATGGGCGAGGTCGTAAGCTCAACAAAAATAAGGACACTTATCTCTGAGGGCGAAATTGAAAAAGCCAACAGAATGCTGGGTAAGGAATTTTCCTACCATGTTCTTGTGGAAAAAGGTGACGGAATAGGTCACACCATAGGCACGCCTACAATCAATCAGTACTTCCCTGAGGATTTTATTGTACCTAAATACGGCGTTTATGCCTCAAGAGTAAAAACAGAGGGCAAGTTTTACCCCTCGGTTACAAATGTGGGCGTAAGACCCACAGTAGGCGGCACTTCTCTCAGAAGTGAAACCTGCATTTTTGACTTTTCAGAAAATCTTTACGGTAAAAAGGTAGAGGTATATCTGATAAAATATCTGAGAGAGGAAAAGAAATTCTCCTCAGTTGACGAACTGAAAAAATCAATTGCAAATGACATTGAAAACGCAAGAAAAATATACACTGATTTTTGATTTAAAATAAAGAATGCTGACACTTTTCAAAGGAGAATTAAAGAAAATGATTTGTAAAAAGTGTGCAAATGAATATGACGAAAGTCTTGAAGTATGTCCCGTGTGTCAGACGGTGAACAAAAACGAAAAAAAGAACTTCAAGCTTACAATAGACTCAGAAAAGCTTGAGGGAAACATTGAAGCACAAGAGGCTTTTTCAGAGAAAAAGCAGGGCAGAAAAGAGATAAGGCAAGAAAAGGTAAAGGAGAGAAGCAAAGAGAAGCTGAAAAGCATGGGCAAAAAGGAAAAAGGTGCTTCACGCTTTATTGTTTCAGCTGTCTGCGTTATGGCTGTACTTATGGCTACTCTCAGCTGCCTGAGCATTTTTACTGATGTATTCAATGAGGATGATACGGTAAAAACAATGGCACTTTCCTCACTTTCACCTATTGATGCGGGTGAACTTGAGACTTATCTTTCAAAGCTTTATGTGCTGACGGGCTTTGAGCTTGACGACGACACTGCTTCTGACGAGTTTTATGTGAACATTATGCCAGAAAACGAAAAGGGCCTTTACAGAGGTCTCGGTAATTCTGCAAAGCTTGTTACTGATGAAGCCGACCCTGCAGAGCGTTTCAAAAACGAAGAAGACAATTATTCATACTATAAGCTTCCTATTGAAAAGGTTGACGGAATTATTGAAAGCTTCGGACTTGTGCCTAACCACACCCTTAACCTTAAAAATGCTTACTGCTATAAAGATTGCTACTATTTTGAAGGTGCTCCTGAGGGATCACTTCCGAATGTACAGGCTGACGTTGTTTCTTCAAAGAGAATTCAGGACGGCAGCTATTATGTGGACTGTGTTTTCTATAACAACGAAAAGCAGGAAGGCAAGATTTACGCAATTGCAAAGAAAGACGAAGCAAATGAGGGTAAGTGGATAATTTCAAGAATAAGCAGTGAGCCTATTTTTGACAACAGTGGAATTATGACTGAAAACGACGGCGTTTTCCGCTATGAAATGAGAAGAGAGCTTTTTGAAGGCAAGCTCAGCGACGGAACGGTTTTCTGTGAATACTCAATTGAGTATCCTTACTTCAAGGGCGATTCAATGGGTGAAAAGGCAGTTAATCTGCTTTACAGTGAAGTTGTTTCAAAGTATAAAAACAGTGCAGAGGATGCTGACAAATACTTTGAGGACTATAAGGGAAACAAAGATGAGCTTCCTATAGTTGTGCATATTTCATCAGAGGTTACCTATTCAGACGAAAAGTACATTTCAACCATTGTGGATATAAGCGAATACAATCCCGACAAAAAGGAAGAGGACAGCATTCTTTCAGAGCGCAGCATTGAGGGATATATTTTCGACGCTGAAACAGGTGAGTACCTTTCAAAGGACGAGGTGCTCGGCAAGAATTATCAGCTTATATACGACCTTCTGTATAGAATTCAAGGTGATTATGAATACGCTGACCTTCTTGATGAAAGCATAAAGAGACCTTCAGACATTCCCGCAAACAACACAATCGGCAAGGAAATATATGAGTGCGGCAGCGCAATAACCAAAAACGGTTATGTGTTCTGTCAGGTTACTGATGAAGGGTTTGTAAAAAGCGTTCTTCTGCCCAATGAGGTTATAGCTTCAATTAAAGAATAATCTGCGAGGGCTGTTGCGTTGAGCGATAGCCTTTTGCGTTTTCATTTCACGCTGATTACACACAGAAATAGTTTAATAATAAAAAAGAAACTTATGGAAAGGAGTTAAAAAAATATGACTATACTTATTGTTGATGACGATATAAGAATTAACGAGCTTTTGTGCGATATTTTTTCGGTGGAAGGCTATGAAACAATTGCTGCTTTTGACGGCGAACAGGCACTTAAAAAATTAGAGAAGAACAAGAATATTGATCTTATTGTTCTCGATGTTATGATGCCCGAGTTTGACGGCTGGGAAGTTCTTAAATATGTAAAGGATAACACCGACTGTAAGGTGCTTATGCTTACTGCACTTTCAGACGAAAAAAGCGAAGTAAAAGCAATCAGAAGCGGTGCAGACGATTATGTTGCAAAGCCCTTCAAACGTGCAGTGCTTCTTGAAAGAGCAAAAAGACTTGTGCAGGAAAGAGCAAAAGAAAAAAGCCGCAGATATGAATGCGACGGTCTGGTTCTTTCTGTTATGGAGCACAAGGTTTACATTGACGAAAAAGAAGTTAAAATGACGGCTAAGGAATATAATCTCCTCCACCTTCTTATGAAAAACAGCGCAATTGTTCTTTCAAGAGAAACCATTCTCGATAAAATCTGGGGATACGTTTATGACGGCAACGACAGAACAATTGATACACATATAAAAATGCTCAGACACTCCATAGGCGACTACAGCGACAGAATAAGAACAGTCAGAGGTGTAGGCTACAGCTTTGAGGGTGAGGTAAAGGTTATATGAAAAAATCCCTCAGAACGAAGGTAATAGCCGTTTTCCTTGTGAGTGTGGTTATGTGTATGCTTCTTCTTAACCTTCTGTGCGGAGTTTTTCTCAGATATATCTTCATTTACGATACCCGTAAAGCCATGGTGAGCTATTCGGCACAGATTGAAAAGGATATGGAAAACGGAAGCCGCAATATGGAGAAAATTCTCCGTGGGCTTAACGATTCCTATGCAGTTACGGCAAGTGCCGTTGACAGAGAGGCTAACGTGTTTTTCAGCCACAGACATCTTATTGATGATGAAGTAAGGCAGTCCTATAAAAAATGGATGGCTCTTTATGAAATCAAAAAGCACGCAAAAAGCGACACCGAGTATTATTTTCAGCAGGAAAAAGATGATGAGGGCAGCGTTGACAAGCTTATTTTCGTAACCAAAACCAAGCAGGATGTTTTTCTTATAATGACCAAGGAAATCGTGGGTATTGACCAGGATATAAGAGTAGTAGCTATGCTGTTTTCAGCTATGAGTATCATAATTGCGGCAATCGGCACAGTGGTCTGGAGTATTGCTACACGACCCTTTACAACCCAGATTGAAAAAATGAGCCGTATTACAAACAAAATGGCAAAGCTCAACTTTGAGGAAAAGATTAATTATTCCTCCTCAGATGAGGTGGGTATACTTGCAAAATCAATTGACAGTATGTCTGACGAGCTTAAAGAGAGCATTGAAAACCTTAAAGAAGACCTTGAAAAAAGAAAGTGCACCCTGCGAGACCTTGCACACGAAATCAAAACTCCCATTACAACTATTAGAGGCTATACGGAGAGCATTGAGTATTTCTGTGCGGATGATGAAAAGGTGCAGAAGTACTGCAATATAATGCTTGACGAGTGCGACGAGGTCACGGCTCTTATTAACGAGATGCTGATGATGTCCCTTCTTGAAAGCGACGAATATATTCAGCAGTCGGAGGAAATCGGCACATCAAGACTTCTGCACGAGCTGATGATAAGAGTAGGCAACGAGTTTGCAGAAGAAGAGATTAAGGCTGAATTTGAAACTGCAGAGCTTTTATGTAACGCTGATCTTATTGAAAGGGCACTTCTTAACTTTATCAGTAACGCTGTGAAATACGGCGAAAAGGGCAGGGAGATTATCCTTTCAGGTAAAAATGAAAATGACAGATATGTTTTCTCTGTAACCAACTACGGTCCTGAAATCAGTAATGATGAGCAGAGAAAAATCTGGGAAGCCTTTTATAAAAACGATAAGTCGCGTAAAAGAGGCGGCGGTCACGGCCTGGGCCTTTCAATTGTCAGCCGAATTGCCAAATCTCACGGCGGTGACGTTGACCTTAAAAGCGAAGAGGGTAAAAACACCTTCGTAATGTGGATACCTCTCAGATAAAAACATTAGGAATTTGATTATATTTGTGGGTTTGCTTCCCCTTTCGGGAGGTGAACCCACATGTTTTTTTGGCTTAAGAGAGCTTTTTTTCACCTTAAAAAGCAGAAATAAGGGTATTTTTTCCTCAACTCCCTTTACCTCAGGAAAAAATTGTGATATTATTTTTATATAAATGTAATTTTAAAAGGAGAAAGTCATGAAAGAAATTTTGATGTCAAATATTCCCGCAGGCTTTGCTACAGTCTGTCTTGCACTTTATTTCTTCGGAATGGCAGTGGTGTTTATTACGAAGCCGCTTAAAAATGCAGAGAGCTTTTCAATAAAGCCCGTAGACAATGCAGGTAAAACGGAAATCAGAGTTTACTACGGCGGTATTTCATTTGCACTGGGTGCTTTTCTGCTTTATCTTGCTTATGCAACAAAAACACCGATGCATTCATTGGTGGGCGGTATGTTCTTTGCAACAACGGTATTTGTAACAAGAACTATTTTCCTCTTTGTTGATAAAGGTTGGAAATGTCCGTACACAAAGCTTGCAATTCCTGCAGAGGGCGCTTTTGTAATTGCGCTCTGGACCTGCTATTTTCTTGCTAAATGATGAAGATACATATTATACCTGAACCGAAAAGTGTAGCATTTTCGGATAAAAAGGTTTTCAGACTAACAAGACTTTGCGAGTTTCTTTCGCAAAAAGGCACCGAAAAGGCTTCAGAAGAATTGACGGAGTTTATCTCAGAGAAGTTCGGCCTTGAGCTTTTAGGTACAGGGAAGGAAAGAATAAACCTTTTGATTGATGAAGGTCTGACCGTTTCTGAAAGCTACACCCTTGATATTACGGAAAATCTTATTGAAATCAAAGGTGCAGATGAAGCCGGTGTATTTTACGCAGTTCAGACACTGAAACAGCTTTTTCATCAGCTTGAAGAAGAGCTTCCTGAAATTCACGTTTATGATGAACCGGCATATTTCTACAGAGGCTTTATGCTTGACTGCGGAAGATACTTCTTCCCGAAAGAGGATGTGAAGAGGTTTATCGATATAATGGCTCTTCATAAACTCAACTATTTTCACTGGCACCTTACTGAAGACCAAGGGTGGAGAGCCCAGATGCTCGACAATATTCTGCTTACAGAAATCGGTGCTTACCGTTCCCACACAAACTTTGACAACAAGCCTCACGGCGGTTTTTACACCAAAGAGGATATGAAAGAGATTGTGGAGTATGCTCATAAAAAGTGCATCAAGGTAATTCCTGAAATTGACACTCCTGGTCATACAGTCAGCGCAATTGCTGCCTATCCTCATCTTTCCTGCTTTGACAGAAATCTTGACGTTGCAACCCACTGCGGTGTAAAGCACGATGTTCTCTGCGTAGGTAAGGAGAGTACATATGAGTTTATGTTCTCGGTTTTCGATGAGCTTCTTGAAATTTTTACTGACGGACTTATTCATATCGGCGGCGACGAAGTGCCCACAACCCGTTGGAAAATCTGTCCTCACTGTCAGAGGAGAATCAAAGACGAAGGACTTAAAGGCACAGACGACCTTCATCCCTACTACCTTTCTAGAATAGCTGAGCATATTGAAGCAAAGGGCTCAAAGGTAATTATGTGGAATGATACGGTCAGAGACTATATGGCAAAAAGCAGTATTGTAAGACAACTGTGGGACGAGGAAATGAGCGAAGAGGATGTTGTAGGTCAGATTAACAAAGGCACTGAATTTATAATTTCCTTTATCAATGCTTATTATCTTGACCTTCCTTACGGTCTTACCAATCTCGAAAAATGCTATAATTATAACCCGTGCTACGGTGGAATTTCAAAGGAGCAGGCAGATAAGCTTTTAGGTGTTGAAGCCTGTCTCTGGACAGAATTTGTACCGACCATGAAAAAAGCAGGTTATCAGATGTTCCCGAGACTCGGCGCTTACAGCGAAACTGCCTGGACAAAAAGAGAAAACAAAAGCTATGAGCGTTTTCTGGAAAAGCTCAGCTTTTACGAGTATCTCATTTCTTTCAGCGGTATGAATTATGCAACAAAAAAACAGTCAATGCCAAAGGGCATAAAAAAACTTGCCTCAAGACTTTATTGGGAAAGAAGGCAATTATGCTGGCAGGGACTTCATAATCTTATAGACAATGCATCAGTGGAAAGAAAATATAAAGGAGAGGAAAACAAATGATTAACGTAATTCCAAGACCCAGAGTTGCAGTTGAAGAGGAGGGTTTTTATCAGCTTCCCTTCGGTGCAATAAGCATTAATTATGACGGCAGACTGGGAAATATGCGTCAGTGCGTAGCTTGTACTTTAGGTGTTATCAGCGAGGAAAACGAGTATGCCGACATCAGTTTTGTATACACCGAAAAGGTGGGTGAGGAGGAGTATCTTCTCAAGGTAACTGAGGATGGTATCAGAATTCTTGCTTGCGGCTACAGTGGAGCCTTTTATGCTATGATTACCTTAAAGCAGCTTATTGACGAAGAAAACAGGGTGCCCTGCTGTAAAATCAGCGACAGACCGCTTTATTCATGGAGAGGTATGCATCTTGACGAAAGCCGTTACTTCTTCGGAGCCCAAACCGTTAAAAAGTTTATTGACTACATGGCTCTTTATAAGCTCAACCGTTTCCATTGGCATCTTACCGATGACCAGGGCTGGAGAATTGAAATTAAAAAGCACCCTCTTCTCACTGAAATCGGCAGCAAGAGAAAGGGCAGTCAGCTTCACAGCTGGAACAACTACGATATGAGCCACACACCTGTTGAGGGCTACTATACTCAGGATGAAATCAGACAGATTGTGGCTTACGCAAAGGCAAGATGCGTTGAGATTATTCCCGAAATTGATTTTCCGGCTCACTCTGCAGCTGCTATTGCTTCATATAACGACCTTGCCTGCCGTGAAATTCACTGCGAAGTGCCTGACTTCTTCGGAGGAATAATTCCCGAAAGCCGTGGAGAAAAGGATTGGAACAGAACTCTTTGCCTCGGTAAGGATGAGGTTCTTGATTTCGTATATGATGTAATTGACGAAACTGCAGCTCTCTTCCCCTTTGAGTATTTCCATGTCGGTGGCGACGAAGCTCCCACAAACGAATGGAAAAAATGCGACAAATGTCAGAGCAGAATGAGAGCAGAGGGTCTCAGAAACGAAACGGAGCTTCAGGGCTGGTTTACCAATAAACTCAATGAACACCTTAAGGCACAGGGTAAAATTATGGTTGGCTGGAACGAAGTTCTTGCGGCAAAGAATGTTTCAAGTGAGGTTGTTGCTCAATATTGGACACCGAAAAAGGATAAGAATATGCTGAAGCACCTTAAAAATGGCGGCGACGCAATTCTCAGTAACCACAAGTACTTCTACTTTGATATGACCCACGAATACTGCACAGTTAAGGATACATATTACTACGAGCCAAAAAAGGTGGGAATAAAGGGTAAGTACAGCGACAGAATTCTCGGTGTTGAAGCTGAAAACTGGACAGAGTGGACACCCACTGAAGAAGCGCTCTTCTTCAAATTGAGCACACGTGGTCTTGCACTTGCTGAGTGTGCATGGAACAGAAGCCGAGATTATGCAGACTTCCTTGAACGTCTTCAGAATAACAAGGAAATACTTGATAAAATGGGTGTTTACTACGGTGAAGACTGGCTTGTTCTCGAAAAGAACAAGAAGAGAAAGAAGAAGGCTGCAAAGAGAATCGGTCTTGATTCCAAAAATTACGACTGCGAATATGAGCTTTCAGCTAACAAATAACCTGAAGCTAAAAGACTGATAAAAAGCACCGACTCAATTTGAATCGGTGCTTAAACTTTTTATTTATAAAAGTGATTGTAGCTTTTCCATAAACTTTTTTTCAGGCTCAGGCAAATGACCAAAGGGAAAATCAATGCCCAGCTTATCATACTTCACCTGACAGATTTTACGGAAAGGCAAAAGCTCAATTTTTTGAACACATTCGTTTTCTTCAGAAAGTGCTTTCAGCTTCAGTATGTTGTCCTCGTTGTCGTTAAGTGTAGGAATAATAACCTGCCTTAAGACAGTGGGGATTTTTTCTTTACTGAGGTAGGAGAGGAAGTCGGTAACTTTCTCCATACTGCACCCTGCGTGCTTTTCATAAAGCTCATTGTCCGTATACTTGATATCAAGGAGAACAAGGTCGGTTTCCTTTAAAAGAGCCTTTACGCTGCTATTCATAATACTGCCTGATGTGTCAAGACAGGTGTGAATGCCTTCCTTATGGCAAAGCTCAAAAAGTTCACGGACAAAGTCAGCCTGCAAAAGAGGTTCACCGCCTGAAACGGTAATTCCGCCGTCTTTTTTGAAGTATTCCTTGTAGCGCACAGCCTTCTTGAGAATTTCCTCTGCCGTGTACTCTGTGCCTTCATTGTATTTCCATGTGTCAGGATTATGGCAACAACCGCAACGGAGATTGCAGCCCTGCATAAAAACTACAAAGCGCACACCGGGCCCGTCAAGAGTGCCGAGGGACTGAAAGGAATGTACTCTGCCCTTTAAAGTATCTGTAATCATACTGCCTCGTGGAAGGTACGGCTGATAACCTCACGCTGCTGCTCTCTTGAAAGCTTGTGGAAGTTAACTGCATAGCCGGAAACTCTGATTGTAAGGTTGGGATAAGCTTCGGGATTTTCATAAGCTTCCATAAGTGTTTCTCTGTTAAGAACATTTACATTAATGTGGTGAGCCTTCTTTGAGAAGTAACCGTCAAGAATAGTAACAAGGTTGCTGATTCTTTCTTCCTCTGTTCTGCCGAGAGCTTCAGGAGTGATTGAAAAGGTGTTTGAAACACCGTCACGGCAATCGTCATAGCTGATTTTTGCAACGGAGTTCAGTGAAGCAAGAGCGCCGTTTTCTTCTCTGTTGTGCATGGGGTTAGCACCGGGAGCAAAGGGAGCTGAAGCTTTTCTGCCGTCGGGGGTTGCACCTGTATTTTTGCCGTACATTACGTTTGAGGTAATTGTAAGCACTGAAAGGGTGTGCTCAGCCTGTCTGTAAGTGGGAGTTTTGCGAAGCTCAGTGATAACCTTGTGAGCCATTTCCTTTGCAATAAGGTCAACTCTGTCGTCATCGTTGCCGTATTTGGGGAAGTCGCCTGTTGTTTCAAAATCGGTGATGAAGCCGTTTGAATTTTTGACAGGACGCACATTTGCATATTTAATTGCGCTGAGTGAGTCGGCAACAACGGAAAGTCCTGCAATACCGAAAGCCATAAATCTGCCCACATCAGTATCGTGAAGAGCCATTTGAGTTTTTTCGTAAGCGTACTTGTCGTGCATATAGTGGATGATGTTCATTGTATTTACATAAAGGTGGCTGAGCCATTCAATGTAGATATCGAAGCGCTTTGAAACCTCTTCATAGCTGAGCTTTTCAGTGTCCATAACAGGCATCTGAGGGCCGATGTGCATACCGCTTGTGGTGTCATAGCCACCGTTGATTGCAATAAGAAGAAGCTTTGCAAGGTTACATCTTGCACCGAAGAACTGCATCTGCTTACCTACCTTCATAGCTGAAACGCAGCAGGCGATTGCATAGTCGTCACCGTAGATAGGACGCATAATGTCGTCGTTTTCATACTGGATTGAGTCTGTGTCTGCTGAAACCTTTGCACAGAATTTCTTGAAGTTTTCGGGAAGTGAGGTTGACCAGAGGATAGTGAGGTTGGGCTCGGGTGATGAACCGAGAGTGTAAAGTGTGTTGAGCATACGGAAGCTGTTCTTTGTAACAAGTGTTCTTCCGTCTTCACCCATACCGCCTACTGCTTCGGTAATCCACATAGGGTCACCACCGAAAAGCTCGTTATATTCGGGTGTGCGAAGGTGACGAGCCATACGAAGCTTCATAACAAAATCGTCCATAAGCTCCTGAGCGCCTTCTTCTGTAAGTGTGCCGTTCTGGATATCACGCTCAATGTAAATGTCGAAGAACGAGCTTACTCTGCCAAGGGACATAGCTGCACCGTTCTGTTCCTTGATTGCACCGAGATAAGCAAAATAAGTCCACTGAATTGCCTCTTTTGCATTGGAAGCAGGCTCACTGATATCAAAGCCGTACATAGCGGCCATTTCCTTCATATAGCCGAGGAAAGCAATCTGCTGATAAAGCTCTTCGTTGAGTCTTGTGGTTTCTGTGTTGAAGGTTGCACTTGCAAGCTTAGCCTTATCCTTTTTCTTTTCTTCAATAAGCTTGTTTACGCCGTAAAGAGCAACTCTGCGGTAGTCACCGATAATTCTGCCTCTGCCGTACGCGTCGGGAAGACCTGTAATTACGTGACATTTTCTTGCAGCACGCATTTCATCTGTATAAGCTCTGAAAACACCGTCGTTGTGGGTTGTGCGGAAACGGAATTCTTCCTCAACCTTACTTGAAAGCTTGTAGCCGTAAGCCTCACAGGCCTGACGTGCCATTCTCATTCCGCCAAAGGGGTTAACGCCTCTTTTAAGGGGACGGTTTGTCTGAAGACCCACAATTAGTTCATTTGCCCTGTCAATATATCCGGGAGCATAGCTTGTAAGCGAAGATACGGTTGCAGTATCAATATCAAGAACACCGCCGTACTGCCTTTCGAGAGTGAAAAGTGATTGAAGCTTTTTCATAAGAGCTTCAGTTCTGGGTGTAGCTCCGGCGAGAAAAGAGCTGTCGCCTTTGTACTCGGTATAGTTCTGCTGAATGAAATCTCTTACGTTGATTTCGTCTTGCCATACACCTTTTTTAAAGCCGTTCCAGTTTTTGTGATCCATTTTTTGTACCTCCTGTTTTCTGCCGGGTAAGACCGTTTAATAAAAAAGGGCAACCCAGCTTTTTAAAACTGTGTTGCCCAGACGGTCGGCACTATTAACCTTCAGACTCCCTTGCGGTTATCCGCAAAATCCGTCAGTCGCCTGAAGGGGTTTATCACAATAATATTATATAAAAAATGTCCTCTTTTGTCAATGAAAAAACGGTTTAAATGGTGCATAAAAAAATATGCACATTTTACTTGATAATTGTTACAATTGAAAGTATAATAAAAAGGACGGAAAAAAATCCGATATACTCTGTTTATGAGGTGATTATATGTACGGATACACAAAGCTTGCTTTGGCAGTGCCTGAAGCAAGTCTTGCCGACGTAAAGGCCAATCTTAAGGACATAAAAGAAAAAATACTGAAGGCAGAGAAAGAAAAGGCAGATATTGTAGTCTTTCCTGAGCTTTCACTTACAGGCTGCAGCTGTGGGGATTTATTCTTCCAGAGTGCACTTTTGAAAGAAACACTTTCAGCTCTTAAGGAGCTTTGCAGTTTCACCGAGAAGGTTTCTTCAGCCGTTGTTGTGGGCTTGCCTTTAAATATAGGCGGAAAGCTTTATAACTGCGGTGCAGTGCTTTCAAAGGGAAAAATCCTGGGCGTTGTACCTAAGACCAACGTGCAGATAAAGGGCGAAAAAAACGAGGGCAGATGGTTTAATTCTGCAAAGGAGCTTACAGTAGATTTCCTTACAGAAAAAGAGCTTTTCTTAAGCGACAGTGAAACTGAAATTCCCGTAGGCAACGACCTCATTTTTTCTCTCGATAATGAATATAAGTTTTCCCTTGAAATAGGGGAGGATATGTTTATGACTGTTACACCGGGTACAGTTCACAGTGCATTCGGCAGTGAGCTTATTATCAATATAGGCTCCTTTGGTGAAGCGGTAGGCAGAAGAGAATACAGAAGAGAATGTGTGAAAAACCTCAGTGCAAGACTGGGTGTAGGCTATTGCCTCACAAGCACAGGCTGGGAGGACTCCACAAGCGACACCGTTTATTCGGGTCACAGTCTTCTTTGTGAAAAAGGTTCAGTTATGGCTGAAAACGAAAACTATGTGGACACCGACTATATCCTTTACGGCGAAATCGATATGGAAAAAATCCGCGCTGACAGAATGAAGAACGATACTGCTTCAGATTTCTTTACAAAGAAATGCAGAAGCGTTTTTGTAAAAACCTCATCAGACCATAGTGCTGACGGCGAAAGCATAAAGCTCAATAAGCTTCCCTTTGTTCCCGAAACAAAAGAGGACCGACAGAAAAGATGCATGGAGATTTTCTCTCTTCAGGTGACCTCGCTTAAAAGAAGAATAATGAAAACAGGCGGCAGACCTGTTCTTGGAATTTCAGGCGGTCTTGATTCAACCCTTGCACTTCTTGTTGCCGTAAAGGCTGTGGAAGAGCTTGGAAAAGACCCTTCAGAGGTTGTGGGTATTACAATGCCTTGCTTCGGAACAAGCGACAGAACCTACAACAATTCATGGCTTCTTATGGAAACCCTCGGCATCACAGCAAAAGAAATCAGCATAAAAAAAGCCTGTCTTCAGCATTTTGAGGATATCGGGCAGGACAAGGATAACTATGACCTCACCTTTGAAAATGCTCAGGCAAGAGAACGCACCCAGGTAATTATGGACTACTCAGGCATGGTTGGCGGTTTCGTTGTGGGCACAGGTGACCTCAGTGAGCTTGCTCTCGGTTGGTGCACTTATAACGGCGACCATATGAGTATGTACGGGGTAAACGGCGGTGTGCCGAAAACTCTTGTAAGATGGATGGTTGCAACTCTTGCTTCTTCAGGTGTATTTCCGAAAAGCACAGAGGTGCTGAAGGACATTCTTGACACGCCCATCAGTCCTGAGCTTCTTCCTGCTGACGAAAAGGGTAACATCTCTCAGCAGACCGAGGATATTGTAGGGCCCTATGCTCTTCACGATTTCTTTATCTACAACTTTGTAAGATACGGTTTTTCACCGGAGAAAATCTTCCTTCTTGCAAAACGTGCCTTTAAGGATGATTTCAGCGAAGAGGTTATCCTCAAATGGCTTAAGAGCTTTTACAGACGCTTTTTTACCCAGCAGTTCAAACGCAGCTGTCAGCCTGACGGAGTGAGAATAGGCTCGGTTGCCCTTGGTTCAAAGGATTTTTACAGAATGGCAAGCGATGCCTCATATGCTCTTTTTATGGAAGAGGCAGAAAAGCTCTGATTTGCTCTGAACAAGTCAGATGTGCTTTAAATGTGGTGTTTTGGTGAAATGTATTGATTTTATCGTTTGCTTGTGTTAAACTGTTATTAACACACTTAACAAGGAGGAAATAAAAATGTTAGTAATTATTGCGGCTCTTTCGGATGTAATATATTTTATCCAAAAGTTCTTTGAAGATATGCTTGCAAAGCTCACAGGAAAAGCTGAATAAAGATCGAGGGAGATGTAAAATGTAGTTTTTACATCTCCTTTTTAGTAACATCATCAACTTAAGGTTTTGTTACTGTAGGGACACGGCTCGCCGTGTCCGCTTTCATAGCCCTAACAAACTAAATCTATGGTCACTCTCTTTCTGTCGATAAGTTTTGTACCTTATGTGGGTGGTGCTGCAGGTTTTAATTGACGGACACGGCAAGCCGTGTCCCTGCGGTATAATCATTTTTCTACATCATTCCCTTAAGTTGACGACAACGTCAATACAGCAGTCCCACGAAAAAGCTCAGCAGGATATAGAGATGGGAGAGCTGTACTTCCCGATATATTAAAAAAAGCTACGCAAAACGAACAAAAATAAGTGCCCACCGTGTAAGGTGAGCACTCTTTGGTGTTATTGTATAAAAGCTTATTTCTTGTTAGCCTTTTCTGCTTTTTTCTTGAGCTTTTCAGCTTCTTTTTCTGCCTTGAGCTGTCTTGTTCTCTCTGCTTTTTCAGCATCAAGTCTCTTCTGCTCTTCAATTTTAGCAGCACGTTCAGCCTCAGCTCTCATCTTTGATTCTTCATATTTTGAAGCAAGGTCTTCAAGGTGAGTGTAGTTTTCCTTTTCCTTAACAACCTTTTCAGCGTCAAGGTAAGCCTTTGCAGCTCTACCGAAGTAAGCATGCTTATCCATTTCAGCCTTAGCGTCGTCCTGAACCTTTTCTTTCTGCTTTTTAACCTCTTTGATTTCAGCTGTGAGATCCTTAAGCCTCAAGGAATCCTTTGCTTTTTTAGCTTCAGCCTGCTGGAGATAAAGGTCTTTAAGTCTGCTGTCACATTCGTCTTCAATTGCAAAGAGACCTTCAAGAGCCTTGAAATCGGGCTGTACAAATGCGTCAGCACTCTTATAGTATTTCTTAACAGCCTTTGCTGATGAAAGGAGATTTTTTGCAATGTCAAGCTTGAACTGACGAAGCTCTTTTTCTTCCGGAGTGTTTTTGGGAAGAGCTCTTGCTTCTGCAATTTCTTCCATAATCTTAGCTATATCAGCATTGTAAATGCCTTCAAGACCTGCAGAGTAAATTCTGTAGCTTGCTTCGTATTTAGCGTTGTAAGCCTTTGATGAGAATTTATCAAGCTCAGCGCAAACCATCTTTGCAATTTCAATGTCTTCGTTATATCTGCGGGCTTTCTTACGTGACTTTCTGTCCTTGTTTTTGTCGATTACAAGAGCTTCTTTGGTTGCAAGCTCTCTTGCTTCTCTGATGATGTCAATAGCTTCAACGAGAGTCTGGTCGTTTGTAATTCCGTTGCCGTAGTCTTCAAACATAGCACGGATTTTAAGAATTTTAACGATAGCCATCTGGTCTTTTTCCTTAAGGTCATAGAAGAAGTATGGAACCATATTAAGGAAAGCGCCGGTTGCAGCCATGATGATAAGAGCTGTAAACATTTTATCAAGAAGACCGGGCTGACCTGTTGTTACGTCGAGAATATCGTAGGGACTTTCATAGCCGTTACCTTCAAAAATGCCCATTCTTTCATATACGAAGGGAAGAACTGAAGATGTTACGAGAGTTACGATATCGCCGATTGTTTTAACTGTTGCAAACATACCGTCAACGCGTTCACCTGTTTTGTACTGGTGGTAGTCACGGATGTCAGCCTGAATAGCGGGAGTTGTAATCTGTTCAAAAGCACCGAAGAGCCAGTTGAAGTATACACAGGTTGCAAGCCAGAAAATGCTCTTTGTGTTAAGACCCATTGCAAGGATGCAGACGATGTTCATAAAGTTAACACCGAGAAGCACCTTTTTCTTACCGAAGGCACGTACACAGAAGGGAGCAATAATCATACCCCACATTGAAGCGTTACCTACAACAGTGTTGATGATACCCATTACAGTACCGGATGTTGCGTGGCCGTAGTTATAAGCCCAACCGAGAACGTTACCGTAAGCGCCTTCAAGGAAGCCGAGCCAACCTGCAAGAGAGATAATCCAGAAATACTTGTTCTTAGCAACTGACTTGAATGCGTCAGAGAAACGAACCTGAATAACTCTTGTCTTTGCCTGAACGATTTTTTCCTTTGTGTTACCGAATACAACAACTGTAAGACTCATACCGAGAACTGCGAATACGGGATATGCAATACGGTAGAGCTTCAGGTCGTACATATTGTTGTTTGTTGCATACTGAGCAACGATGGGAAGAACGATGTTTACAATTGAGGGAGCAAGTGAATAAACAACGCTCTTGATTGCAAGAACGTCTGTACGTTCCTGAGTGTTGGGTGAAAGTACGTGAATGAGGTTAGTATAAGCATCGTTAAAGAAGTTAAAGAAGAATTGAAGTAAAAGGTTGAAAACCAATACAATTGCACATTTTACAACATATCCGCCGTCATAACCGAAAAGCTGCATGGGGAAGAAATCGTAAAGTGCGTTATAGGGGAAGTAAACGTAACCGAGAACAAGAAGTATAGTAGGCAGACCCATTGAAATAAGGTAAGGTCTGTATTTACCTGCTTTGTTTCTGGTGTTGTCAATCATATTCGCTCTGACTGCTGTCAGGGGAATGTTTGCGATTGTTGAAATTATGTAAAGAAGATACATATGGGTGGGTGAAACACCGATTGCACCGCCGACAATCATGTTGTTGGTATTAACAAGAAGGGCGTTACCCATAGTAATGATGAAATATGCACCGATACCGCCGCCGGCATAGGCTGCAATTTCTTTGAAGGTCATATAACGACCGGGCATAGGAATGTTCCAGTAAGTTCTGAAATCACCTAAAAATGATTTTGCTTTCTGAACCAAGTGAGTTCCTCCTCTTTGATTTGATTTTTTTTTGATGCTTATAACTGAACATACGTTTCAATCAATTAGAAATTATATCATAAAAGCACGATTTTTACCACTGTTTAAGGGAAAGTAAAAGTTTTTCGTTGTTTTGTATATTTTGAATGTAGGATTTTGTAAGTTTCGCACAAAGGAAGTTAAAAAGAAAACCGCTTCGGAAAAGTCCGAAACGGTTGGGGTTAAGAGTTTATCAGTCTTCTCTGCCTACAAGCCAGTTAAGAGAAACACCGAGAACGTCAGCGATTGCAACGAGTTCATAGTCGTTTACGCTTCTGATCTGACCTTCAAGCTTTGAAAGGCCTGATGCTGTAAGTTCTACACCCTTAATCTGGAGCTGGGTAAGAAGGTCAATTTGCTTGATGCCCAATTCTTTTCTTTTTGCTTCAATTCTTGCACCCACAATATTGCGGTCGCCAAGAGGCTGCTTTCTTATTCTCATAAATTTCACACCTTATATTTTTTTAGTGATACACCACTACCGTAGTATGATACCACTAATCCCATAGGTTTGTCAAGTGGAATTTTCAGTTAACAGGTATAATGTTAGTGCTAAAAAACATCTTAATTTATAGAAATTGCACATAAAATTATTCTACAAAAGAACAAGGATTTAAAACTTGTTTTTCTTGTTAAAAAAAAGAGAAAAAACTTTAAATTCTCAGAAAAAGGTGATATAATAAAAGACAACAAGAAAACGGAAGGTAGTGTATAAAGTATGAGCAATACCCTTGAATCAAGAAATCTGACAATGCTTATGGACTTTTATGAGCTTTCAATGGCTAACGGTTATTTCACAAACGGTCTCAAGGACAAGATTGCACATTTCGATATGTTCTTCAGAAAAGTGCCCGATAACGGCGGCTTTGCTATTATGGCAGGTCTGAGACAGCTTGTGGATTATCTTAAGAATCTGAAGTTTACACAAAAGGATCTTGAGCTTTTCAGAAAAAAAGGCTTCTGCGAGGATTTCATAGAATACCTCAGAGATTTCAAATTCAGCTGTGATGTGTGGGCAATTCCCGAAGGTACGCCCATTTTTCCCGGTGAGCCTATAATTACCGTAAAGGGCCCCATAATCGAAGCTCAGCTTATTGAAACAATGGTGCTTCTTACAATTAACCATCAGAGCCTTATTGCAACAAAGGCAAACCGCCTTAAAAGAGCTTCAGGTGACAGAATGGTTATGGAATTCGGCTCAAGACGTGCTCAGGGCTTTGACGCTGCAATTTACGGTGCAAGAGCTGCTTATATCGGCGGCTGCGATGCAACGGCGTGTACAATTGACGAAAGAGACTTCGGCATTCCTGCAGTGGGTACAATGGCACATTCCTGGATTCAGCTTTTCGGTGATGAGCTTGAAGCCTTCTGTGCCTATGCAAGACAGTATCCCCACGACTGTACTCTTCTCGTTGACACTTACAATGTGCTGAAAAGCGGTATTCCCAACGCGATTGAGGCCTTCAAAAGAGAAGTGCTTCCAAGAGGCTTCAGACCAAAGGGAATAAGACTTGACAGCGGTGACATAACCTACCTTTCAAAAAAGGCAAGAAAGATGCTTGACGAAGCAGGCTTCCCTGATTGCAGAATCGTCGCAAGTAACTCCCTTGACGAAAATATTATCCGTGATATGCTTGTTCAGGGTGCACAGATTGACTCCTTCGGTGTGGGTGAAAGACTTATCACAGCTTCATCCAATCCCGTTTTTGGCGGTGTATATAAAATCGTTGCCGTTGAGGATGAAAAGGGTGTACCTGTGCCGAGAATAAAGATTTCTGAAAACGTACAGAAAATTACTACTCCCTGTGCAAAAAAGGTTTACCGTCTTTTCGATAAAGAAAGCGGAAAGGCAATTTCTGACGTAATTACACTTATTGATGAAGAAATTGACGACAGCAAGCCCTACGAGCTTTTTGACCCCAACTATACATGGAAACGCAAGGTTGTTACCGATTATGTTGCAAAGCCTCTGCTTGTAAAAATCTTTGACGGTGGAAAGCTCTGCTACGACTGTCCTGACATTAAAGATATAAAGAAATACTGCAACGAGCAGGTGGATACACTTTGGGACGAAGTGAAGCGTTTTGAAAATCCTCATACCTATTATGTTGACCTTTCACAGAAGCTCTGGGAGGAAAAGAAGCGTCTGCTTGACGAATTTTCGGAAACGATGAAATAAATGCAAAAAGCTTTTTAAGTTGACACATTAAATTTTATATGTTAAAATTTCAGGGTAGCTTAGGCTACCCTGAGGTGTTATCAAAGACATTAAGGCGGTTACGCTCTCTTCAACGGAGGGCTACGCCCTCCGAATAAATTCGGGAGGGTGATGCTCATGGATTACATAGTTATCATTCTGGTGATTGTGCTTTATACCATAGTGGCAATAAAAAACTAACCGCCCCACGTTCAAATAAAGGCGATTAGTTTTTTTCTAATTAAACTTTAGAGCGTAACCGTCTTGTCGGTAACACCTTTTGTACTTATATTATACACAGAATGAGTTTTTCTGTCAATAGCGATTTAACATAGAAGACAGAGAAATGTTTTCTTTATACAAAAGGAGAAAGTCTTGAGAACAATAAGCTATACTGTACCCGAGGAATACGACGGTGCAAAGGTGTACACCTTCCTTAAAACTCATATGAAAATATCTCTTACCCTCCTTCGCTCACTTAAACGGGTGGAGGACGGTTTGCTTCTTAACGGTCAGCATACAAGAACCGTTGATATTGTTCATACGGGTGATACCGTCACGGTGAATATGCCCTCAAAGGAAGCTAAGATAATTCCTCTCGATATTCCTCTTGATATTGTCTATGAGGATGAGGATTTGCTTGTGATAAACAAGCCGGGCAATCTTGCTATGCACGAATCTCATAACCATCAGGGTGATGCACTTTCCAATGCAGTGGCGTCTTACCTTATGAAAAAGGGCAGAAGTGCAGTGTTCAGATGTGTGGGCAGACTTGATAAAGGCACCTCAGGGCTTGTTATCTGTGCTCTGAATGCTCACGTTGCAGCAAGGCTTTCAGGCAATTTTGAAAAGAGATACCTTGCTGTATCAACGGGAAAGTTTACGGAAAAGGGTGAAATTATAAAGCCCATTTACCGACCTGACCCCATAAAAACCTACCGTACCGTTGACGAAAGAGGAGACTATGCCGAAACCCACTATGAGCCTTTGGAGTACGGCGAAAATTATACTCTTTTGCGTATTCGTCTTGTAACGGGCAGAACACACCAGATAAGGGTGCATTTTGCTTCCCTCGGCGCTCCTCTGTACGGTGATACAATGTACGGAGAGGCTGATAAGGACTGCTTCCGTCAGGCACTTCACTGCGAAAGCGTAAGCTTCATTCACCCTGTAACAGGTGAGGAGCTTTGCCTTAAGGCAGATATGCCTGAGGAAATGCAAAGGCTTCTTAAAAGACTCAGATAAAAAACCACCTGAATTTTGATATGCACCCCAAAAGTTAGACACTTTTGGAGGTGCATATTTTTATGAGTAAAACAGGAAGAAAAAATAAAGTTTATAGTGCGGAATTCAAATTACATGTTATAATGGATATGCGAGAACACCATATGGGATACA
>JAZSQU010000060.1:0-61929 GCA_045538095.1 Acutalibacteraceae bacterium | reverse complement strand
TAGCATAAGCTAGTAAGACCCCTCAAGGACTATGAGGTTGATAGGTTGCATGTGTAAGTGCAGTGATGCATTCAGCTAGGCAATACTAATAGGTCGAGGGCTTGACCATATTCTTGGTTCAAACTACTACAAACAATCCTTGCTTTGCTTCCTTTGTTTAGTTTTGAAGGTACATACTGAAAAGTAAAGAACTTTCACCAACTTATGCACCATTAGCTCAGTTGGTAGAGCACCTGACTCTTAATCAGGGTGTCCACGGTTCGAGCCCGTGATGGTGTACCATTTAAATGGCCCGTTGGTCAAGTGGCCTAAGACTCCGGCCTCTCACGCCGGCAACACGAGTTCGAATCTCGTACGGGTCACCATGATATGACGAGAGTCATGAAAAGAAGATCTGGATTAGCAGTTCAGATAGTCGGTGTTTTTAGCGATGAGGGTCCACCCGTTCCCATCCCGAACACGGTAGTTAAGCTCATCAGTGCTGACAATACTTGGCTGGAAGCGGCCCGGGAAGATAAGGCGATGCCGACACAATACCACCTTAGTGCTCCTAAGGTGGTAAAATACTTTGAATGCCTTAATAGCTCAGTCGGTAGAGCACGCGGCTGTTAACCGCGGTGTCACAGGTTCGAGTCCTGTTTGAGGCGCCAAAAAGACAATCATCCATTCGGATGGTTGTCTTTTTTCCTTTGGCACCCCAACAGTTCTCTCACTCTGTTCCACCGTGTTTCCACAGACGCAGCGGCTGTTAACTGGTTCGCAGGCTTGCGCTGCCGGTGGCAGATGAAGCAAGCCGAGAACAGGAAGAAATAGGGAGAGTTGCGAGCGCTCCAAGCGAAGCAAATAGACCATATTTCTGACCGTGGGTGTCACAGGTTCGAGCGATTACTCCCTCAGTCAAAATCTTCGATTTTGCCAGCTCCCTCATCAGGGAGCCAAACCCTTCCGACTGCTTCGCAGTCACCTTCCCTTAAAAGGGACGGCATTGCCTTCCTCTCTGAGGAAGGTGGATTCGTCGCAGACGAAGACGGATGGAGTAATCGGAATATCAATAGTAATATTTTAGAGTTGGGACGGTTATTGCATTTTGTTGTGAAATAAGTATAATGATCTTAGAGGTGATAGTATGGATTTTATATTTGAAATGATGTTAGAAATCATTATTGAACCCATAGTCGAAGCCTACACCTTTGCTATGATGCGTATTTCAGATAAGAATAAAAAAATTAATATTGAAAAAATACAAGCTTTTGTTGTGTTTGAGTGTATTGCTATATTTGTTTTTTTTATTGTCGGTGGAGTAATGCTATTGGAAACAAAAGGGGAAAGCTTTGTAGGTAAATTAGTATTATTATCATCTATCTTAATTTCGGTTACTCAGATTACAGTGGGATTAATCTTGAATAAACGAAAGAAGAAATAAAAAAGAAATTGCTTGAAGAATAAGTATACTATTAGGTTGAATTCAAATCAGAAACCCTCACCCACCCGGTTATTTACATTTAATTCTCCTCTTGTTATACTGTTATCAGTAAACAAGAGGAGGTATTTTTTATGAATACAGAAAAAATTGCAGGACAAATATCAAACTTGAGAAAAGCAAAGAGATTGACCCAAAATGAGCTCGGCGAAAGAGCAGGTGTAAGTTTTCAGGCGGTGAGTAAATGGGAGAGAGGAGAAACCTTACCCGATATATCGCTGTTGCCAGATTTGGCGAAAATTCTTGAAACGAGCATCGACAATATTTTGCTTGGTGGCGAGAAACAGGTTGAGTATAAGGGGAAAATCAGGGTTTCGGATATGAAATCGGGACTTGACTGTCTGAAAAAAATGGGTGAAAGCTTAGGCAAAGACAATCTTATTTATCGTGCCGCCGTCAGAGGCATCAACGCTGAATTGAACACAGATATTGAAGAAGCCTTTACTGATGATTATACTTTTGAGGCGTTTCTTGCTGAAGCAATAATTCAGAACCTGATGCAAGGTATGTATGTTGATGTCAGCGACGTGAAAAACAATTTCAGAAATGACCGCTTCAAAAATGTTGTACTTGAGTATTGCAAAAGATATGATATAATATAACCAAAAAGGAGTGGTATAATGAAAAAGCTCTATGAAAAAAGCGAACTTGCCTTTGCAATACTCTGGATAGTGGCGTACTGCGTTCTGCTTTCCTTTGGTGATACTCTTTCGGACAAAATCGGCATCACCAAAGCAGCAACTTTGCCAATTGCAACTGTACTTTCTCTTATACTATTTATATATATAAAGAAAAACGGCCTGATGAAAAAGTACGGCTTAAGCAAAGCTGCAGTATCAGCAAAAAAGATGCTCCTTTATGTTCCATTACTTTTGCTCCTTACCGTAAATTTGTGGTACGGCATCGGCGTGAATTTATCCGCTGCTGAAACAGTGCTGTATATTCTTACGATGTTATGTGTGGGATTTCTTGAAGAAGTAATTTTCCGCGGTTTGCTTTTTAATGCTATGGCAAAAGACGGAGTGAGGTCTGCCGTTGTTGTTTCAAGCGTAACATTTGGTATCGGTCATATTATAAATCTGATAAACGGTTCAGGAGCGGAGCTTCTACCGAATCTGCTTCAGGTCGTATACGCAATGGCGACAGGTTTTATGCTGGTGATGATTTATTACAAGTCAAAGAGCTTGCTTGTATGTATCGCTTTTCACGGCATTTTCAATTCACTCAGCGTTTTTTCAGACGAAGCTGCATTGACTTTGGGGCAGAGAATCGGTACATGTGCCTTCATTGTATTAATCAGCGTGGCTTACAGTGTGTATTTGGCTATGTCGATTAAATCTGATTGGACAGAAACGGACAAAAACTGACAATTTCAAATAAAAAGTGTAACAGATCTGCATTTTTTCACGGTGCAGTTCTGTTATTTATTTTTGTATACTATTATATATACGGTATAGTGGGCAACTGAAGTATAATATGGTGTAAAGTGCAGAATTTTACACACACTACATATGAAGTTGTCGAAAGCTAAAAGCACAACATATAGTTTTCGGAGTTTTCAACAAAGTTTTCCACATAGCTGAACAGTTTTCCACACTTAACAAGAAACTGTGGAAAACAGAAACAAGTGTAAAGTTATAAGTTTTACAGAAGATATTCCCCGATAAAAGCATCATGGCAACAGCTTCAACAACCAAACATTAAAACATAAATTTTTAACAGAAAAGTTATCCGTCATTTTACACAAAACAAAAACCACTTTTTGCACAGATAAGCCAAAAATTAAGAATTGATTAAAATCTTTCAGACTTCGTATTGACTTTGTTGATTTTGAAATGATATACTGATACTAACTAAAAGTGTCTGTATGCCTTATTGCGCCCAAAAAGCAATAAACGGTCAGGTCAGGGACTGTGCCGGAGGGTTAATACGGTATGCAAAGCACAATAAGTTTCGTTTCGATGGTTAAATTCAATGCCGTCGCGGCGGCAAACCATTTTAAAATAAACGAATCAAATTTTTGTTAAGGAGGAAAATCTTAATGAAAAAACAATTTAAGAAAAGTTTATCGCTGTTTTTAGCAGTTCTTATGATGCTTTCCTGCTGGGTGTGGGTAGTACCTCAGAAGGCTGAGGCGGGTGCGCCTAACAGTTATGACGTAGTTGTTACAACAAATGGCGATAATATGAACGCATGTGAAGATACTCACAGAATTGTGTTTACACATGCTGATGGTACAACTACAGAAAGAAATTGGGCAAATGCTCAGAACGGAGTAGCTAGTGATGAAACATTCACTGTTACTAAATGGCCCAAATCGATCTATTTTCAAATCGGTTCAAATAACGTAGCTAAAGCCAGAATTACAAGGATTACAATCAACGGTGTAGAAATTTTTAATGGCGGTTACAATCTTTCTGCTACTGGTGGTTTAGTTTGGGAAAGCAAAGATGATTGGACTTTATCGGCGGGCGGAACCCAGGCAGGACAGACCGCGTTATGGACCTCACCTACTCTCACTGATATAACTGCGTCACTTACCGGTGATACTCACACACTCGCCAAGGTAAATACTGGAATATCTTCGTCATCTACAATCAGCTTAAGCGGTGCGTTGGATCAGTACGGTGTTACATGGACAGGAGCTGTCGGTGCCACTTTTTCTCTCAGTGCAGACGGCGTGGTTCTTAATGATTCTTATGCAAAAATTGACAAATCAGGAAACAGTGCGACCATCACAATTAGGCCTTGGTTCCAGACACTTTTCCCGGGCAAGCAGAATGCAAAGCTTTATGTTACTTGGGGTGCAGCCAACGGCAAAGGCGGTACCGAAACAATCAACATAGACTTCCCTACATATACCGCAACGTTCTATGCTAACGGCGACAACAATGTCAATAGTACTGGTGCCGGTGATGCTCAGATTGGTGAAGATGCATATGCAGTTGATGCTGACGGTGTAATGGAACACACACACGATAAAATGAATATTGGTTCGGTTATCGGTGAACAGCCCGGATATGCATACAGACCCGGTTTTGAATTTATGGGTTATTATTCAAAGGATAATGCTGATGCACTCGGTAAGGATGCAAACTTTACGGGTACAAAATTTGAAAGCAAGGTTACAACTGTTCCTCATACATTAGGCGCAAGCTATGGCTATGATTCAGTTGCATCTTACTTCGATAGCAGCAAGTTCATCGGTGATACAAAATGGTTTGCTGCATGGCAGGCAGCTCCCCTTGAAATTACTTTTGTTACTGCTGACAACCAGCTTATCGGTACATTGACCGGTCGTCACAACAATAAGATGACCGCCACCAATATGTATAACGGTCTTAACGGACTTAATGCTGCAGTAAAGGCTGCATATACCGGTTCAATTATTAAGTTTGACAGCAACAATGCGCCAATCTATAAAGACGGTGCGACAACATATGACTTTGCAGGCTGGAAAATTATATCAGCTGATGACGAAAGCGTTGTTGACCTTGATGAAGATACAATTCTTACAACCAAAGCAACCTTCCAGGCTACATATACAAAGGCTGATGCTGCAACATACACAGTTATATTCAAGGACCGCGACGGCTCAGAACTTACAAAAAAGAGCGGTTATAAGTACAGAGATGACGTTACAAATGTTCCTGCAGATGTAACTGCAATGGAACAGGACGATGTGTACAGCTATGAATTCATCGGTTGGACAAAGGATATAGGTAAGAATTTCTATACTGTTGATGCTAACAACAAGGATGAAGGCGGAGCACTTATTAACTATACACATAAGGACGCTGCTGAATTCACAGTTAAGGGCGATGCAACTTATGTTCCTGTATACAGAATGATTCCTCGTGAATACACTGTGACCTACAACTATAAGCTTGATGGCAATGTAACAGAGAGCATAACTCTTGAAGGTTTCCATTGGCATGACACACCGACAATGCCTGAAATCAAGGATAACTATACTCATGCAGGTAACAGAAACTACCTTGTAGGTTGGAAAATTAATAATGCAGGAGCAAATAAGCAGCTTGACGAGATTTTCGTTGAAGGTAATATGTCCATTACTGCTGCTTACGGTAACGCAGAACCTGCTAAATATATAATCAACTTTTACGGAAAAGACGTTGACGGCGAAACAGATATACACCTTAATCCCGACAATAACATCTATGAACACGGAATGTCTGTAAAAGAACCTGAAATTCCGGGTACAATTGATACAGCGGATTCACTTTATACTTTCAGAAGATGGAACCCCGGCTTTTCAAATAAAGCATCCGGAGACGGAGAGTATTATGCAGAATACACCAAGAAGGACTATGCAGACGTTTACTTCTATAACTATGACGGTACACTTATCTACAAGGTGGACGGTAAGGAAAACCAGATTTTTGTAGGTGACAGAATTCCTGCATACTCAAATATAGTAGACGGTGAAAATGTACCTCCTTCAAAGGAAGAGGACGCAATCGGTACTTATGAGTTCACCGGTTGGGCAAACAGCAACGGTGATGAAGTCAGACCGAACAGAGATACACTTTCGGGAGATACATATCTCTACGCTCAGTTTGAAACCGAATATAAAGAGTATGAAGTAAAATTCCTCGATGACGATGGCACAGAAATCTTAAGCAAAAAATATCGTTACGGTGCTGAAATTGAAATTCCTGCAGATCCCGTGAAGGAAGCTGATGTAGAGTATATCTATGATTTCAGAGCATGGACTCCTGACGTTTCAGAGATTTGCTACGGCGATGCAACATACACTGCAACATACAGAAGAACTCAAAAAACCTACACGGTCACATGGCTTAAGGATGACAAGTCAGTTCTCAGTGAAAGCAACTATGCATATAACGCAAAAATTCAGCAGGCTTTAATTGGCGCTCCTGTTAATTATCCTGATGCCGGAACCGGAAAAGCATGGGCGTTCGACCATTGGGTACAGTGTGATGCAAACGGTAATGATATTCTCGTTGAAGGCGAGAAGGTAATCTTCATACGCGGTCAGAGAATGCCTGCGGAGCATCTCTATTTCTACCCTGTATTTGTGGCTGTTGATAATATTCTTACAGTAACATTCTACAAAGAAGACGGTACAAGTTACCTCGGCCAGGCTGCAATTCCTTACGGAAAGAATATTCTTGAATATGCTGACACATTCGCTGCAAAAGCTCCTAAGCTTTCCGATGATGAGTACCACTATATAATCAATGAGTGGGTTGACACCAAGGAAGGTGAAGTTGTTACAACAATTACAGAAGACATTTCAGTTAAGGCAACATATACTGCAGAAGCTCATAACAAGATGATTTATGAGGTTGTTGCAGAACCTACCTGTAACATTCCCGGTTATGCTCATTACAAGTGTGACGTTCCCGAATGTACAGCTATCGATTACAATGTGCCAATTGCTCCTATCCCTGACGAAAGCAAACCTACAGGCCAGATTTACGTCGGAGATACCAAGTGGACATTCGAAAATTATACAAACGGCATCGATTATGATGTTGTGAAGTATGTCGGACCGAAGACATCTCTTGTTGTAAACGCTGAAGATACAGGCACACGTTCAAGACCCTGGAATAACGAAGGCAAGCTCTACCGCGGCGTTGGTAAGATTGAGTATAACGTTTCAATTGCCGCAATTACAAATCCTGCAACCATTGATAATTGGACAGAGATTTATAACTACGAAGAGGCAAGACAGGATGCACTGCAGTATGTGCTTGAAAAGAATAAGATTACTCTTGTTGAATATACCGGTTTCAACTTCGGCACAGCTGAAGCAAAGATGAAGAAGGCAGCAATCGACAGAGAAGTTGATGCAATGCTCGCAAACTACAAGGCAAACGCAACCGGCATAGTTTCAAATCTTAATCTTAAAGACGGCGAGACTTATGTAATTTACATTAAGGTTTCCGACCGTGAAGGCAACGGTGAAGTAAATGTAGCTTACTTCAGTTCAGGTACAATCAGCTACGGCGCTAAGGCACCTGAAATTGCAATCCGTGGCGAAGGTTACGGAACGAAGTTCTGTGAAGATGCTGTAATTACAGTAAAAGACGACACTGCAGGCGTAAGAGCTTATCTGGACGGTAACGAAATAACACTTGCAGAAGACGGCACATACTACTGCGACGCTGAAGGTCTCCATAACTTAGAGGCTATTGATGTTCACGGAAATAAGACAACCAAAATTTTTGAAATCAAGGGTAGTCATACTTACAGAAACTACACAATAGTAGCGAGCTGCGAAGGTGCAGGTTCAAGATATGACCTTTGTACTGATTGCGGTGCGAAGGCAAACGAAGAAGTACTTCCCGCACTTGGTCACAGCTACACAGCAAACTATGTTGACAAGGCTCCCGATTGTGTAAACGACGGTTACAGAACATATACCTGCGACAATAACTGCGGTACAAAGCTTGTTCTTAACCCCACAGACAGCGCAGATAAACTTGCTGAAGCTAAACTTACAGCTGCAGATCTCGCACACCTCAAGGCAACAGGTGAACATACCTATGCTATGGTTAAGGATGAAAACGGCGAAGATACAGCTGAATATGTATGGGTAATCGACAAGGTTGCAAACTGCTGCGTTAAAGGTAGCAAACACAGAGACTGTATCGTTTGTGGTAATGCAGATGCAAGAGTAACAGTAGAACTTCCGTTGGATCTTGAAAACGGTCATAACTTCTACCGTGTAAAGGTTACTATGGAGCCCACATGTACAGATAAGGGTGAAAAGACCAAGATATGTAAGTACTGCGGCCACATTGAATTTGTTGAATATGTACCGGCTCTCGGTCATACAGCAGGCGAATACAGAGTTATCACTGCAGCAACTTGCGAAGCAGTCGGTTCAAAGATTCTTACATGTAGTGTTTGCGGTGTCGATATCGGTGAACCCATTAAGGATGAAAAGGACAACGTAACCGGCTTCGACGGCAAGGCTGTAGAAATCAAGGCTCTCGGTCATGCTTATGTAATCAGCGGCGATGTATACAAAGACGAAGAGGACGGCAAGTACTACCAGAATTTCATTTGTGAAAATGATCCCACTCATACCAAGAGAGAAGAAGTAGAAGGCTATATTCCTCCCGTTGCAGCAACCGTAACATTCATGAACGGTGAAGAAACTGTTGCTACTATCGGCAAACATGTTGGCGAAACAATCATCGAAACTGCTGTAACAGCTCCCACCAAGGATGCTGACGCAACAATGACATACATATTCTCACATTGGGCAGATGCAGAAGGCAAGGAAGTTAAGTTCCCCATCGAAGTTAAGGGTGATGCAACATACTACGCAGTATTTGCTGAAAAGTATATTAACTACACAATCACATATTACAAGGAAGACGGTACAACCGAATTCAAGAAGACAGGTTATCTCCACAACGGTGAAGAAGTAGCTCTTGCAGCAGGTCCTGCAAAGGCAGAAACAAACCTTGTTAAATATGAATTTGCAGGTTGGCAGCTCACAACAGGCGATACAGTTTACACTGACAAGGTAACAATTGACGGTGCAAACATCAACCTCAAGGCAACTTATAATGAAATCAAGAAGCAGTATGCAGTAACTTATGCTTACTCAAAGAACGATATTATCGAAACCTTTGCAGTAGATGCAGGTGCGGGAGCTAAGGATTGCGCAATCATACCTGAAAAGAATTTCGACAGCAAGTATCACTACGAATTCAAGGGCTGGAATAAGGCTGCTCAGCTTGTTGCAGTTGAAAGCAATATTTACACAACACCTGACTTCGAAGCAAAGCTTCACGATTACGAAAAGGTTGCAACAGAACCTGCAGCTTGCGGTGTAAATGAATTCTATACATGGAAATGTAAGGATTGCGGTCACACCTATCAGGAAGAAAAGACAGGCACAGCTCTTGAGCACGACTGGGCTGAACCGGTATATGATGAAACAACCGGTAAGACCACCGTTAAGTGTCAGAGAGAAGGCTGTGGCGTAACTCAGGAAGATACAAGAAGCTTCACAGTTAAGTTCTTCCTCAGCGAAACTGATGATAAAGCTATCAAGACAATCAGCTACATTCCTTGGGGAACAAAGATTGATGCAATCAGACTTCCTGCAGATCCTATGAAAGAAGCTACAGATGCATACACATTCAAGTTCAAGGGTTGGGCTGTTAAGGGCACAACAAGCATTGTAAATGTAGCAGAGATCGCAGTTAAGGCTGATGCCGAATACGTTGCAATTTTTGAAGAAACAATCAGAGAATACACTGTAACATTCGCTTATGATGCATATAATGTGATCAAGGTTGTAACAGGTGTTAAGGCTGGCGATAGTGTAACATATACAGGCGCAACTCCTACAAAGAAATTTGATGACAACTACCATTACACATTCAGCGGTTGGTCAGGCAGCACATCAAATATCCTTAAGGATACTTACGTAACAGCTAAGTTTGACAGAGCCGGACACGACAATACACCTTCAGTAACAGCAGCAACCTGTACAACAGGTGAAGGTACAGTTTATACATGTACTTGCGGTTACAGAAGTTCAGTTGTTGCAACATCCAAGCCTCTCGGTCACGATTATAAAGAAGTAATCGGCACAAGAGTTGAGCCCAAGGACGGCAAGGACGGATCTGTTACTATGAAGTGCAGCAGATGTGCAGACAGCTATGTTAAGGTTCTTCCCTGGACAGGAAGCGACACACCTGACACACCGGCAACACCTGATAAAGTAGTTATCAGAATCACTGTAAGAGATCAGTACGGCAATGGCGTTCCCGGAGCAACAGTTGCTCTTTATCAGAACTCCAACTGGGTAGCAAGAGACATCACAAATGCAAACGGTGTAGTTGCTTTTGAAGTAGCTCCCGGTAAGTACACAGCAGTATTTACAGGCGTTAAGTACTCAGGAGACGAGCAGACTGAAATTACCGTTGACGGCAAGGGTAACGTAAGCGGCAACATTCCTTCAATGTACATTAACGATTGCGGATGCGCTTGTCACCGTGATAATCTCTGGGGTAAGATCTTCAGATTCTTCCACAAAATTATCAAGATGCTTACAGGTGAATTCAAGTGCTGTAAGGATCCATCAGATCTTTATTAATCAGAACAACTGATAGCGGCCCCTCTCCTTCGGGAGAGGGGTCAATTTTGTTTGTGCAGTTATGACGTTCGTTGGTTGTAAAACTGTTAATAAAAATTGTAAAAACACAACAAATAGTGGTGTAAAAATGCACACACACTATATAATGGAAAGTGCGGTAAAACCCGGAAAAATGCAATAGTTAAACTTCACAAAAAGGTAAGCTGTACTATGTGCAATATGCAGAAATACATAATTTATTAAAAATTATATTGAAAATATTGATTTAAAATGATATACTACCTATAGTTATAGGTGTCTCTATGGGCTTTTTGCACCCTTTTTTAGGGAAAAAGCGTAATTTTATAGGGGAATCCTATTATTATATATTAAATCTTTCATATAAGGAGGAAAAATTATGAAAGTTGGTAAAAAAGCGTTAAGTTGCTTGCTGGCTATTATTATGATAGTATCCAGCGTATCAGTATCTTTCAGCGTTCTCGGTGCAACAACCGAAACTGCTGACATTTACAACGCAATTGTAATGCATTACGACAGCCTTATGGATGCCATTGACAAGGCTACAAAGGGTGATGAATCCAAGAGGGATACATCCGGAGTTCCTGTCAAAGGTGATAAATACTGGGCAGTCGAACGAGACACATTGAACGGAGGTTGGCTTGCAGTCTCAAGAGCTATTGCGTCTTATGCAAAAGGCACCGTTGCCAATAATAAGACCTATGTAGACCTTGTTGAAGACATCAAGAAAGATGCTCAGGGATATGCAGAGTCAAACAGACATCCCGTGGCAGATTACAATGCTATTCTTGATTACTACAAGTTTGGCTCAACTGCAACAGGTTATTTCTCGACACAGGAAACCGTAACCCTTAACATCGGTACCGGTTTTGACCTGCTTGCGTTTAAGGATGTCTCCTCTATTGAAGACAAAACATATTCAACAGCAGTGCTCAAGTTCACTCCTAAGGGTGAGCTCGCTACAGGTTACACTCTTGCAAGTGCTGAAGATATCAGTTTCAATACAACTGACTTTATTGAAATCGGTACAGATGTCAGTGTAATTAAGGGCGTTCTTGAGCAGTGTATTGCTGGCGATACATTTAAGACATGGTTCAACAAGGGAACACTTCAGACTAACGAACTTGCTGAAATGACAAATCTCCTCGCTCTTTTTGACACAACAATAGCTATCGCAGGTCTCGGCTATACCGAAGCACAGGTCTGGGATCACTTTGTTGCGCCGGAAGTTAAAAAGACATATACCGAAACAAAGGTATGGTACAACACATCAGGTGCCAGAGCGCAGGCTGAAATATCAGCACTCGGATACAAGGCTGAACTTGATGCTATTATGAATACAGACATCACAGCGATGAATGCATTCCAGCTTCGTGCACATCTTGACAGTGCAAAAGCAGTTGTTCAGAGAATGGATAGCGACATCTTCAGTGTACTTGTTTATGAGATTGTTAATGAAATCGAATCCGACTATATCGGTAAAAACAATTACAAAGTTGACAAATACATTAAAGAGCTTGGCGTAAAAACCGGTCAGGCTTATGCTACTGTTACTTTTGAAGATGGAGCAGGTACTATTTTCGGTGTTGACGGTGAATTCAACCTTGCTGACAAACTTACTGAACTTGCTGCCGCAGCTGACTCACTCAAAATGTCAGACGAGGTTGAGCTTCAGGAAGGCCAGGAATGGAAGGACACACCTGAATATAAGGCAAATGAAGCTTGGGTTAAAGAGGCTTCAGGTGTAATCAGTCTTATTGATACTTATGTTCTTTCAGGTGCTACATTTGCTGATATTGCTGAATGCAAGACAGCTGCTGACAACGCTATTACAGAAGAGCTTTATAATAAGGTTGCTAACCTCGTTGGTGAAGTTACTCTTGATATTTACGGTAGCGAATACTTTGCAGATAAAGCACATATGGACAGCGTTATGGCCAACACTATCCTCACAGGCCGTAACTTCTCAACTCTTGAAGAACTTTGTGAAGATTTTCTCCTTTATTACAACAAAGCAAACGATTTCAAGAACGATAACACAATGCAGGCTGTTTTTGAGGCTGTTTATCCTGACGGTCTCGATGCGTATGCAGAGTTTATAAATGAAGTAAAGGCCGAAGCTGCTAAGGCTTACTATGATAGTATGGCTATGATAGCTAGCTATTACTCTGAAGCAGGTAAGGTTGCTTACTACAACTTTGAATCAATCATTGCAAAAGCTGACGCAATTGGTTCATCAAGCGGTACTTATATTACAGTTGCTCAGTTCCTTGACAGAGCTCCTGCATATGTTCCCGGTGAGGGCGACTATACTAAGGACCAGCTTTCCGCTCTCTATAACAATATCTGGGGCGCAAGCGGTTACTATAATGCTGCAGTTAATTTTAAAAACGGTCTTAATAACCTTCGTAATCTTGCTTATAGAAATGCAGAAAGTGACCAGGTTGTTGACAAGAAGATTCTCGCTTACATTCTCCGTCAGGAAAATGTTACAGGTTCAGCTTATGCTTGGGAATCTTGTCTCGGTTCAATAAGCGTTGATGATATCAGAGAATATGTTAACAATGTTGAACTTGTTCAGCAGGCAGGTATTGAAACTGTTAACGGTAAAATTACAGCCGGCGGCATCGAAGATCTTATGACTGCTGCTGTTGAAGACCTTGACAGAATTCTTATCTCCAACGACCTTGGTACCCTCCTTAATTCTCTTACAGGTACAGTAAACCCCGAAACAGGTGAAGTACAGGGCTTCCTTGGCAACTGGAAACAGGACTACAGATTCAAGAACCCTGACGGTTCATATACCGACGTTAAAGAAGGTGACCCCTGTAAGAATCTTCGTGAATTCCTCATTAACACTATCGTAGGTCTTTTCTGGGGCGGTTCACTTCAGACAATGCTCTTCAAGCTTCTCAATGAAACAGTTGGTGGAGCTGTCTACAATTTCGCCGGTGCGGCTTTTGACATTAAGGTAGGTACAAGAGACGGTTGGCAGTGGCTTCCTGAAATTCTTCATATGGCTATTCCCACTATGCCTCATGACTATGTCGAAAACTGGACTAATGACTTAACAGGTCAGGGCAACAGTACATATAATAAAATTTCTACTTACACCGTTGACTGGTACAAGTACTTTACCGGTCAGGCATTTGGTCAGGGAAGCAATCCTGAGTATCAGTACAAGGACCTCCTTTATGTTCTCGATAAGGCACCTATAGATACCTATGCTGTTGATGAAAACGGTGCAAGAGAATATAGATCATACTACAAAGGATTCACATACGGAGCTATTTCAAACGACGAAAATGACCGTAGTGACAATCATAACTATTTCCCCGGTGATGTAATTACTGAAGGTTCAGCTGCCGGTCAGGCTCTTGATTCAAGATACTGGGCAGAAGGTTCAGAAGATCAGCTTCCCTTCTGTAATCACGGTGTGAACTGTACAAATCCGGACCATTACTTCAACAGTAAGAAGGCATGGCACATCAACGATTGGTCTGACTTCTACCGTACATTTGCTGTAGCAACCTGCGGACTTCATGTACCTCTTGCAGAGCTTGTTACAAAGAAATCCCTTGACAGTACAGATCCGAAGGAATCAAACCTTTACGGTGAAACTGACATTCTCGGTCTTGACGCTACTCTTCATGCTTCTGAGACTGGTGATGCGCTCTACGACAGACTTTTCATACCACTTTACAGACTTCTCGGTATTGAAGGCTATTATGATGGCGCAAGAAATCCCGGCGGTTACCACAACAAGGCTGATATCAGAGCTGCATCCGGCACATATTCAACAGGTTATGGTAACATCGGTGGTGCTTCTGCAATTACCGACTACGGTGTTACACTTTGGAAGTATATTCTTGAGCCCATTATTTACTGGCTTGAAAATACACTCTTCGTTCATCCTGTACAGACAATTGCAGAGCTTCTTCCCAACCTTCTTACAATGCTTGAGTATGACCAGCTTCTTCCCAAGCTCAAGAACATTCTTGTTGATATTTCAGCTACAATTAAACCGATTGGTATTTCAGTAACAATTAATGTTACACAGCTTAAGCTTTCAGAAATGATCGTTCCTCTTCTTACAGACCTTGGTCTCACAACTGAGGCTATGAGTGGCGGTATAACAGGTCTTCTGACAGCCCTTCTCGGCGGTGAAAGAGTTACTCAGAAACCCAATATTGCAAATACTACTGATAAGTATCTGATGAAGGTTACCAAGACGACTAAAATTGTTGACGGCGTTGAGGTAACAGAAAAAGTAACAAGTACAACTGAAGCTGCAGCATGGAAGGCTTCAAACGGTACAACCTATTATATTAAGAATCCCGGTCTGCTTACAGGTACACTTTACGGTGCAATGGTTAACGAAAATGACCCTGCAACTCCGGAAGACGAAAGCCTTTCAAGTGCGTTCCTTGACTGGATCTTTATGAATGGCGGCAACACAGCTGAAATTCCCCTTAAGATACCTGTAAACCGTTTCATGTCATCCGGTTCGCTTAAGGGCGGTGACCATCCTACAAAAGAATCAATTGAAATTCAGGGTGTATACAGTTCAGTAACAAACTATCATATTTATGCTGAACCCGGTGTATCAGTTCTTATTCTCCTTCGTTGGCTTCTCAACGACGGTACTCTTGATGTTGTTCTGCCTCTTATCAGCGGTCTCATTAAGCCCCGTGCTGACGGAACCAGCATTCTTGATACAATTATTCCCATTGTTGAAGGACAGGCTGACAACCTTATGGCTGTTATTATCTGTCTTCTCAATGACTATATCATAGATTTTACAAACTTCTATGATGTTGCAAATGACTCCGAAAAGGTTTGGGGTTATGAAAACGCTGAAGGTACAGTTTCAGTTCCCTACCTCGATGAAAACGGCAACTCACAGTTCAAGGTTGGTACAGTTCTCGAAAAATATCTCTCAGAAGGTAATGTAAATATTACTGCTGATGAGCTTGCAAACGGCAACTTCACAGATGCTGACCTTATTGCTAAGGCTGACCTTGCAGTAACAAATGTTGACAAGACTATCGCTAAGCTTGTTCCCACACTTGTAGTTGCTCTTAAGAATACACTTCTTGGCGTTGACGCTATCCGTGACCTTGGTTTCGAAGCAGTTATCGAAAAGGCTGAAAAGGCTATTGCTGAAGAAAATCTCGATGCTGTTACTCTTGAAACAGTTGTTGCTGACACAGTTATCGGTAACAATCTCGTTGACCTTATTATGAATCTTGTCTTCGGTAACGGTCTTCCCACAAAGGCTAAGGATGCTGCGGGCAAAGAAATTCAGGCTCACACCGACGGTCAGAAGATGTCACAGACCTATACTGACGGTAAGGGCAACACAACAACAACCGAATATTACATTACTGCAGGTAGTGAATCTGCTCCCCTTGCTTACGATGCAAACGGTGATGTTGAAATCGTAAGACAGGTTAAGTATAAAGTTAATGAAGCAACCGGCGAAGAAACTGACACAATTGAAGGCTTTGTTGTAAACGAAGGTCTTCTCGGCGGTCTGTTTGCTGACCCCGAAAGCATCCTTAACAAGGTTCTTGATGCTCTCGGTGACTTCAACCTTGACATCAGCCCTGTAGGTTTCTATAACTCATTCACAAATACTGCAACAAGCGGCCAGAATACTTACCTCAGAGACTGGCTCGAGGCTGCAGCTGCGAAGCATGCAGGTGTTACAGTTCTTAACGGTGCAACCGCAGTTAAGGCTGAACTTAAGAAAATGACCTGGGGTGACATCCGTGCGCTCAAGGGAACAACATGGTTCGACGAGAATACAAACGATATGAGCGAAAAGTTCGACCGTTTCGGTGAAATGCTCTGCGACCTTCTCTATCCCCTTAACCCCATTCTCGCATTCCTCCTTTCAGGTCAGGATATCATTCTCTTCGATGAACTTAAGATTCAGGGTGAAAACGGTTACTCAAAGGGTATCGTTGCACTTCTTGAAGCTCTCGGTCTTGATACAGCTTGTATGAGCCAGAACAGCTTCGACAACTATGTATATACTGCACCTGTCGATACAAGCCCGATTGGTTATAAGAACGAAACCGACGTTAACGTTGACAGTCTTTCAAGCGGTACAGTTACTAAAGACGGTGAAACAATCACTAAGAGATTTGCTATGACCAAGAACTCACCGCTTAAGCCTCTTATCGTTGCTATTAAGCAGCTTCTTATCGGTAACGATACAGAAGCAGGTCTTCTTGACGCTCCTCTTACTGTGCTCTTCTCACGTCTTCCCAATATTGCATATAACCTCTATCTCTTCAGAGGTGCAGACGGCAAGCAGACATGTAACTTCTCAATTTCAGTTAAGAACCTCATCGCTCCTGTTCTTAAGGTTCTTGACATCGTAGATCCTATCCTTGCAAGACTTATCAAACTTGATATCGCTGCGCTTCTTGATGAGTTCCTTGATATTGAAGCACTTCTTAATAACCTTATCGGTGGTCTTGTAGGCGGAGACGCTCAGTCAACAAGCATCAGTGTCTTCGATTTCGGTAAGCTTGCAGCCGACTCATCAACAGTTGACCGTAACGCTACCACATACCGTCACGGTATGACCAAGTTCACAAAGTTTGTCGGTTCACCCGGTAAGTTCTTCATTACTCTTGTAAGAACACTTCTTACAAAAGATGTAGTTGGTGCAATCGGTGGCCTTATTGAAGGTGTGTTCAACAAGGATGACGAAGATGTTGAAGGCAACCAGAGAGTTATCAACATCATCAAGATGGTTGAAAACAACCTTTGTAAGCCTGACACAGCAGGCGTTCTTGAGGGTGGTTCATATGTTGACTACCTTACAAGCATTATCATTGACCTCTTCACAGATTACCTTCCCGAGGAAAATGAATTCTACTTCTATGAAATCATCAACCGTGTTGACGAAGAACTTCTCAAAGTAGAAGATCAGATCGATGCTATGAGCGACGACAAGTACGGTATCAAGCATGACGGTTACGATTGGGACAACGCTAAGGATGAAAACGGCAAGGTTCTCTTCACAGAAGAAAAGGTTAACGAAACAATTGAAAACCTTGACTACGTAATCCGTACTGCTATTCCTGATGTTCTTGAAACACTTCAGGCAAACGGCGTTATCGGCGGTGATCTTGTAAACGGACTTAAGGGCGACGACGGTATTTGGGGTCTTCTCAAGGGTCTTGTAGTTGACTATGCGTTCAAGGATGATTCTCTTACATGGATTGGTAACACTGTTGCAGGTCTTCTCGGTAAGTCAGGCAGCAACAACACATCAGACGTAATCGGTGAAGCTCTTAAGGCTGCTGGTTTCGACGTTTCATTTGATGTATTCTGCTACGAAGACGGTAAGCTCAACACTTGGGGCGAATACGTTGCTTACGGTTTTGAAGACGGTAAGAAGGGCGGAGACCTTGTTCCTCACCCGACAGTATACGGATATTACAAGCTCCTTGACGGCTTTACAGGCGCAAATGCAGAAGAAACAGTTGTTATCGAGTCTGGCGAATATGCAGGTACATACGCAAAATTCGGTTGGGCTCAGACATATCATAACCATAGCGTTATCGCATATGAATTCGACAAGAACGGCGAACTTGTACTTGAAAACGGTCAGCCCAAGAAGGCAGCTGTTCAGGTTCAGATCACCCGTGACGATGTTCTTACAGCTGAAAACGGCGATAAGATTACAGAGTATAAGTACTTTGTTCTTGATGAAAACGGCGAAGAAACAGCAGAAGCTATCTGGCTTACAGAATCAGGCAAGACAGAAGTCGTTGAAGGCTCAGTAACTAAGAAGCTTGTTGCTGCTACAAAGGATAAGAAGGTTCTTGACGAAGACGGCAAAGAAACAGATGAAGTCGTTTACGAAAAAGTTATTATCTCAACTGCTTATCCTCAGGCAACTGAAAACGGAAAGTATAAGTACACATATAATGACGCTGAAGGTATTGAACAGACTTACTTAGCTGATTATCAGCAGCTTAAGGTTCTTGACAGCGGTAAGACAAATGACAAGGGTGACGCAATTTACTACACCCTTACTCCCGTATACTCAGAAGAACTTTCAGATCGTCTCTGGGCATGGGGTATTGACGATATCGTTGAAGACGAATCAACTTCAAGAGATGTATTCACACTCAGAAAAGTTGCATTCATCAACTTCATCTGCGATGACCTTCTCGAACCCTTCGTAAACATCTTCTCAACACTCTTTGCCGGCGATGCACTCAGACTCTTTGACACACTCAACCTTGAAGGCGGCTTCGGTTATGACGATTACCTCCTTCCTTTGATGCGTGCATTCGGTCTTGATTCAATTATCGCACAGCTTGGCGATGAAAAGCTTGCAGAGCTTCAGACAAAGGATGCAGCAGGTAAGCCCATTACTCACCTTATGACAAGAGAAGAATACATAGACATGGTTTATGTTGACGGCGATGTTACCAAGGGTCTCAAAGAAGGCGGTGTTATGACATCAGTTAAGACTGTTGTAAACTACATCATCTACTTTGTTGAAATCGTTTGCAAATATCCCGTTGAAACTCTTGCAAATGCATTCCCGACCCTTGCATATTTCCTCTATGCAGACGGTCTTACATCACTTGTAAACGGTATCCTTGTACCTATTACAACTCTTACAAACAGACTTAATGAAATCATTGACCTTGATATCAATGCTATCGGTGCAGGTATTATTGATATGCTTGCTACAGGCTCATGGGAAACATTCCAGAACGCTCTTCAGGGCTTCATGTATATCGATCCTGAAACCGGAAACCTTGTAACAAACGTCGATGAAAATATCAATCTCACATATTCAATTCTTTCACTTATCACAAACCTTGAATTCGACCTTTCAGGTATTGTAGGTGAAGACGATCCTTACGGTGGTAAGTACGGTCTTGCTCTCTTCCTTGATAAGAATGCTGAACTTGCAGCAAAGGATAAGATGAAGCAGGCTGACGAAACAACTGACGCTGATGCAGCAGAAGCTCTTCGTGAAGAAGCAAGAGACCTTCGTGCAGGCACTCTTAAGGGCTTCCTTAAGTCAATCGCTGCTCTTGGTGACCCCGTAAGGGAACATTCAAGTGAAGCAGAAAGCTACATCGCAAGCAACTATGCTGATTACGTATACGTATCCGAAACAGGTTCCGTACTCGTAAGCAAGGCAGAAGTTCTCATGTTCCTTCTCGACTTCATCTTCAAAAACAACACACTCAAGGAAGTTATCGGTTCACTTCTCGGCTATGATATCACAGACGAGAACACAACTGATGCTGAACTCCTTGACGAAATCATTACTAACGTATTCAACAATTCTAATGATCTTGTTGCTCTCATAGTTGCACTTCTTACGGATTATGATGTAAGAGCAATTGTGGCAGTTAACCTCAAGGAAATTGAAGCTGAAAATCACTTCGAATTCTACGAAGATGCAGGCTTCGATACACATGAAGAGGTACTTGATCACAATAAGAACCTTGGTGAAGGCGAAGAAAAGGTTACTGAAATCTCACGCGTTAAGACTTCAGCAACAATCGACAACCTCGATGCACTCGTTGGTAAGATTCTCAACCTTTCAATTATTAAGGAAGGCCTTACAAAGGAAGATGATCTCACAACTCCCGAAAACGAGCAGGGTATCTTCAATAAGTTCGGCCTTACAAACGATGACACAATTACTCTCCAGATTCTCGTTGACAAGGTCTTTGAAACATATCTCTATGATGACAAGGGTCTCAACAGCATTATGGATATGCTTATCGGCCTCCTTGGTGGCGAAAGCGCATCACAGATTGTAAACATCGTACTTGACATTCTTGCAGGTTCAGGCTATGACCTTACTCCTGCATCATTCAAGGCTAATGTTCCTCAGCTTGCAGCAACAATCGATAAGGCTCAGGATCTTAACAAAGACGGTAAGATTTCTTGGGACGAAGTTGTAAAGGCTAACTCCAAGTACCAGTATGTTGTAAAGAACGACAAGGGTGAAGTTCTTGAAACACTTTATGCTGACGAAAAGGGCGTTACAACAATTGACGGTAAGACCGTTGTAGCTGATATGGTTCAGAAGCAGACAGAACGCAAGGTTGACGGCACCGACGACAACGGTAACGCAATCAAGGTTACAGAATATAAGTACACTTACTCAGTGAAGGCTGCTGACGGTACACTTGCAGAAGAAGTAGTATGGCTCAAGGAAGCAGGCAAGACTGAATGGATTGAAATCGCTGACAACCTTGAAACAGAAGATGTTAACGAAGAAGTTAAGCATCTTGTTAAGGCCACTATGGAAGACACTGACAAGCAGAAGACTGCTGTTAAGATTTCAGCTGAATGGGGTCTTAATACTCGTGACGACTTCGTAACAATGCTCTGGAACTGCATTAAACCTCTTGCTCCCATTTTCGCAGCTCTCTTCTGCGAAGGCGAACTCACAATCTTTGACAAGATTTCAATTAAGGGCGCTGCAGGTTATGAAGGCTTTGTTCTTCCTCTCATCAATGCTCTCGGCATTCCCGCACTCCGTGCAAACAAGAATGCAGATGGCAGCTGGTCAGATGATCTTTCAACAGCTAACGAAAACGAAGGCGTATACTTCCTCACAGACGAAAAGTACATTGACAATTATGCAGAATATAAGGCAGCTGTTTACGGTGTAGACGGTCTCCTCGGTACAGGTGACGACAACGGCAAGGTAATGCTCACAACAATCACAGATGCACTCTTTGCACTCGTTGATTCACTCTGCGCAAGACCTGTAAACACAATCCTTACACTCATTCCTTACTTTGCTCACTTTGTTGAAAGTGACGGCGTTGATGCAATTCTTGCAAATCTCCTTGTACCCGTAACAACAATTACCGGTATGATTGAAAGAATTTACAAGGTTGACCTCCTTGGTATGATCAAGGATCTTCTCAGAGGTCTTATCAAGGATATGAACGACGAAGCAGGCGAAACATCAGACAGCACAGAGCCTGAAGATCAGGCAACAACAGGCGGTGCAGCAGCAGCTTACCTCCTTAATGTGCTTGAAGAAAACGAAGGCGGCAAGTCAGGTGTAGAAACAGCAATCGCTGCTCTTGCAGATCCTGATCCTTCACTTGATCTCTCAGGCGGCGAAGGTTCAAATTACACATTCAAGGAAATCATTGTTGAACTTCTTGAAGGCGTATCAATCAACGGTACAAAGCTTTCATCAATCATCAATCCTGAATTTATCTTCCTTGATCTTGCTTCAATCGCATGGCTTCCCGGCGTGAAGGCAGCTGATAATTCATGGGCAAGATATCCCTCACAGAAGATTACTGTAACAATTAACGCTGACAGACGCGGTGGTTCATACTCACGTTCAGATGCAACCGTATACACAGTTGACCGTGAATCAGTTCTCATTAAGGTTCTTAATGACATCGTATTCACAGACGGTATCCGTGACCTCATCGGCGGACTTCTCAAGTTCGACTTCAGCAAGGAAGTTATGACAACTCTTACTGAAGAAGACAGCAACTATCTCCTTACAGTTCTTCTTTACGGCGTATTTGAAGATCCCGAAGCTCTTGAAAGACTTCTCGTTGACCTTCTTTCATGGTATGAAATCGAGTACGAAGATGCTCGTGTATCAAACGAAGACGGTGCTTACAGCGAAATCGAAGCAGGTGAAGAACTTGTTTACGGTGAAGCAGGTAACGGTCTTGACAAGGATCAGATGGAAAAACTTCCCGCTGACTTTGACTCACTTATCGGCAAGATCGTTCCCGCAATTCTCGGTATGCTTCCCGAAGGTGCTCTTGGCGACATCAAGCTCGTAGGCGCAAACCTTGAAGAAATGGTACACAACCTCCTTGCTGATCTTATGATGGACAAGGAAGTTACAAACGAAGACGGCACTAAGGAAATGAAGTACGGCTTCGCTACTCAGCTTGTTGAACTTCTTGTAAATCTCCTTGGCGGTAACGCAACAGTTTCAATGATCGTAGGTCTTCTTCCCACAATTATTGAAGGCGTAGACGTTGAACTTAAGGACTTCAAGGAAGTTAACGCAGCATTCAATACATACTTCGCTGACTATGACACATGGGCAGAAGCTTATGAAGGTCTTAAGACACCCAAGAAGTATGTAGAACCCGCAGAAAAGCCCGCTGACTATAAGGCACCCGCTATGGATGCTGACAATCAGCTCTATGCAGTTGACGAAAACGGCGAGCCCATCTTTACAGAAGTTGACGGCAAGAAAGTTTATGAATACCAGTACGAACTCAAGCTCAAGAATACTGATTCATTCGGTATCCACAGCTATGAAGATGTTCTCGAACTCGTATCACAGATTCTTGCTCCCTTCGCACCCGTACTCAGATTCCTTCTTACAGAAGCTGACCTCGTTGCTCTTGACGGTGTTCACCTCACAGGCGGCGACGGTTACGACAGATTCATTATTCCTCTCTTCGAAGTACTCGGCGTTGACAAGTACATCGGAGCAGATAAGTTCCTTAACAAAAATGACTTTGCAGCTCTCAACAACACTGACTTCACCGGTAAGGTTGTAGAATACATCGACGGTCTTATCTCAATGATAGTTAATACTCCCATTCAGACAATCGTTGATCTCGTTCCCGAGCTCGTATTCTTCATCTACTCAGACGGTCTTGCTCAGGCTGTTGAACAGCTCGTTGCTCCTCTCCTTACTCTCGTTGACATGGTTAACGACATCACAGCTAAGGAAGTAGTAATTGCAGGCAGAGACGATGCACTTGTTGCTCTTGATATCGTTGGTCTCATCACTGACCTTATCAATGACAACCTTATGAAGCCCAACAATATCGCTGAAATTGACGGCTTCTACGGTGACAACGGTCTTATCACAAGACTTCTCACTGTAAACGGTCTCGAATCACTTCTCCAGGGTCTCCTTGACAACGCTAATGCATGGATTTATGCATACGAATACACCATTCCTATGGATATGGTTGAAGGCGCAACAAAGGACGAGGTTGTAACTGTTTACTTCAACAGTGCTGACCTTGACGGCGCAACTCACATTCCTACAAACGGTAACGGCAAGGATAAGGTATTCGAGCTTAAGGCTGTTCCCGAAAAGAATAAGACACCTATCAACCTTGGTCTTGATAAGGACGGCAACGGCGTTGCTGACGAAAAGCCCATTGAAGGCATCTTCAGATGGATCCTTGAAAAGACATCTAAGATTGAAAAGGTTGACACAATCCGCACATACGGTGCAGTAAACGGCAAGGTATGGGGCGTAAATGCTAACCGTGCAGATACTCTTGTACAGATTATTTCAGAGACTCTCCTCGGTGGCGAAATGCTCACAAGTCTCCTTGCATCCTTCGGCGTATCAATCGTAGAAGGCGACATCCTTGACACAATTCTGAGCGCTCTCACAGGCGAAAACAGATATCAGCTCTTTGTAGTTCTTCTCGCATACTTCAACGAATACGATGTTGAAACTATGATCATGGACTACCTGTCATTCGAAAAGGTAGAATATGCATACGAAACATACGTTGAAGGCACAAAGCTTACACAGCGCAAGCTCAGAAGAGCAATCAAGAAGCTTGACGGTTCAATTCTCACCGTAGTTCCCGAGCTCATCCCGATGCTCGAAGAAGTAGAATTTATTAAGATGCTCCTTGACAAGATTGGTGGTTACCATGGCCAGAGTCTGAAGGATCTCGTTCACGAACTCCTTATGGCTTATGCGTTCAACGACCAGACAATGAACCAGCTTATGGGACTTCTTATCGGTCTCCTTGGCGGCGAAGACCTTGAAGGCACACTTTCAACAGTTCTTCCTCTCGTTAAGGATATCGTAGGTGTTGACGTAACACCTTACGGCTTCATGGAAGCAACTTCATCAGATGCTGTTGCTGCTTATCTCGAAGCTGCTATTAACGCAGCTGCTTCAGAATTCGTTCTTGACGCAAACGGTGATGTGGTTCTTGACGACGAAGGTATCGAAGTTGTTAAGGGCGTTGAAGCAGTAACATGGACAGATATCGCTGACTACTACACAGTATATGTATACTCATACAACGACGTTGAAAAGACAACTAAGTATGAATACACTTACACAGACAGCGAAGGTAAGACACAGTACTACTATGTAGAAGAAGCTATTGCTGAAAACGCTGACGGTAAGTTTATCCTTAAGGATGGCGACAACGAATACGAACTCTTTGAAAACGGCACTAAGGACTTCTACTCATACACAACCAACTATATGTACAGTGCGGACGCTGACCTCCACGGCACAGCTGTTGAAGGCAAGGACGGCAAGACATGGTTCGGTTATGAGCAGGCTACTGATGCTGACGGCAAGCTCCTCTGGGCTGACGAAGCAGCAGGTATCCCTGCAATCAAGACAGTTAAGGAAACTGTTGACGAAGTTGAAACTGAAGTTAAGGTTCGTGCAACAAGAGTTAACGCTCTCACCGGCGCTGCAGCATTCAATTGGGGTATCGACCTTGCAGCTTCACGTGGCGGTTATAACGCAGCTAAGAATGCATTCGTAGATATCCTTGCAGGTATCGTAGTTCCTCTTGAAGGCGTTCTCAACTTCCTTCTCAGAGGCGACTCACTCTACATCCTTCCCGATGAAAACACAGCTGACAGCGGCGTTCTCGAATTCTTCGGTAACGACGGTTACGCAAACGTAATTATGCCTCTCTTCCAGGCACTTGCAGTTGACCAGGTAGGCGGTACAATTGTATCAGCAGCTGACTATGAAGCAGGCAGAGGCGAAGCTATTACTCTTACAGCTATCACTGACGGCATCTTTGCAATCATCGAAGCCCTCACTGACGGTCCTCTTGAGTACATCTTAACACTTCTTCCCTCACTTTCATACTTCATCAGCTGTAACGGTCCTGAAGTTGTTCTCAACAACCTTCTTTCACCCGTATTTGCACTTCTCAACCTCGCTGATCCTATCGTAGGCGACCTTCTTGACGATCTCCTCGGTGCAACACTCAGTGGCGTATTTGCAGACTTCATGCCTGAAAATATCGACTTCACAGTGCAGACCAACTACAAGGCTCCCATCTATGTGGAAGTTAACGGTGAAAAGGTTCAGGCAACTGATAAGGGCGAAACAATCACATTCAGAGATGAAACATATTACATCTCAGCAGGTGACGGTGAACCCATCGAAGGCAAGTATGTTGTAACAACAGAAACAGTTGACGGTGAAATCGTTCCTGACTTCGAAGAATATAATGCTTATGCACTCACAGACCTTCTCAAGATCTGTGGTGAAGACGGCAGCAATCTTGTTAAGATCATCAACAATCTCGTTGGTCCTCTCCTTCTCGGTGATGAAGCAACAGAAGAAGAAAAGGCAGCATTCAAGCTCCTTCCCGAAACCTTCTTTGCAGACTATGCAAGCCATGCAATCATCATCAACAAGCAGACAGCAGATGCAGACTTCTACTACTACTATAAAGAGGCAGAAGGCGACATCATTAAGATTAAGGATGACCTCTATGATGCTTCAATGGGCGAAATCGTAGATACTCGCTACGTTGTTGACTGGTTCAAGGCTGACATCGCTGACTCAGCTGTATATCTCCTTGACAATGTTCTTTCAGAATCACTTCTCAAGGAAATTGCAAAACTTGCTAAGGTAGATATTAACGACGAAGAAAATATTCTCGGCGCAATTCTCGGCAACCTTGTTGACGGCAACTTCAACGGCCTTGTAATTGCTGACATTATCACAGCGCTCTTTGAAAATTACACAATTACTTATAACGAACTTTACGGTGAATACATTACTCCTGACCACAGCCACCTTGACAATCTTGAAACTCAGGATGACAAGGATAAGGCAGAAAGAGTTCCCGGACAGCTCGATACTATCATTGAGGAAGCACTTCCCGCAATTGCACCTCTCCTTTCAAAGCTTCTTGCTCCGAAGGAAGGCGCAGAACCCACAATCCTCAACGATATCTTCGACAACTATGCTTCAATCGCTGACGATGCAAATGTTGCAGACCTTTACGAAGTTGTTGAGTATCTCCTTGACGATCTCGTATGGTCCGATGAACTTGTAAATACCCTTGCAGCTCTCATTATCAACCTTATCGGCGGTAATGATCTCGTTGGTACAATCATCGGTTACTTCGGTCTCACAGGCATCAAGCTCGATCCTCAGAGCTATCTTGCAACAGTTAAGAAGGCTTATGCTGAAAAGGCAGAAATGGCTGACGCAGTAGCAGCTCTCAGCGGTATCATCGGTTCAGCTAAGACTTGGGCAGATGTTGTTAAGAACGATACAACTCCGCTTTACGCTTACGAATATGTTGACGGCAAGAACGAAGACGGCTCAGATAAGAAGTTCACTATCTATCTCGCTGACGAAAATGCAACAACATACGAACTCACCAAGACAGAAGGTGAAGGCGAAGAAGCTAAGGAAGTTAAGTACACAGTTGACCTTAAGAAGGTTATGAACGGTGACAACCGCGTTGTTAAGGCTGAATACAATAAGGACGTTAACGGCGAAAATGTTGCTGATGTAACATGGGGCGTTAAGAATGCAACCGATAAGAAGGCAGCATTCATCAAGGCTCTCGCAGTTATCGTTGAACCTCTCTTCCCCGTACTTCAGCTTGTATTCCAGGGCAAGACTCTCACTCTCGTTGGTCACGATAAGGCAGCTTACGAACCCGTTAACATGGTTGAATACAATGCTGACGGTGTAGCTACAACAATCATCGACGACTCAAGAACAGGCGAAGAAATCGGCAACGGTTATGTTGAACTCATGGGCGTTAACGGCTACGAAGAACTTCTTGTTCCTGTACTCGACGCAATCGGCGGTCTTGCTGCATTCGGTAAGTACGATGCAGAAGACAACACAGCCGGCATTATGACTGCAGAAGAATTCTGCGAAATCAACAATGCTTACGATATGCTTTCATACATCGTTAACGTAGTATTTGCATTCGTTAACAATCTTGTAGAAGGCCCCGTAGTATACCTTGCAACATACCTTCCCTCACTCCTCTACTTCCTTGGCAGTGACGGAGTATACAATGCAGTACACTCAGTTCTCCAGCTTGCAAACGGTCTCATTGCTATTGCTGAACCTATCCTCGGTAAGGACGGCATCAAGCTTTCAGACACAATCGGTCTTCCTCTCGACCTTAAGATGCTTAAGCTCGACGATACAGTTGAACCCGGTAAGGTTCAGCAGATCGGTGAAGACGGCAAGCCCGTAATGGTTGACGGTATGGTTACCATCAAGGGTCTCTGCTCACTTATCAATGACCTTATCAAGAAGCCCGGCCTCATCAATAAGAATATTATTCTTAAGCTTGCAGGCTACCTTGGCGACTATCAGGTAATTGAAACAGTAAGAACAACTGCATCCTCAGTTCTCTATGATACAGAACTCGATGCTTATGTAAATGCACAGGGTAACATCGTGGCTAAGAAGGACGGCGACCTTTGGGTTGATGACCTCGGAATGCCCACAACTAAACCTGTTGCAGAAAGCAAGATCACAACAATTATCGGCGACACCAAGTACACACTCACAGGTCTCCTTCAGTTTGCACTTGCTGACGGTCTTGTTGGCGGTCTCGTAGATACTTCCTCAATGGAAGGTATCCTTAAGACGATCATTGACAATGTAATGGGTCCGGATGCTACTAAGAACGTATCCGCAATCCTTATCAAGCTTCTCAACAAGTATGTAATCACATACAACGCAATTGAAGAACCCGCTGATGCTCTCGTTCCCACCGTTACAGATTATGCTAAGTACGGTGTAGAAAAGACTGAAGTTCAGCTCGCTCTCAACAACCTCCAGAAGCTTATTCCTGAAGTTCTCGGTCTCCTCGGCCTTGGTTCAATCGAAGAGCTTGTAGCTGATAACCTTTACACTGACAAGATTGTAAACGGTCTCATCGCTATGCTCGTAGGTCTCCTCGGCGGTATGGACAACGAAACATGGACAATGATTACAGACATCCTTGGCTATGTTAAGGATATTGTTGGTCTCAACATCGATATCAGTCCTGCAGCTTATGCATCAAGCGCTGTACTCGGTGACTTCATCAATGCAGTTGACGTCAAGAGAGATGTTGTTGATGCAGACGGTAATGTAACAGGCGAGGAAAGAATTCCTGTTGCTGACCTCACATGGGCTGACGTTGCAGCATTCTACACCAAGTACGAATACAGATACATGGTAGAAGCAGCTAAGGCAGCTGAAGGTGTTGAAGGCGAAGAAGGCTATAAGGCACCTGTTGAAGCTAAGTATGTAACCGTTTGGTTCGCTGACGCAAATCTTGACGGTGTAGATCATACACCTACATCAGGCGACTATGCAGGTAAGACCTTCAAGCTTGAAAAGGTTGAAACTGTATACTATGGTTATGAGTACACAGTTCCCGCTGTAGGCACAGAAGGTGCAGAAGACTATGTAGCTGCTAAGACAGAAACTATCAAGTCAACTGACAACAAGCTTACAGAATATAAGGTTGGCGAAACAACTTACGCTCTCACAGCTAAGGGTGAAGTTGAAAGAGTACACAACACTAAGGTTGAATCCGACTTCGAATGGGGCATTGAAGATGAAACAACTCTCAACGCTAAGGCTGGCAAGCTCGTTGCAGTTGTAACAGACCTTCTCAAGCCTCTTGACAGCGTGCTTAAACTCCTCCTTGCAGGCGGTACTTATGACTTCGCAGCAACCGGCGAATACGGCGATTCACTCGGCGCATTCAAGGAAATCAATATCATGGGCGGTAGCGGATACAACTACGCTATTATCCCGCTTCTTGAAACTCTCAGCGTACCCGCTGCAGAAATCAAGACTCAGGCTGAATATGAAGCTACAATCGAATCAGAAGGCACACTCGGTTACATTCTGAAGACAATCCTTCACACTGTAAACGACAACCTTGACACACCGCTTGACTTCGTTCTCGGTCTCTTCGCAAACCTTGCATACACAGTATCCAAGGACGGCGTAACAACCTTCGTATCTAACCTTATTGCTCCTCTCAGCGAAGTAATCAAGGCTATTGAAGGTGTGCTTCCCGTAGCTATTAAGGTTGACCTTATGCAGCTTATAGACGGTGGCTCAGTTGCTGAAATTCTCCTTGGCAACGACGTAGATCTCAAGGACGCTGAAGTTGGTCTTACACTTGACCTCGACGGCGAAACACTTGAAGAACTCCTTGCAAAGGTACTCGCTAAGTTCGTAGCAGGCTTCGACATCAATATCAAGTTCAAGGATATTGCAGCTAAGTCAGCTAAGCTTGACGAAATGGGCGACATCCTCTACAGCAACTCCAAGGTAGATCCCAAGTGGGATATCTGCATTGGCACACCCGGCAAGAATATTGAAGGCGATCCCTCAGCAACAATCATTACGCTTCTTGCAATGATTGTAACTGAAGCTAATATCGACTCACTTCTCCAGATGCTTGAAGTTGACTTCAGCACTCTTCCTGAAGGTGTAGACGATCTCCTTGACAAGGCTCTTACATCACCTGATGTGCTCATCGGTGCAGTTATCAAGCTTCTTGCTTCTAACTATTCAATCGATCAGTTCATAAGCGCTATGGTATTCTACTTCCTCGGCGAAGCTGAATATGACTACAGTGATGTAGAAGGCGGCATCATCAACGGCGGACAGAGCGCAGTTAATTCTGCAATTGCTAAGTTCGACAAGATGATCAACAACCTCATTCCCGGACTTCTTAAGCTCCTCGGTAATGATCTTGAAGAGCCCGTTGCTCTCATCAAGGACATTTATGTAGCACTTGGCGACGATGCAGCAAACGCTGACATCAAGACAGTAGTAGATTATCTCCTTAACGATCTTGTATTCAACGATGAAATGATGAATACACTTCTCGGCCTCATTGTCGGTCTTCTTGGCGGCATTGACGCAAATACATTCACAACAATCGTTGACATTGTTAAGGAAATTCTCGACATCGACCTTTCACCTGCAGGTGTAGCAGCTATTTCAGAAGCTAACGGTGGCGTTATTGCTGACCTCATCGGCGAAGCTGAAACATGGGCTGAACTTGCTGATGAGTACAAGCAGTACGAGTACAGATATGAAGTTGAAGCTGCTAAGGAAGCAGTAGGTGAAGAAGGCGACGAAAACTACGAACCTGCAGTTGACGCTAAGTACGAAACAATGTACTCAGCAGATGCTAACCTTGCAGACACAGAATACACACCTGAAGGTTCAGACAAGACATATACTCTTGAAGCAGTAACAAACGAAGACGGCAGCCGCGTAACTAAGGTTATCCTCGAAGAAACATGGGGCATCTCCGGTAAGGACGCATTCCTCAATGTTCTCTACGAAGTAACTGCAGTGGTTGAACCTCTCCTTGCATTCCTCTTCAAGGGCGAAGACATTAACATCTTCATTGACACACTTAGTCTCAAGGGTAACAACGGCTATGAAAATGCACTTGTTCCTCTTGCTAAGGCACTGCACATTGACATAGAAGAAGACGCAACCAAGCTTGCAGATGCGAATGCAATGCTTAAGGAAGTTATAGACGGCATCTTCGGTCTCGTTGAAGACATCGAAAAGGCTCCTCTTTCAACAATCCTTGAAGTACTTGGTAGCGCATCATACTTCATCGCAAATAACGGTATTGAAATCGTAATTGAAAACCTCATCAGCCCCGTAATCGGTCTCCTCTCAATCTTCGAAAAGAAGACAACAGTGGTTGAAAACGGCGAAACAGTTGAAAAGAGTGAAGGTATCACAATGGCTGATATCAACGCACTTCTCAAGAGCCTCATCAATATGGACCTTAACGATATCACAGGTATCGCAGGCGCTGACGGCAGCAAGCTCGTTACAATGCTCAACGAAGTACTCGCTAAGGCAGTTCTCGTTGGCGAAGACGAAACAATTACAGTTACAGAATATCTTCCCGCTAAGTTCTTTGAAATCATGAGCACATATGCTATCAACTACGATAGCCTCACAGCTGCTCAGAAGACAGAAGCAAACATCAGAGTTCAGGAAGTAAGCCACTGGTCAGTTGATAAGGCAGACGTACTTATGTATCTCCTTTCAACAGTTCTCTCTGAAGAATTTATCGGCTTCATCGGTACTCTTGCTAAGGCTGAAGAGGGCACCGTTCTCGGCGACCTTATCTACGGTCTTGCAGGCGATCAGAACAAGGTAATCAACATCATCTCAATGCTTCTCAATGAATACAAGCTTGTATACAACAAGTATGCTCAGACAGAAATCACTAAGGAAAATGTTGATCCTAAGGCTCCTCTCACTGATGAAAATCTTGCTCAGGCTCTCGAAGCTATCGACGGACTTGTTCCTGCACTTATCGGTCTGCTTGTTAAGGATGCTGACTCACTCAAGGGTCTTATTGAAAACCTTGTTGCAGGTGCAGACCTCGGCAACCTTCTCATGAACCTTCTTGTTCCTCTCCTCAGCGGTCTTGACATCGATGCTATCCTTGGCTATGTTAAGGAATTCAGCAACCTCGACGTTAAGCTTGATCCTTCAGCTTGGACAAAGAACGCTGAATCAACAGTTGCTAAGTTTATCCTTGAAGCTGATGAAGACGAAAACGGTAAGGTAACATGGGCAGAAGTTGAAGAATTCTATACTCAGTATGAATTCACATACACAATTCCCGGCACATCCGCAGTTGGCACAGAAGGCGAAGAAGGCTACAAGCCCGCTACTAAGGATCAGGTAATCACAGTCTTCAAGCCCGAGGGCACAACAGAAATCACTGTTGGCGAAGATAAGGATGCTAAGACTTATGACCTTACAGCAGTTAACGAGTATGAATATACTTACACTGTAACTGTTGACGGTAAGGAAGAAGAAAAGACAATCATCCTTGATAAGGATAACTACACAACATACGATATCGACGGTAATGAAGAAACTGCTGAAGTTGAAGTAACACTCAGCAAGGCTATCCAGAAGTCAAAGATGGTTAGCGAATATGATTGGAACATTAACAACTTCGACGCTCTCAAGGCATTTGCAGTTGAACTTCTCAAGCCTCTCGACGTAGTATTCGAACTTCTCCTTGCAGGCGGTAACATTATTGTTGCTCCCGATAAGAAGGCAGACGTTGAACCTTATCCCGCAGAAATCACAGTACGCGGTAGTGACGGTTACAACTTCGCAATTATCCCGCTTCTCGAAGCATTCGGTGCATCAGAACTTAAGTCACAGGCTGAATATGAAGAATATTCACAGGCTAAGGGCTCACACCTTGAATATGTTCTTGACGTACTCTTCGGTGAAGTTGAAGAAATCCTTGCAGCTCCTGTATCACAGCTTATGTCAAGACTTGCAAACCTCTTCTACTTCATTGGTAACAACGCTATCAACGATCTTGCTAAGAACCTTCTTGCTCCTGTAAATACTCTTATTGCAGAAGTAGATCCCGTCTTCCCGCTTGCTATCAGCATTGATGTAAGCAAGGTTGGTATCGAAGGTGCTCAGATTGTTGAAACATACCTTGGTAAGGCACACGCAGGTGTTCCCGCAGGTATTACTCTCAACGTTGAAGCAAATGCTCTTGCAACTCTCCTTAACGATCTCCTTGGCGGTATCGAAATTAACGGTACTAAGCTTGGCCTCAGCCTTGACCTTGATTGGCTCAAGATTGCAGCTATGATGGCTAAGACAGAAGATGAAACCAAGCAGAACGAAACAGGCGCTAAGATTGCTAAAACAGAATCCGCTATGGATTACGATGCTTACGAAAACGTAAACGGTGACACCGAATACGCAGACGGTGAGTATTACAACATCGAAGGACACGTTGTTGATACATTCATTACACTTCTTCAGGTGCTTCTCACTCAGGACAACACTGAAGCTCTTAAGACCCTTATTGAAGGTCTCCTTAAGGACGCTCCTCAGGAAGTTAAGGATATCCTCGACGACATCCTTTCAGATCCCGATGCATTTGAAAAGCTTATCGGCGTAGTAGTTCTTCTCCTTACAGGTGAAGGTGCTATGACAGGCTATCCTCTTGCATTCGCATACAAGTTCCTCGGCGAACTTAACTTCAACTACAAGAACGCTGAAATCAACTCAGCTATCAGCAAGTTCGATGCTATGATCGCTCGTGAAGCAGTTGGCGTAATCAAGCTTATCGGTACACCTGCTGAAGATGTTAAGGTAGAAGATTACACATTCTTCAACAAGATGGCTCTAGCACTTGACGATAACGATACACTCAGTGACCTTGTAGCTTGGCTCCTCGGTGAATTTGCATTCACAAAGGAAAACTTCGACACAGTTATGGGACTTCTCAATAATATCCTTGCAGATGCAATCACTGCAGACCTTGCAGGTATTATTGCAACAATCCTTCCCATTGACCTTATGCCTGTAGCATTCGCTGATAAGACAGGTAACGAAGCACTTATCGATTACGTTGCTAACGCTTATGAAGAAGATGCAACAGCAGAAGAAAAGGCAGCAATTACATGGGCTGACGTTCGTGAAGCTAACGCTGATAAGAACACTAAGGATGAATGGGTATATGCAGAAAGCTGGAACATCAGCGGTAAGGATGCATTTATCGGAACATTCATCGACCTTCTCAAGCCTCTTAATCCGATCCTTGACTTCCTGTTCGCAGGCAAGAAACTTTCATTCAATATTGAAGGTGTTGAACTCTGGGGTGCAAACGGTTACGCTAACGCAATCGTTCCTCTCCTCAACGCTCTCGGTGCTAAGCAGCTTGGCGTAAACCTTCCTGCTGACACTGCATCAACAACTGACGCTCTCGGCTACATCGTAGATGCACTTCTCGGTACAGCTGATACTAAGGGTGTTGTAGACGCAATCTGCGAAGCTCCTCTTACCTCAATCCTTAAGGTTGTTGGTAACCTCAGCTTCTTCCTTGCAAACGGCAACCTTGATGAGCTTATTCAGAACCTCATCGCTCCCGTATTCGGTATCCTTGAGCTTGCTGAATCACTCCTTTCAAGAGAAGATCTTGATACACTTATCGAAGGTCTCGCTAAGATTACTCTTCCCGGCGGTAAGGCTCTCAACATCACCAACATTATCAACATTGCTGGTAATGAAGGTGAAGGTCTTGTAGCTATCATCAACGAACTTGTAGGTGGTATCAGAGCTTACGAAAAGGTAGTTGTTGAAGTAGACGGCAAGAAGGAAAGCCAGATCGTTGTATACGATAAGGCATATGCAGATGCTCATCCCGAATTCAACTGGTGGCCGGTTGATAAGACAGACGATGAAGGCAATGTAGTTTATGAGACAACTACAAACGATGCAGGTGAAACTGTATTCGTAGTTGACGAAAAGGGTGAAAAGATTCCCGTTAAGGTTTACTACAAGGTTCTTCAGGTAATCAACCTTCTTCCCGATGACTTCTTCAAGACATTCGCTAAGTATGTTGTTGAAGACAACGAATATCAGGATACTGCTGTAACAACAGTAGGTAAGGATGTTGACAGCTGGACAATCAACACCGGTGATGCACTTATGTACGTTCTTTCAACAGTTCTTGACTATGACTTCTTCGAGACAATCCTCAAGAAGGTTGGTCTTGACCTCAGCCAGGGTATTGGAGCAACAGTTCTCACAATGGCTGATAAGGAAAATGAACTTGTTGACGTTCTTGTAATGCTTCTCAACGATTACAAGGTTGTTTACACTAAGGTTGAACAGGATACACTTCCTGTTGGCACAACTGCTGCAGCTCCTTACGCAAACTTCGGTAAGGACGAAAACGGCAACGCTCTCCTTAACAACGACAACACCTCAAATGCAATTGCAGCTCTCGATCCGCTTCTTAACACAGTAATCGCTATGGTTGCTGACGGCAAGACTCTTGGCGGTCTCATCAACGGTCTTATCGCAGACGCTGACCTTGCAAACCTCATTATGAACGCGCTTGTTCCCGTACTCAGCGGTCTTGACATTGATGCAATTCTCGCATACGTAAACGAGCTCACAAATATCAAGCTCACAACTCTCAATCCCACACTCTGGACAGAAAACGATGCAGTTAAGTTCGGTTCAGAACTTAAGAACTTCATCGGTGATGCAAAGACATGGGCAGAAGTTCAGGCTAATTACACCCAGTACGAATACACCTACACAATTCCTGCTAAGGATGCAATAGGTGAAGAAGGCGAAGAAGGCTATGTACCTGCTGTTGAAGAACAGACAATTACAGTCTTCAAGCCCGCCGGCACAACAGAAATTACTGTAGGTGAAGGCGAAGCAGCTCAGACTTATGAGCTTACACCTGTATACTCATACGAATACAAGTATGAAGATGCAGAAGGCAATGAACAGAAGTACTACTCAGCTAAGGCTGACCTTACAACTGCTGACGTTGACGGTAATCCCGAAACAGCAGAAGTTGTAGTTGAACGTACAACTGATAAGGAAGGCAACCTTGTTGCCGGTACACACAACAGCAAGATGTACAGCGAATATGATTGGAAGATTGATGATCTCAACGATCTCGTTCCTCTCGTATGTGATCTTCTCCAGCCTCTTGATATTATCTTCCAGATCCTTCTCAGTGGTAAACCCATTATCGCTCTCGAAGATACAGAAGGCAACCGTGAAGACATCAGAATTATGGGCGGCGTTGGTTACAACTACGCAATCATTCCTCTCCTTGAAGCATTCGGTGCAACCGGTCTTAAGACTCAGGCTGAATATGATGCTCAGGTAGCAGCTGATGGCTCATCACTCAAGTACATCCTTGAAACACTCATTGGCGAAGTTAACGAAATCCTCGATAATCCTCTCAATGAACTTCTTTCAAGACTTGCTAACCTCTTCTACTTCATCGGTTCAGACGGTATCAACGCAATTGCTGATAACCTTCTCGCTCCTCTTAATACTCTTATTAACGAAGTAGATGACCTCTTCCCGCTTGCAATCAGAATTGACGTTGCAGCAGACGAAATCATCGGACTTTATCTCGGTGAAGAACACGACGGCGTACCCGCAGGTATCACAGTGAATGTTGCAGGCGCTGACCTCGCAGAACTTATCAACGGCCTTATCGGCGACCTTAAGATCGGCGAAGTTGAGCTCAAGCTCCACCTTGACCTTGATTGGACAGCAATTGCTGCTAAGATGGCTAAGAAGGATGCTGCCGGCAAGATTCTCACAACCGGTACAAAGCAGGTTTACAACATCGGTACAGTTAAGAATCCCGCAACTCCCGACCTTGTTAACCTCACCGGCGATCCCGCAAACGCACTCGTAACGCTCCTTGACACAGTTCTTACAGAAGATAACTGTGAGAATATCTATAACCTCGTAACAGGTCTCCTTAAGGATATGGATCCCACTCTTAAGGGCGTAATCGAAGAACTCATCGGCAGTCCCGAATCCATTAAGGGTATCGTGGCAGCAGTAGTACTCATCTTCACAGGTGAATACAAGGTTGACGCTCTTCCCTACGTATTCAAGGCTCTTGGCAAACTTGCAGTTTCAAGAGGCGACGACGCTGAAGGCGCAGTTGCAAGCCTTGACAGAGTACTTGTAGCAGGTGCTCCCGTAATCATCAAGCTCCTCGGTGCTCCGAAGGACGGCGTAAAGGTAGAAGATTACACATTCATCAACAAGATGGCAGTTGCTCTCGAAGACGACGCAGATCTTAGCGATATCGTGGATTATCTCCTCAACGATCTCCTCTTCACCGATGATATGATGGCAACAATTACAGGCGCTCTTCTCGGTGTACTCAAGGGTCTCGGTGCAGATCTTATTAAGACTCTTAACGATATCCTCGGCATTGACCTTGCTCCTAAGGCATTTGCTGCAGCTACAGGTAACTCACAGTTTATCACATATGTAGGTAACGCTGAAACCTGGGCAGATGTTGCAGAAAACAACATTAAGGAAGAAATTCCCGTACTTGACGAAAATAACGCACCCGTTCTCAACGAAGACGGTTCAGCTCAGGTTAAGGTTGTTTACAAGCAAGTATTCTCAGGCGTATCCGGTAAGGACGCTTGGGTAGGTGCTCTCCTTGATATGCTCAAGCCTCTCGAAAGCATTCTTGCATTCCTTCTTACAGGTGAAGACCTTGTAATCTCAATCGAGAACGAAGGCGAAAAGGCATCAGTAACTCTCAAGGGCGGCAACGCTTATGCAACAGCTCTTGTTCCGCTTATCTTCCAGGGTCTCGGCCTTGAAGAACTTAACAACGGTGCGAACAAGTCAGTGATTACAGGTCAGGAAGCAGCAACAGCTAACGAAGCTATCAAGAAGGTTCTCGACTTCATTATCGACGACCAGATCGGCCTCGTAAGCCATATCGTCAATGCTCCTCTTACAACTATCCTTACAGTAGTGGCTAACCTCAGCTTCTTCATCGCAAACGATGATGTTGCAGTGGCTATCCAGAACCTTGCAGCTCCCATCCTCGGTATCGTTGATGCTCTCGGCGGTGTAATTTCAAGAGCTCAGCTTGACTCACTCCTCGGCGGACTTATTAAGGTAACTCTTCCCGGTGGCAAGCCTCTTAACCTGACCAACATCATCAATATCGCAGGTAACAACGGTGCAATCCTTGTTGACCTTCTCAACGGTATCCTCGGCGGTATCAACATCTATGAAGAAGGTAAGACATATACTAAGGCTCAGGCAGAAGCTGATAAGAACTCAACATATGTTGAAGTTGAAGAAGGCGTATACAAGAAGGTTGTTCAGGTAGTAAATGCACTTCCCGATACATTCTTCCTTGACCTCGCTAAGGCTTCAGTTCAGGTACTTGAACCTGCAAACGCAGCTGAAAAGACTGATATCACTAAGTGGCAGACTCACGGCGGTAACGCTATTATGTATGTACTTTCAACAGTACTTACAACTGACTTCCTTAACATCCTCTGCGACCTTATCGGTCTCGAAAAGACAACAGTTAACGAAGACGGCACAGAGTCACCCAACATGATTTACGACATCATCACTTCACTTGCAGGTAAGGACAACGAACTTATCGATCTCCTTCTCATGCTCCTCAATAAGTACCTTGTAGAATACAAGACTTATGTACAGCCCGAAGTTGATAAGATCGACGTAGAATATGCTTCAGGTGAACAGGCTCATCAGCAGCTTAACGAAACACTTAAGGGTCTCGACGCTCTTATCCCCGTAGTTATGAACCTCATCGGCGGAGATTCAGAAAACGCATCTGCAGACCTTGGCGGTCTTGTATATCCGCTCTTCGTTAAGGATGAAATCGCTAACCTCCTCGTGAGCGAAATTGCTAAGCTTCTTGCAGGTCTTCCCATCGATACACTTACAATGATTGAAGACCTTGTTGGTGATCTCTCCAACCTCAAGAACGACGGTGAAAACTTCAGCATTGCTCCTCAGGCATTTGCTAAGACTAAGTTCGGTTCAAAACTCGGTGCTTACATCGGCTCAGCTAAAACATGGGCAGAAGTATGGGCAAACCACAGTGTAGAACAGAAGGATGAAAACGGTCAGGTTGTTCTCGGTGAAGACGGCAAACCTGTAATGGTTGCTGACAACTTCGCATGGGGCGTAACAACAGTTGACGCATTCATTGCACTTATCTGTGACATGCTTCTTCCTCTTGACTGCATCCTTGAGCTCATTCTCATGGGTGGTATGGTAAGAGCTGACTTCGATGCAAACGATGCATACAACACCTTCGACGGAAAGACACTTTCAATCCTTGACGGTATCAACGTATGCGGCGGCAACGGTTACAACTATGCAATCATTCCGCTCCTTGAAATCTTCGGTGTTCAGAACATCTACAACCAGGCTCAGTATGAAGCTTACGTTGCAGCACATAATGGCAGCACACTTCACTATGTTCTTACAGCACTCTTCGGCAGAGTTGACGAAATTCTCAAGGCTCCCATTAAGAGCGTTCTTGAAATCCTCGCTAACCTCAGCTATGTGCTTGCTAACGGCAACCTCGGAACAATAGTTGAAAACCTCATTGCTCCCATAAATGTTCTCATCAAGGCTGTAGATCCTATCTTCCCGATTGCTATCAAGATCAACATCGGTAACATTGGCGCAGCAGACGCTGTAACATATCCCGTACTTGAAACATACCTCGGCAAGGCTCATCCGGGCGTTGAAGCAGGTCTTACTCTCCAGATTGACGGCGGTGACCTTTCAAATCTCATCAACAACCTTGTAAGCGGTATTGCAATCGACGGTAAGCCTCTCGGTATCAGTGTAGACCTTAACTGGACAACAATTGCCCGCACAGCAGCAGCTGATGCAGACAATAACGGTAAGGGCGACTTCAGTACATCTAAGATGTCAACTGCATTCGATATCTATGGTGGTGGCGCTTATAAGAACCTCAAGGGCGACCTCGGTGACACCTTCTACATCCTTCTTAAGACAATTCTTACAGAAGAAAACTGGAAGGCTCTTAAGGAAGCACTGAATCTTGACCTTGGTACCTTCGAAGGACTTATCGAAGATATCATCAAGGATCCCACAAGTATCCTTGACCTTATCGTAGGTCTCCTCGGTAATGGTTCTGTAAGTTACATTCCCGTACAGAACAGACCTATCACTCTTAACAAGTTTGATTACAGATCATACGGTTTCCTTACAGAAACTAACGCAGACATTATTGCTGCAAACATTGATAACCTTATTAACAGCATTCTTAAGACTGCAGGCGTTGGCAACAGCCTCAAGGAACTTCTGATGAACATTCAGATTGGTGGCGCGCACAAGCTTGTATCCAACGGCACAGTCAATATGCTCCTTGACCTTATCGTAGGTCTCCTCGCAGGCGAATCAGTTGAACCCATTCTTGAAGCAATTGCAGGCCTTGAAATTGCAGTAGTCAAGGATGGTGAGAAGACAGGCGAAGTTGTTCACCTTGACCTCACTGTTGAAGGCTTCTACAATGAAATCAACCGTCTTGCAGCTACAAGAGGTTACCTCCAGGGAGCAGCTAATATGCTCAGAGGTAAGACATCATGGGCTCAGGTAGGTTCATTCCAGGATGCAAATGTAAACTGGAATGTTGCAACAGGCAACATTGAACAGCTTGTTCAGGCTCTTGCAGGCGTTCTTACACCGCTTAACCCCGTACTCAAGCTTCTCCTTATGGGCGAAGGCACCGGTCTCAGAATCCTTGACCTCATCACAATCGGTGGCGGTAACGGATATGATTACGGTATCATTCCTCTCCTCGAAGCATTCGGTCTCACTGCAGCTGAAGTTAAGACTCAGGCACAGTACGAAGCTCTCGTGGCTCAGGACGAAACTCAGGTTCTCGGTTATGTGCTTAACAGAATCGCTGTTTGGGCAAACAGACTCCTTGATAAGCCTGTAGATAAGCTCCTTGAAATTCTTCCCAACCTTGGATACTTCCTTTCAAACGAAGGATTGTTCCTGACAGTAAGAAACGTTGCAGCTCCCGTATTCGGACTTCTCAACGTAATCTCAGGTATCATTCCCGGATTTGAAGACCTTCTCAGCGGTCTTGAGCTTGGTAAGATTCTCCACGGTATCGACGTAGGTGGTCTTCTTGGCGAAATTCTTGGTGCTAAGTACGACTTCAGAATTCCTGAAATCGACTTCTACAAGCTCGCTCAGGTAGGCTCAGGCAAGAAGGAAGTTGCTACATCACGTTCACTTGCTGCTAACTCCTTCAATACACCGACCAACCCGCATCCGTATATTGAAAATTACCCGAACGGATACGAGGATTGGCAGAACAAGGCAACTCAGACATTCATTACATCAGATAAGGGTGATACTCTTACACTCGTATTCACATGGATCTTTAAGATGTTCGGAGATGCTCACAACAGAGAAGCTCTTGTTCAGTGGCTCGTTGCAGTATTTGATCTCAAGGCTGGCTCAGAGCAGACAGTAAGATATGCAATTGATCAGCTCTTCAAGACCGGCGCAGCTTACGGTATACCTGATATTATCGTAACGGCTCTCTTCCAGGCTCTTGGTATTGCAGTTGTTGTTGACCAGGTATTCCAGAAAGACTTCCAGAGCATTCAGGAAATCTTCAAGAAGCTCTTCACCGACATCGCTAACGGTTCAACATGCGTATACGGCAGCATTGCCCGTGTAATGGAACAGATGACCGGTATCTGGTATGAGACTGTTGGTCCTGATGAAGACCACAAGGAAGCAGAAGATGAAGCAGAAGAAACACTCAACTGGTTCCAGAGACTCATCAAGAAGATTAAGGAATTCTTCGCTAAGATCTTCGGTATTTTCAGATAAGTCAGGGCAGAGTTTCTAAACTTAATCAAGCTTCAGCCCCCATCTCTTATGAGGTGGGGGCTTTTGTCGTGCCTTATTCCGTTTAACACTTGAAAAAATCTGTGTATACTGATATACTGTTAATATACTTTTTTGGAGATGTTTAATATGAAAAAAATCGAATATCCTGTTTGTACAGTGCCTTCATCGGAGGTCGCAAGACTTAAAGGTCTCGGCTTTTTGAGGGATAAAACAAGCGAAGACAGTTTTAATTGCAGAATAATTACACGCAACGGTAAGGTGACTTCTGATTTTATGCGCTCTGCTGCTGAGGCTGCCGATAAATTCGGTTCAGGTCAGCTTGCTATGACTTCAAGAATGACAATTGAAATTCAGGGCATTCCTTACAACAATGTGGATGACTTTATTGCTTTTATAAACTCAAAGGGAATTGAGTGCGGCGGCACGGGTCCAAAGGTGCGCCCTGTTGTGTCTTGCAAGGGAACAACCTGTCAGTACGGCCTTATTGACACATTCTCACTTTCAGAGAAAATCCACGAAAGCTTTTATGTGGGTTATCACGGGGTGAAGCTTCCTCATAAATTTAAAATTGCTGTTGGCGGTTGTCCAAATAACTGCGTTAAGCCTGATATTAACGATGTTGGTGTTATCGGTCAGCGAAAGCCCGTTGTAAACGAAGAAAAGTGCAAGGGTTGCGGCCTTTGTGCAAAAAACTGTCCTATGGGTGCAATTACAATGGATGGCAAAATCCCCGTAATTGATATCGAAAAGTGCAACAACTGCGGAAGATGTGTAGGTGTATGTAAGCTTGACGGAATGGATATTCAGGAAGCCGGTTACCGTTTATATCTCGGTGGTCGTTGGGGCAAAAAAGCAGGCAGAGGAACTGCTGTAGATTTTATTTTTGAAACAGAGGAAGAAATCCTTTCAGCAATTGAAAAGACTATCCTTTTCTACAGAGAAAAGGGCGCACCGGGTGAACGTTTTGCCGATACAATTGCAAGAGTAGGTTTTGAAAGTGTAAAAAATGTAGTGCTTACCGACGAAATACTTGAAAGAAAAGACGAGATTTTAAAGGATGAATAAAAAAAGTATAATAGTGTCCATTGTTTTTGTTGTCTTGGTAATTCTTATTTCAGGAACAGTTGAAACAAACAGACAGCCGTCAGACAGTGGGACTTACCTGACCTTTACAGACAGTGAAAGTAATATTATTGAACTTTCTCATAAGCCGCAGAAAACTGCAGTGCTCTTTTCCTCTCTTGCCGAATGCTGGCTTGAAGCAGGAGGGGAAATTTATGCAACTGTAGGCGAAACCACCCAAAGAGGTTTTGCAAGAGAAGACACTGAGCTTGTAGACACGGGAGCAGGTAAAACAATTGACAAGGAAAAACTTGTTATGCTGAAACCTGATTTTGTAATTGCCTCGGCAGATATTCCGGCGCACAGGGAAGTAGCATCTTTCTTAAAAAAAGCTGGTATTCCCGTGGCACTTATGAGAATGGATACCTTTGAGGATTATCTCGTGATTCTTAAAGTGTTGGCAAAAATTACGGACAATAGCGAAAATTATAAGAAGTACGGCGAAAATGCTCAGCTCCAAATTGAAAAGATAATAAGCGAGAAAAAAAGAACAGATGGGCCAAAGGTGCTTTTTATCCGTTCAGGTTCGTCTGCAAATTCAGCAAAAGCAAAAAAAGCCGACGATAATTTCGCTGCAAAAATTCTTGAAGATTTAGGGTGTGTGAATATTGCAGATAGAGCAGAGGTTCTTCTTGACGGTCTGAGTGCCGAGGAGATTCTCAGAGAAAACCCTGACTATATTTTTGTTTCCGTTATGGGCGATTACGAAAACAGTAAGGCATATATGGAAAACCTTCTCAGAACAAAGGAGTATGCCGAGCTTGATGCCGTAAAAAATAAAAAGGTTTATTTTCTTCCAAAAGAGCTGTTTCAGTATAAGCCTTGCGGAAGATGGGCTGAAAGCTACAGATATATTTCCTCAATTTTAAACAATGAGTGATGTTTATGTTTAAAAAACAACTTTATAAATCAGTGTACGGCGAAATCGGCCTTATGCTGATTTTACTCTTTTGCTGTGTTTTATCTCTGCGCTTTGGCAGTACGAATATGAGCACAAAGGAGTTTTTAGGTGCAATTTTTATGGATAGGGCGCTGCAGACAGAAAGCTTTATCCTTTTTCAGCTGAGGCTTCCGAGGATACTTGCCTCTGTCCTTGCCGGTGCAGGACTTTCCCTTTCAGGTGTATTGCTTCAGAATGTAACGGGTAACGAGCTTGCCTCGCCTAATATAATAGGCGTCAATGCCGGTGCAGGTTTTTCTATGGTGCTTCTGATGTTCCTCGTGCCGAACGCAGTCTTTTTTAGACCTGTCGGTGCTTTTGCAGGAGCTTTGGCAACAACCGTAATAATTCTTGCAGTGGCTTCAAAAGGGCGTTTTTCAAAAACTGCAGTTATTCTTTGCGGTGTTGCAATAACTGCTGTGCTCAATGCAGGCATTTCTTTCCTTACTTACCTCAACCCTGATATGCTTATGGATTACAGCCACTTTTCCGTGGGTGGAGTTTCAGGTGTGGATTATATGGAGCTGCTTTTGCCTGCAGTGATAATACTGTTTGCTTTTGCAGTTTCTGTTGTTCTTTCCTCACGGATTGATACCCTTTGTCTTGGTGATAGCCTTGCAACCTCTCTCGGCATAAAAGTCAGAGAGCTTAGAATAATCAGTCTTATTTTGGCGGGACTCAGTGCAGCTGCAGTGGTGTCTTTTGCAGGGCTTCTCGGCTTTGTGGGACTTGTTGTGCCTCATATTGTACGAAGAATCACCGACACAAGCACAAGAAAAATGCTCCTTGCTTCGGGGCCTTTGGGTGGAATTACGGTAGTGCTTGCTGACCTTGTGGGCAGAACAGTTTTTGCGCCCTCTGAAGTACCTGTCGGTGTGGTTATGTCCTTTGTGGGTGCACCTTTCCTTCTTTATATGGTGTTAAGGAGGGAGAAAAATGCTTGAACTTAAGAATATAAGTGTAGTTAAAAACAAGAAAGAAATCCTGAAAGATATATCATTTTCTCTGAAACCTCACACACTGACGGTTATAATCGGAAAAAACGGAAGCGGCAAATCGACCCTGCTTTCCTGCCTTACAGGTGAGAGCAAATACCAAGGAACAATTCATTACGATGATAAAGACCTTGCGCTGATGCCACAGAGGCAAAGGGCTGCTTATATTTCCTTTCTGCCTCAATCTCTGCCTTCAGTACCCGTAACGGTGGAAAATCTTGTTGCTATGGGCAGAACACCGTATATAGATATGGGAAAACGACTTTCAGACAAGGACAAAGAGCAGATTGAAAAGGCGATTGCTGATGTAGGTACAGAAAAAATCCGCCATAAAAGACTCACTGAGCTTTCAGGTGGCGAAAAGCAAAAGGCTTATGTGACCATGGTGTTAGCGCAGAATACAAGAGTTGTTGCGCTTGACGAGCCTACAACCTATATGGATGTGCAGTTTCAGAAGGAGTTTATTTCACTTCTCTGTCAGCTTAAGGAAAAGCACAAAAAGACACTCATAACGGTTATGCACGATTTAAGCATGGCTGCTGAAATTGCCGATTATATTCTTCTGCTTGATGAGGGCAGGGTAGTGATTTCAGGCAAAAAAGAAGAGGTGCTTCAGAGTGGAAAAATCGAAAGCACCTTTAACGTAAAGAAATATGAAATTGAATTAAACGGCAAAAAGAGAATTATTTTCAGATAAAAAAGAAACGTCGGATAAAAAACTGATGGGATCAGGCTGGCGAGAAATGTGCAAGATGAGCTTTTCTTCGCCCCGAAGGCGTACATAGGTACTCCGAGAGGGCGAAAAAAGTTCAAGTGCAAAAGTTTAATGGACACAACTCGATGTTGTGTCCATTAAATATTATAGATTAAAATTCAAATTATCTGAGCTTTTATTTTTTCGGAGCTTTCTTTTGCACGTTCTTGTGCGTTTATCGACAGTCCGAAATTACAGCACTTCGATACTGTATTCGTATGAATACTTTGTCTTTGCATGCATAATGTAGGGCTCACGGAGACAAGCGTTACCCGGTGTATCGCCACCGATACCTCTCTGCATAAGATCGATACAAACAGTAGTCATATCCTTATGAGTGAGCTTGTGGATGTGAGTAGCCTTGTCAAGGTCATCAATTGAGTAGTGGTGACAGTTGATTGCAAAGGGAAGCTCACCCTTCTGTGTGAATCTGAGACCTTCACCCTCAGCGTTTCTGATTTCCATATAACGCACATCAGTTCTGTGACCGTTTTCCTGAGGACGCATATAATGGTGTTCCATATCTGTTACGCTCATTTCGAAAAGACCTACTCTTGCACCTACACGACGGTCGATGTAGTTTTCGTGGGGACCTTTGCCGTACCACTTAACGTTGTCAAATTCTCTCGGCATTGTAAGAACAGTACCGAAACGCACCATATCCATAATGGGAGCGCCCTGATGCTTAACGTCAATCTTTCCGTCGGGATAGATGTTATAGATAATCTTAACGTTCTTCATAGCCTGAGCAGAAACTGTTGTTTCAACAAGAGCACCGTGGCTGTAAAGGTGAACGAAAATCTTTGATGCCTTAAGAGATTTGCTTGATCTTCTCCATGTGTAAAGAGGATGGAAGGGGATAAGGGGAGGAACGAAGTTAAGGAAGTCAATATCGTTATCCGTAAGAGCTCTGTAGTAGTTGGGTTTGAGAGCACCAATAAGATAATCCTTGCCGTTTTTCTTAAGTGAAGTGAGAAAACCGCCCTTGAAGCTGTATTCAAAACCTTCACCGTAAACTGTGAAGTCTTTTTCTTCACCGATGATTTTCACTTTGCCATCATACTGCTTTTCTTCTTCCTTTTCAGCTGCCTTGAGAATGAACTGATCAAAGCCCTGCTCGTAACCTGCCTTTGCAAAGCGACAGTCGTTACGTCTGAGGAAGGAGAAGGTGATTATAATTTCGCCCTTTTCCTTGTCAGCACCCTTGTAGTCGAGGGTGAACTCTTTTTCTGAAAGAGGAGCGAGAGCTTCAAAATCTTCTCTCGGGAGAAGTCCGTCTGCAATCTTTTCACCGTTTGCAGTGATAAGATAAGCAATATCGAACTCTGAAAGGTCTGAGAACATCTGCTTGTTCTTAAGAAGGAACTTTCCGTTTGCTTTGTCGATATCCTTAACCTGAATTTCGCAGTAAACCTTTCTTACCTCGTGAATTGAAGGATGAACCTTTCTGTCAGCAGCGATGATGCCGTTTGCATTGAAGTAAACGTTACTGCCCGTAATAGCACAGGTGTTGTAAGGAGGCTCAATCCAGATTTTCTTTTCGTTGTAGTCTGTACCGTAAAGCCAGATATCTTCGCCGTTTTCGCCCTTCTTGTGAATTGCCTGGTCAACAAAGTCCCAGATATAACCGCCGCAGAGGTTGTCGTACTTTTCAAAAGCATCCATATATTCCTGGAAGTTACCGAGACTGTTTTCCATAGCGTGAGCATATTCACAGAATACAACGGGTTTGGTGTAAAGCTCCTTGGGAATGGGCTTGCTGTCAGCGGCAAGAGCGTTTGCAATATTGTCAAACCAGGTGATTGTAAGAGGTTCTTTTTTACCCAGCTTTTCAACCTGATCCTCTGTGGGATACATACGGCTGATTACGTCACTCTTTGTAAAGTCAAAGTCGCCCTCATAGTGGAACTGTCTTGTGGTGTCAAGCTTAAGGGCTGCCTGCTTCATTCTCATAAAGTTGCTGCCGTCGCCTGCCTCGTTACCGAGACTCCACATAAATACGCAGGGATGGTTACGGTCACGAAGCACCATTCTTTCCATACGGTCAACAACAGCCTTTGTCCACATCGGATTGTCACCGGGAACATTCTTTCTTCTTACACCGTGAGTTTCAAGGTCGCATTCGTCCATTACATAGAAGCCGTATTCATCGCAAAGGTCGTAGAATCTCGGGTCATTGGGATAATGGCTTGTACGGATTGAGTTGATGTTATTCTGCTTCATAATGTTGAAGTCCTGAATATATCTCTCGTCGGGTACTGCCCAGCCGAAATCGGGGTCAAAGTCGTGACGGTTTACACCTCTGATAAGAAGAGGCTTGCCGTTGATGAGAATTTTTTCGCCAACGATTTCTGTCTGTCTGAAGCCCATACGGATTGACTTGTAAGTAATAACGCCGTCACACTCCAATTTTATAAGAAGAGTGTAAAGGTTGGGGAATTCAGTTGACCAGAGAGCAGGCTTTATAATGTGCTTTTTAAAGGTGAGTCTGTTTGCACCGCTGATTGTGATAATCTCTGTGCTTCCAAGAACAAGTGGGTCACTGTCTGTAAGAAGTGAAGCTTCAATTTTAACCTTCTTTGCGCCTTCTGTGTAGTCCTTGATAAGAAGGTCGAGCGTAAGGTCAGCGTCGGTGTAGTTGTTTACGAGTTCTGTTCTTACGAAGAAGTCACGGAGCATTGTTTTGGGTTCACTGTAAAGATAAACCTCACGGTAAATACCGCAGAGCCACCACATATCCTGGTCTTCAAGATATGTACCGTCAGTGTAACGGAAAACTTCAGCAGCAAGAGTGTTCTTGCCGGGCTTTACGAAAGCTGTTACGTCAAATTCGTGGGGAGTGAAGGAACCCTGTGAATAGCCCACATATTCGCCGTTTACGAATACACGAAGACCTGCTTTTGCAGCACCGAAATGAAGGAGGATTTCTCTGCCGTCCCAGTTTTCGGGAATTTCAAAATAGGTTCTGTGCATTGCAACTTCCTGACCTGAAATGTCAATTGACGGAATTTTTGCTTTATCAACGCTGATGCAGTTGGGGAAGGAGTTTGCGTAATACCAGGGTTTTGTGTAATCCTTCTGGAACTGCCACACGCCCGGAATCTGAATGTCTTCCCAGGCTGAATCGTCATAGTCCTTTTCTCTGTATCTTTCGGGCATTTCAACAACACCCTTGAGCCAGCTGAATTTCCAAGTTCCGTTAAGTGAAAGCTTGTAAGGAGAAGCTTTTCTTTTTGCGGCATTATCAGCCTTGTCGTAGCAAAGAGCAAGCACGTGGCCGTCTTCTTTGTTTTCTTTGATTATTTCGGGATTTTCCCAGATATACTTCATACTTTTTTCCTTTCTTTATAAAATATTATTTACCATTTTATATTGTACTAAATCTCAAGTGTGTTTGTCAATAACAAAGAACTTTAAAATAAAGAATAAAAAAGCAATATTTCTAAAATATAATTTTAAATGCAGAAATCAATGTATAATAAAGCTAACACGAAAGGTGTGATAAATATGAAGAAGGTTTCACCGGATAATTTCAGCACAACAAACGGCGGAGTGTTTGAAGGCTGGGGCAGCAGTATCTGTTGGTGGGGACACCGTTTAGGATACAGCGACACACTTGCAGAAAAAGCGGCAAAGCTGTTTTATTCTCCCGACGGGCTGAACCTCAATATAATGCGCTACAATATCGGCGGTGGAGATGACCCGTCACACAAGCACATTAAGCGCTCAGACTCGGCAATTCCCGGTTATCTTGAACTGAACAAGGAAATGGGAGAAAAAACGTGGAATTATGAAGCTGACAGAAACCAGCTCAATGTACTTAAGAACTGTTACAAGGCAGCAGGAAAAGATGCCTGGGTTGAAGTGTTTTCAAATTCACCGCCGTATTTTATGACGGTCAGCGGTTGCTCTTCGGGCAGCAAAACGGGCAGAGAAAACAACCTTAAAGACGAATGCGTAACTGAGTTTGCAGAATATCTTGCCCACGTTTCAAAATATCTTGAAACAGAGCAGGGAATAAAAATTAAAAGCGTTGCGCCTATGAATGAGCCTAACACAGATTACTGGAAGCTTAATTCTCCCAAGCAGGAGGGCTGCCACATTGACCCGGGAAAAAGACAGTCGGCTGTAATTGTGGAAACAAGAAAAGCCTTTGATAAAGAAGGTCTTTCTCACATAATAGTTGCAGCGTCTGATGAAACCTCAACGAGCAAGCAGGTGACAGCTTACAAAAAATATACCGACGAGGCTAAGAAAGCTATTGGCAGAATCAGCACCCACACATATATGGTGCACAGAATGAAAACTCTCAGCGACCTAAGGAAAAAAGAAGGCTTCAACCTTTGGATGAGCGAAACCGACTGGGCAGGTACTGCAGGTGAAAACGCAGGGGATATGGCAAGCGGTCTCTGGTTTGCAAAGAAGATAATCAAGGACATCAACGGTCTTTCACCCTCAGCGTGGATAATGTGGCTGCCGGTGGATTTGCACAGAAGTAAAAATGGCTACGGAGGAAATCCCGACTGGGGTGATTATGACGAATCAAAAGGCTTCTGGGGACTTACCTGCTGTGACCACGACAAAAAGGAAATTATCCTCACGCAGAAATATTACACCTGCGGTCAGTTCAGCCGTTATATAAGACCGGGTATGACTCTCATACATATTGATAAGGACACCTTAGGCGCTTATGACGGCGAAAACAAAAAGGTAGTGATTGTTGCCATAAATTCCAAGGCTAAATATAAAAAAGCAGAGTTTGATTTATCTGACTTTACTGAAGTTGGAGAAACAAGTGAGGTTATTGTTACCGCGGGCAACACTGAGGGCGGAAAAAAGTGGCACAAGGAAAATAATGCTGAAGTAAAGGGTAAAATCCTCAGAGCTACTATTGAACCAAACAGTGTAACTACCTTTATTATTAATAACACAACAGTCTGAAAGGAAGAATAAAAAAATGTTAGAACAGCTTAAAGAAAAAGTATTGAAAGCAAATCTCGACCTTCCAAAGCACGGCCTTGTTACCTTTACCTGGGGTAACGTAAGCGAAATTGACAGAGAAAGCGGTCTTGTTGTAATCAAGCCCAGCGGTGTTGAATATGACGAAATGAAAGCTGAGCACATGGTTGTTGTTGACCTTGATGGTAATATTGTTGAAGGCAATCTCAGACCTTCATCAGACACACCTACACACCTTGAGCTTTACAAGGCTTTTCCTGAAATCGGCGGTGTAATCCACACCCATTCCTCATGGGCAACCTCATGGGCACAGGCAGGTAAAAGCATTCCTGCCTACGGAACAACTCACGCTGACTATTTCTACGGCCCTATTCCCTGCACAAGACAGCTGACAAAAGAGGAGGTTGAAGAAGCCTATGAAAAGAACACAGGAACTGTTATTATCGAAGCCTTTGAGGGCATTAACCCCAAGGCAGTACCCGGTGTTGTTGTAAGAGGACACGGCCCCTTTGCCTGGGGCAAAGATGCTTCTGAAGCGGTACATAACGCAGTTGTAATGGAAAGAGCAGCTGAAATGGCGTGCAGAACTGAGATGCTTAACCCTGAAGCAAAGCCCATTGAGCAGTACCTTCTTGATAAGCACTATATGAGAAAACACGGTCCTAAGGCATACTACGGACAGAAATGAATCACATTTGAGGCTGTTACAAGACAGCCTCTTTTTTATACACGGAGGAAACGGTGAAGGTGGCGCCGACAACAGAATGAAACATTCTGTTACCTTACGCAAATTTTTTGCGCCTTATCGAGGGGGCGCAAAAAAATTGCGTAAGGTTGCCGGGCTTTATGCCCGGCAGTCGGCGCCCCGTACCTGCCCTTTTCCGCTCACTAAAAAAAGCAAAGCTGTCACACCGCAAAGTGAGATAATCTCTTAAAATAATTCGCCAACTTATAGACATAACAAAAATATTGTGGTAAAATTTGTCTATATATGATTTTAAAAAGGAGTTTTTACAATGAGAAATCTTGAAAAATACCATGGCGTCATTCCTGCTTTTTATGCTTGCTACAACGATGACGGCTCAGTAAGTGCAGAAAGAACAAAGGCTTTTGCTTCCTATCTTTGCGATAAGGGTGTAAAGGGTCTTTATGTCTGCGGTTCATCAGGCGAATGCATTTATCAGAGCAAGGAAGAACGCAAGCTTATTCTTGAAGCAGTAATGGAAGCAGTCGGCGACAAAATGACAATTATTGCTCACGTTGCCTGCAATAACACTGCTGATTCAATGGAGCTTGCTGCTCACGCAGAAAGCCTCGGTGTTGACGCAATTGCTTCAATTCCCACAATCTACTTCAGACTTCCCGAGGATGCAATTGCAAAGTATTGGAACGATATTTCCTCAGCAGCTCCCAATACCGACTTTGTAATTTATAACATTCCTCAGCTGGCAGGCGTAAGCCTCACTCTTCCTCTTTACAATAAGATGCTTCAGAATCCCAGAGTGGTTGGCGTAAAGAACTCATCAATGCCCACTCAGGATATTCAGACCTTCAAAATGATTGGCGGCGACGATGTTGTAATTTTCAACGGTCCCGACGAGCAGTTTATTGCAGGCCGTGTAATCGGTGCAGAAGGCGGAATCGGCGGTACATACGGCGTTATGCCCGAGCTTTTCCTTAAGCTTGACGAGCTTGTAAACAAGGGCGATATGAAAACTGCAAACGCACTTCAGCACAAGGTTAACGCAATTATCTACGCTATGTGCGACTGTGGCTGCAATATGTATGCAGCTGCAAAGGAAGTTCTTCGTCTTCAGGGTATTGATATCGGTTCTGTAAGAGCTCCTCTTATGCCTCTTACAGAAGAAGGTAAGCCCAAGGCAGCAGCAGTTAAGAAGATGATTGACGATGCAAAAGCTGAATTTTTAGGTGAATGATTATGAATAAAGAATTTTTAATTGAAGCTCAGAAATGGGCAAAGGAAGAGCTGGACATCTGTATAAACTTCTGGCTCAAAAACGGTCTTGACAAGGAAAACGGCGGTGTTTACACCTGCCTTGACAGAGAGGGTAAAATTTACTCAACAGATAAAAGCGTATGGATGCAGGGCAGATGCGGCTGGATTTTTGCATACCTCTGCCATGTTTACGGCGTAAAGGAAGAGTGGCTTGCTGCTTCAAAATCCTGCCTTGATTTTATGGAAAAGTACTGCATCAACCGTGAATGCGGCGACAGAATGTACTTTACAGTTACAGCAGACGGCAAGCCTCTCAGACAGAGAAGATACTGCTTCTCAGAAGGCTTTTACTGCATTGCAAACGCTGAATATTACGGTGTAACAGGCGAAAAGGAATATCTCGAAAGAGCTAAAAAGGCTTATAAGCTTATCTATGACCTTAACCACGGTGCAAAAGACCCCACAGGTCTTGGTGCAAAAACAATTCCCGAAACAAGAAGCGGCAGAGCTCTCGCTGACCCCATGATTTTCCTTAACACAACTGCAATTATGCGCAGAGTTGACCCGGAGAATAAAGAGCTTTACGATACATACAGCAAGCAGTGCGTTGAAGAAATCTGCAAGTACCATTTTAAGCCTGAACTCGGCTGCACTCTTGAAAGTGTTGGCGTAAACGGTGAGTTTATGGGTGACATTACTGCAGGCAGAGTGGTAAATCCCGGTCACGACATTGAATGCAGCTGGTTCCTTATGGAAGAAGCTAACTATCAGCAGAACGAGGAAATCCACGAAACAGCAAGAGAAATCTTCCGTTTTGCATTTGACAAGGGCTGGGATAAGGAATACGGCGGACTGCTTTATTTCTTCGACTGTCTCGGCAATCCTCCCGAAGCTTACGAGCACGATATGAAGCTTTGGTGGCCGCATAACGAAATCGTTATCGCTTCACTTATGGCATACAGAGATACAAAGGAAGATTATTTCTTCGAATGCTTCGAGAAAACTCTCGACTATGTAAAAACATATTTCTCCGACAGACCCTACGGTGAATGGTACGGCTATCTTCGCCGTGACGGCAAGCCCACAGAGCCTGCTTGTAAGGGCAGCACCTTCAAGGGCCCCTTCCACCTTCCAAGAATGCTCATTATGATGGATAAACTTATTGAAGAAATCATAGACTGATATAAGATAAACCAACCAAGAGGTACAGCTATGAAGAAAATTGATATTAAAACCCTTAAAGAAAGTGCAGTTTCACTCTTTGATGACAGTTGGTGTCTTATTACTGCAGGAGACGAAAACAGCTATAACACAATGACAGCCTCCTGGGGTGCTATGGGTGAGCTCTGGAACGAAGACGTTTGCTTCATCTTCATCCGCCCTCAGCGCTATACCTATGAATTCACAGAGAAGAACGACAGATTTACTCTCAGCTTTTTCGCTGATGAATACAAAAAGGCTCTCACCTTCTGTGGAAGATACAGCGGCAGAGATTATAATAAGGCTAAGGAAACAGGACTCACACCAAAAGCTGTTGACGGCAGTATGGGCTTTGAGGAAAGCAGACTTACAATAGTTTGCGAAAAGCTTTATTATCAGGATATTGACCCTGAGGGCTTTATTGACAAGAGTCTTGACGCAAAGAACTATGCACTTAAGGATTATCACAGAATGTATGTGGGAAAAATTGTTTCCTGCTATGTAGAAGAATAAATATTAAGGGGACATCCGTCAGGGTGTCCTCAAATAAAATAAAGGAGAAAAAGAGTATGAAGAAAATTATTTCCCTTAACAAGGATTGGGTTTTCTGCAAGGAAGGTGTAAAAGAAAACGTAAACCTTCCCCATACCTGGAACGGAATTGACGGTCAGGGTGGCACTGACGGAGTTTACTACAGAGGTGCGTGTACTTACACAAAAATTCTTCCTCAGTACAGCGGAAAGGTTTATCTTGAATTCAAGGGCGCAAACAGTGTCTGCTCTGTAATGATTAACGGCAAAGAGGCAGGCAAGCACGAGGGCGGTTATTCAACCTTCCGCTTTGATATTACAAACCTGCTTACCTCACCGAAAAACTTCCTGGAAGTAACCGTTGACAACGGCGAAAACAAAGAGGTTTATCCCACTCTTGCAGACTTTACCTTCTACGGTGGCCTTTACAGAGACGTTAACCTTATTTATGATGTTCCCGAAGTTCACTTCAGCCTTGACGATTACGGCAGCAAGGGCGTTTACGTAACTGCTGAAGCTAACGGCGCAGTTAAGGTTAAGTCAATAATTTCAAATTACCGTACAGGTGTCAGTGTGCTTTATGAGGTGCTCGACAAAGAGGGAGAGGTTGTGGCTTCTGCAAAGGACAAGGGTAGACTTAAGGTTGAAAAACCCATTCTCTGGAACGGTATGGAAAACCCTTATCTTTACACTCTCAGAGCAACTCTTTATGAGGGCGGTCAGCTTGTTGACGAAGAAAAGCTTCGTTTCGGCTTCAGAACAATTGCCTTTGACAACAACAAGGGCTGTTTCCTTAACGGCAAGTACATTAAGCTTAAGGGTGTTTCCCGTCATCAGGACAGAGAAAATATCGGTAACGCCCTTACAATGGAGCATCACCTTGAAGACCTTCAGATTATAAAGGAAATGGGTGTAAACTCACTGAGACTTGCCCACTATCAGCAGTCCGGCGACTTCTACGACCTTTGCGACGAAATGGGCTTTCTTGTGTGGGCAGAAATTCCCGTTATTTCCCGTTTTGTAAAGAAGGGTCAGGCAAATGCTCTCAGTCAGCTTGAAGAGCTTATCAAGCAGAATATGCACCACGCTTCAATCTTCTGCTGGGGTGTGCAGAATGAAATTACAATTGCAAGTGAAAACAAGGCAGTTATTGAGTCAATTAAAGAGCTTAACGATTACGCAAGAATGTTTGACCCCTCAAGAGTTACAACCTGCGCCCAGTTTTCAATGTGCTCTTCAAAAAGTGAGCTTAACAGAATTACCGATATTCTCGGCTACAACCACTATTTCGGTTGGTATATGAAAACCTGCGACGGACTTGACGAATGGCTCTTAAAATTCAGAGAGGAAAATCCCGAAGCAAAGCTCTGCCTTTCAGAATACGGTGCAGAAGCAGTCCTCGGCTACTTTAGTGACAATCCCGTGCAGGGCGACTACAGTGAAGGCTATCAGGCGCTTTTCCACGAGCATTACGCAAAAACCATTATGGAAACTGAGTGGATGTGGGGCTCTTATGTGTGGAATATGTTCGACTTCGGCTCAGCTGTAAGAAATGAGGGCGGAACAAAGGGCAGAAACAACAAGGGACTTGTAACTTTTGACAGAAAGACTAAGAAAGACGCTTTCTACCTCTATAAAGCTTATTGGTCAGAGGAAAAATTCTTCCACCTTGTAGGAAGCAGATATGAGCTTCGTAAAATCGGTGAGCAGAGCTTCCGTGTTTACTCAAACTGCGATAAGGTGGTTATGAAGGTTAACGGAAAACAGAAAACTGTAACTGCAGACAAAGTATTTGTCTTTGACGGCTTTGAAATCAAGGAAGGCGAAAACAAGGTTGTTATTACTGCAGACGATATGAAAGAAACCTTCACCTTTATTGGTGTTGCAGAATACCCGAAGGAATATTCCCTTCCCGAAGGCAGTGCTTCAATGGTGCGCAACTGGTTCGTAGAAAAAGACGAAAATACAGGCGATTGCTACAGTCTTGACGATAAAGTAGGCGACATACTCAAGAGCGACGAAATCACAAGCATGGTTGGTGGCGTTGCAGGTAAGCTTATTAAGAGTCCTCTTATGCTTGCCGTTAAGCCCTTTACCTTAAGACAGCTTATATCAGTTGCAAAGCTGAGTCCTGAAATCACTGAGCTTGTTGAACAGTATATTTCATCTGTTAAAAAGAAATAAGAGGTGCGAAAATGGGAATTGCAAAATGTATATCTTCGATTGTACTCTCCTTTTTTATGGCTCTCGGTTGGTGGACACCGGCAAGTCTTGAAATAAAGAATGTGCCTGAAAAAAACGAGAACGAAACGAGAGTTGTTTCATTTAATGTAAGATGTAAGGATGACCTGCCGGGTTCAGTTAAAACCCGTTCTCAGCTTATTGTGTCTGCTCTCAGGCAGTACGTGCCTGACTCATTCGGTGTTCAGGAAGCAACTGAAGAATGGATGAGCATTCTGAGAGAAAATCTCGGTGACAGCTACAATTGTGTGGGTGTTGCCCGTGATGACAGTAAAAACACTGAATACAGTGCAGTGTTCTATCTGAAAGACAAGTATGACCTTCTTGATAGCGGTACATTTTGGCTTTCTGATACTCCTGAAGTGTTCGGCTCAAAGTTCAAAAGCTCATCCCTTCCGAGAATAGCTACCTGGGCTGTGCTTAAAAACAAAGAAAACGGCAAGGTTTATACCCACATAAACACTCACCTTGACCATATTCTTGAAACTGCAAGAGTACAGCAGGTCGAGGTGCTCTCAGAGAAAATTGCAGAGCTCAAAAAGCTGGGCGCCGTTGTCTGCACAGGCGACTTTAACTCAAAAGAGGGTGCAGATGCCTATGATAAAATGACTGAGACACTTTTTGATTCAAAGTATCTTGCAAAGGAAAGCGACAGCGGACTTACCTTCAGCAATTACGGCACAAATATTTTTGACAGAAAGCCGATTGACTTTATCTTTGTTTCAGAAGGAAGAGAGGTATCACGGTATAAAATTATTGACGAACAGATTGCAGGAATGTATCTTTCAGACCACTACGGCATTTGTTCAGATATAAAATTTTAAAAAAATACGGAGAGTTTTGCTGAAAACTCTCCGTAAAATATTGTCTTTAAAAAAATGTTGTGCTATACTTTACTGCAGATTTCATTTTTAGAGGTGACAGAAATGTTGGGCGTTCTCGTAAATGTTGCAACAGTGCTCATTGGAAGTACAATCGGTCTTGTTTTTAAAAAAGGCATTTCAAAAAAATACAGCGATGCCGTAATGACGGGCATAGGTCTTTGCACCGTTTTTATCGGTATTTCAGGTATGCTCAAAGGGCAGAATGTTCTCGTTGCAATTATCTCAATGGTGCTCGGTGCTCTTGTGGGAACAGCTCTGGACATTGACGGAAAGCTTAGTTCTGTAGGGGATATGCTGCAGAAGAAAATGAAAAAGAATGACAACGGAAAGGTCAGTGTTGCAGAGGGCTTTGTTACGGCAAGTCTGCTTTTCTGCGTTGGCGCAATGACAATTATCGGCTCACTTGAGGCAGGTCTGAAAGGCGACAACACAACTCTTTTTACAAAAAGTATCCTTGACTTTTTCTCCTCAATGATGCTCTCAGCCTCTCTCGGTATAGGTGTAATGTGCGCAGCGTTGTTTGTGTTTGTTTTTCAGGGCGGTCTTGTGCTTCTTTCGGGACTTCTTGAAAATGTGCTCAATGAAGCGGCAATTGCAGAAATCACCTGCGTAGGCTCACTGATGATTTTTGCCCTCGGTCTTAACCTTATGGGTATAACCAAAATCAAGGTTGCCAATTATTTCCCTGCGCTGATTTATGCACCCATTGTGTGTGCACTTTTTGCGCTTTTAGGACAATATATACCGGCACTTGCTTAAAACAGCCGAAGAAAGGATTTTAAAATGACAACAGAAAAGAAAAACAATCTCACCGGAAGCATAATGCTGATGATTTGTGCCATAGTCTGGGGCAGCTCTTTTGTTGCGCAGACAACGGGAGCAGAATATGTAGACCCCTTTACCTTTATTTCGCTGAGAAGCCTTCTCGGCAGTATTTCTCTTGTTCCCGTTATTCTCATAATGGGTATCTTTAAAAAGAAAAACAGGGCAGAAAAAGCTGCAGAAACAAAGGATAAAAAATTCTTTCTCCTTGGTGGACTTGCCTGCGGAGTTTGTCTTTGCGTTGCGTCGGTGCTTCAGCAAATGGGTATCGATAAAGGGACATCACCGGGCAAGGCAGGTTTCATAACTGCACTGTATATTCTTCTTGTGCCGATTTTTTCGGTGGCTCTCAAAAAGAAAATCAGACCCGTAATCTGGCTTTGCGTTGCCGTTTCCCTCGTTGGACTTTATCTTCTCTGCGTAACTGAAAACAGTGTTCAGAGCTCAGATTTTTACGTGCTTGCCTGTGCAATCTGCTACGCAGTGCATATTCTTGTAATTGATTATGTTTCACCTCGCGTTGACGGCGTGAAGCTTTCAGCTATGCAGTTTTTTATCTGCGGAATTATGGCTGCAGTTCCTATGCTTTTAAACGAAGAAGTTTCCTTTGAGCTTATAAAGGCTGCAGCACCCTCGATTGCTTATTCGGGCATAATGTCAAGCGGTGTAGCCTACACCTTGCAGATTTTAGGTCAGCAGAGAATGAATCAGCCCACAGTGGCTTCAATGATAATGAGTCTTGAATCTGTTTTTGCCGTAATTGCAGGCATGATTGTTTTAAGTCAGGTTCCGACTGCGAGAGAAAGTATTGGCTGCGTACTGATGTTTGCAGCAATAATTGTTGCACAGCTTCCGGAAAAAAAGCTTATGAAATAAGCTTTTTTTTCAGAGTTGAAAGTTAAAAGTTGAAAGTTGAAATGAGGGTCTCTTCGCTCCGATTATATCCGCCTAAACTATGTTATCGACTCTAATAAATAGTTCGCCGATGCAACTTTGCTCAATCGGCGGACCGTATTTTTCTTGTTTGTATTTTTAAAAACGGATAAAATCAACTCTTTATCCTTTTTGAGCTTATAAATTTCGCAGACTATAACTATCAGTTTGCAGAAGAGTAAAGGTGCGACATTATTTCAACTTTCCACTTTTAACTTTAAATAAAAAAGAGCCAACGGCTCTTTTTTATTCTTCAAGAGCTTTTGCAACTGCCTTTGCAAGCTGGTCGGGGCAGGATGTGTTTTTGAATCCGCAACGAATACCTGCAAGTCTTTCTATAAGCTCGTTTGCATCCATGCCGTTTGCAAGGGCCGAAACGCCCTGAGTGTTGCCTGAACAGCCGCCGCTGAATTTAATGTTTGTAACTGTGCCGTCTTCAATGTCAAAGGTAATTCCTCTTGCGCAAACGCCGTGAGGCTTGTAATTGTATGTCATTTTAGTTATCCTCCTTTTTGAATTCACCAGCTTATTATATTAAAAGGCACTCTCTTTGTCAAGTGAGAATATAAAGCAGTGCCATAATAAGGGTTTCGTCAGTACCCTCGCCCATAAGAAGAATAAGGAGAATAAGTATAAGCGAAAAATCTTTGTTACCGTTCATTGATGAAATGTATCACCCAAAAGAGGTATAAGAGAAAGAAGCTGAAGCATTTTAATTGCTTCGTCGGCTTTTTGCTGCTTGTCTTCGCTCAAAAGCGGCTTCAGTGAGGCGATAAAGTCACAACGAGGGTCTTTAGGTGCGGAGTTAAGCTTACTTATAATGTTCATCAGCCGTGACATCATAGCTGGGTCAAGACCGGAAAAAAGGTCAAAGCCTGAGGGTGCTTTTTCAGAACTTTTTTCATTTTTCTTTTCCATATCCGTAAACAGCTCAGAAGCCAATGAGTTCAGCTTTTCCATATCATCCTCGCTTAAAGAGGACATAATATCGCCTAAATTCTCAAGGTTCAGTGAGCTGAAATCCATAGCTTTACTCCTTACTGCCATATTTCTCCATAAAGTTTTTTGCGAAGGGAGAGGATAGTATCTCTTTAAGCTTCTGCGGGTCAGAAAGCACTTTCTTTACCCGTTCACCTTCTTCTTTGTTGAGATGCTTCTGCAGAAAAGCACCGATGTCGCCACCGTCTTTTTTTGCCTTTTCAAGCTCGGTTTTCATATTTTCTATTTGTTCTTTGGAAATTTTTGTGCCGTTATCCATTGAAAAACCACCAGACTTATGATAATATATTCAGTAGTTCAGGTAACTACAGTAAATTCTATGAAAAAAGTGGGAGGGATATGAATGAAAGTTCTTGTTCTTTCCGACTCTCATGGTGCAGTGCATTTTCTGAGAAGAATTCTCGAAACGGAAACTGAAGCGGAAATTGTATTTTTTCTCGGTGACGGTCTTGGTGACATAGAAAAGGTGAAACCCGATTATCCCGATAAAAAGTTTATAATGGTAAAAGGTAACAACGATTTCTACTATCAGGAAAGCCGTGAAGCATATAAATACATAGATGGTATGACAATTATGGCGTGTCACGGCGACTCTTTCGGTGTGAGGAACAGCCTTCGTGAGCTTATAAATAAAACAGCTTCAGTAAGAGGAAATCTTGCCCTTTACGGACACACTCACGTAAGAAATCTTTACAGCGATGCCGCCACGGGGATTTTTGCCGTAAATCCCGGTGCAGTCTGCGACGGACGGTACTGTGTGCTTGACATAAAAAACGGGATGTTTGAATATTATCCCAAGGATGTTTAAGGTGTTTATCCCGTAAGGGTAAATATAAATAACGAAGACAGAAAGGAAAAGTTCAAAATGACAGCATTTTTTGACAGCTTACTGGGATTTGACCTTGCCGTATTCGAATGGGTACAGAGCATTCAGAGTCACTTCCTTACAGCAATCATGACAACAATCACAACTCTTGGCGATGAAGGAATCATTTTCATCGTTCTCGGTCTTGTTCTTCTTTGCACAAAGAAATATCGCAAAGCAGGTGTAAGCGTTCTTGTTGCACTTGTAGTAATGCTTGTGCTCAACAACATTGTACTTAAAGAGCTTATTGCAAGACCCAGACCCTTCAATCTTGACCCTGAGGTTTATGACTGGTGGTATGAGGTTTACAAGTATCCCTACTTCAACATTCATCAGCCCTCAAGCTTCTCCTTCCCCTCAGGCCACACCTCATCAGCCTTTGCAGCAGCAATTGCAGTGCTTTGCCACGACAGAAAGCTTGGCATTCCCACAACGATTTTTGCAGCAATTATGGGCTTCAGCCGTATCTATGTAGAGGTTCACTACTGCACAGACGTAATCGGTGGCGCAATTGTTGGTATCATCTACGCACTTATCGGCGTACTTGTTGCAAAGCTCCTTTATCCCTATATTGATAAGGCGCTCAACGCAATTTTTGCAAAGTTTAAGAAAAAAGAAAAAGAAGCGTAATGCCTTCAGGTGGCGGTCATTGACCGCCATTTTTTTACGGCTCTTTGTCAATAGTTGGGGTAAAGAGTTAAAACAGAACAATCGAATCAGGCAGTTGTAATTAAGCAGCTGCTTGATTTTTGTTTAATCTTTGGTGAGAGAATATATGTAAAATACGATTTCTGAATCGTCTGAAATTT
>JAZSQU010000054.1:0-21031 GCA_045538095.1 Acutalibacteraceae bacterium | reverse complement strand
CTCAAAAAGAAAAATATGAAGCAATAAAAGAGCTATCCGAAAAATATAGTATTACTCTGCTATCAAGGTTTTTGTGAATACCAATCGAACACTAACGGTTCAGATTTTTGATATTTCACATTTTTGACTCACATTTTCAACTTTTTTAGTTTTTGTGTAGTTTTGAAGAAAAATAAAAAAGCAGCCCTAAAGCCGCTTAAAATCTATGTTTATAGAAAAGAAAAAACCCTCTATCGAACACTTAAGGTTCAGATTGGAGGGTTAATTCAATGGAGGTACCACCCAGATTTGAACTGGGGAATAACGGTTTTGCAGACCGTGGCCTTACCACTTGGCTATGGTACCGTATGGAGCGGATGACGAGGCTCGAACTCGCTACCTCCACCTTGGCAAGGTGGCGCTCTACCAGATGAGCTACATCCGCATATTGTTTGGTGCCTCCGGCCGGAATCGAACCAGCGACACGTGGATTTTCAGTCCACTGCTCTACCAACTGAGCTACAGAGGCATTTCGAGCAAGTAAACCAAAATTGGCGACCCGGAACGGGCTCGAACCGTCGACCTCTAGCGTGACAGGCTAGCGTTCTAACCAACTGAACTACCGGGCCATTGGTGGGAACAACAGGGCTCGAACCTGTGACCCTCTGCTTGTAAGGCAGATGCTCTCCCAGCTGAGCTATGCTCCCACGTTGCCTTCACTCTCGTGACGACTTTTATACTATACCAAAAAGATAATGATTTGTCAAGACGATTTCGCAACTTTTTTGAAAAAATCAAATCTTTTTTCAAAGGTGTACCTTATTAGCGTTGTTCGCTTCAAAATCGTTATCATTATCACCAAAATCAGGAAGAAAAAAGTTCAGGACATAGGTATACAGTTTTCTTATTCTCAGAAGATAAACATCAAGCATTGAAAACAATAATGAAAACAGATCCATATTTCTTCCCTCCTCAATTATTTTCATAATTATACTATGCTATTTCTATGAAGATATAAACAATATTTTAATATTTTTATAAAATAAATAATCGCCCTTTTACATGAACTGTTCAAGGGCGACTTGTTTTAATATATATCTGCTATCTCAAGTATAAGCTTTTTAGTCTTTTCCCAACCAAGGCAGGGGTCGGTGATACTCTTTCCGTAAACGCCCTCACCTATTTTCTGTGCTCCGTCTTCAATATAGCTTTCAATCATAAGACCCTTTACCATTTTGTCCATATCACTGTTGTGACGGCAGGAGTGAAGAATCTCTTTTGCAATTCTCGGCTGCTCAGCCCACTTTTTGCCTGAGTTTGCATGGTTGGTATCAACAATTACGGCAGGATTCTTGAGAGCTCTTTCAGCATAAAGCTGAGTAAGGGTAGCAAGGTCCTCATAGTGGTAGTTTGCAAAGGACTGACCTCTGTCGTTAACATAACCTCTGAGAATGGCATGAGTAAGGTCATTACCGTGTGAGCGTACTTCCCAGCCTCTGTAAATAAAGTCATGGCTGTGCTGACCTGCAGTGATTGAGTTCATCATAACTGAAAGATCGCCGCCTGTGGGGTTTTTCATACCAACGGGAATGTCAAGTCCGCTTGCAGTAAGTCTGTGCTGCTGATTTTCGGTACTTCTTGCTCCTACCGCAACATAAGAGAGAAGATCTGAAAGATAACGGTAATTTTCAGGGTAAAGCATTTCGTCTGCAGTAGGAAGTCCCGTTTCGTTTATTGCTCTCATATGAAGCTTACGGATCGCAACGATACCCTTTATAAGGTCGGCTGCTGCATTAGGGTCTGGCTGATGAAGCATACCCTTGTAGCCGTCACCGGTTGTTCTGGGCTTGTTCGTGTAAATTCTGGGAATAAGAAGAAGTTTATCCTTTACTTCATCCTGAATTTTTGCAAGTCTGCCAATATAGTCCATTACTGATTCTTCGTTATCTGCAGAGCAGGGGCCGATTACAAGAATAAGCTTTCTTTCCTTACCCTCAAAAATATCTCTGATTTCCTTATCTTTTTTAGTTTTGATATCAACTGCCTTTTCTGTTATCGGGTATTCAGCTTTTATATCCTTAGGTATAGGCAGCTTACATACGAAATCCATATTCATTTTATTTTTCCTCCATATAATTTATTTATCAAAAAGCTTCCTGCGTTCAGTTGAAGTACGCATCATTTCTTTCATTTTTTCTGTATTATCCTCAACGAGGCTGTTTCTCAGCTTATTGAACTCACCTATAAACAAATCCATTTGTCTGAGAAGAGGCTCCTTATTCATAAGGAAAAGCTCACTCCACATATTCTCGTTGATTCTTGCAATTCTTGTTAAATCCCTGAAGGAGTCACCTGTATATCTTTCGAGGTGACCGTGTTCATAACAGTTCATAAGCGACACGGCAATACAATGAGTAAGCTGTGAAACGAAGCCTATCATTTCGTCATGAGCCTCAGGTGAAAGCTCGGAAATCCTTCCAAAGCCGAGAATTTCACCGATTCTCTTGCAGGCTTCAACACCCTCGTCTGTATTTCTGTTTGTTGTTACAACAATGTAGTTAGCACCGTAGAAAATGCTCTCGTCACTGTTTTCAATACCGTAAACTTCACGGCCTGCCATGGGATGGGCAGAAACAAACTCAACAAGAGGAGGCAGCATATTCTGTATCTTCTCTACGATACAGCCTTTTACACCCGTAACGTCGGTTATGAGAGTGCCGGGCTTTATAAGCTCGCCGTAGGTTTCAATCCACTTAGTAAAGGTTGTGGGATAAAGGGCAAAGATTATGATATCTGCGTTTCTTATCATATCCTCACCTACCTCAGTGGTACCTTTTTTAATCATTTCGTGCTGAAGGGCAAACTCTATATCCTTTTCGTCTTTTGTAATGGCTTCAACGTAGTAGCCTTTTTCCGTAAGTCCCCTTGCGTAGCTTCCGCCTAAAAGTCCAAGGCCCACAATAAGGAACTTTGTATTCTTATTAATCGTCACTGAGCTTTACCTCCAATCCCAGCTTTTTCATCTGCTCAAAGAAATCGGGATAGCTTTTCTTTACACATTCTGCACCCACAATTTCTCCACCGTAAAGAGAAGCAATAACCGAAAGGGACATCGCAACTCTGTGGTCATTATGTGCATATAACGGCTCTTTGGGTGAATGTAAATGAGCTTTTTCAACAATAACCTCATTTTCCTTTACTGTTATATCTGCGCCGAATTTTGAAAGCTCCTCTTTCATCACTTCGGCTCTGTCGCTCTCTTTTATTTTAAGGCGTCTTGTGCCTGTAAGCACCGCGCCGTTTTTCATTGAAGCAACGGTCATGAGTATTGGTGCAAGGTCAGGACAGTTTCTTACGTCAAGAGTAGGTGTGCCTTCAAAGAGTTTTTTAAAGTATTCACCGTATATTTTATCACCCTGAAGAGAGGCAGAATTAAGACCTCTGACAGTTACATCACCGCCGAAAAGGTTTAAAGAATGAAGGAATGCGGCATTTGAAAAATCACCTTCAACAGTAAGCTTTCTGTTCTTATACTGCTGATTGCCTTTTATGTAAATTACACATTCGCTTTTCCACTCTGCACTAACGCCAAAGCTTTTCATAGCATCAATTGTCATATCAATATAACTTCTGCTTTCAACAGGAGGAATAAGTTCAATTGTGCTGTCTTCCTCACAAAAAGGCAGTGCAAAAAGCAGACCGCTTACAAATTGACTGCTGATGTCACCTTTTATTGTAAATTTGCCGCCTTCAAGCTTACCGCAGACTTTTACGGCGCCACTTTTCTGAGAAAAATAAAGTCCTTTTTCCCTGCAGATTTCGCTGTAAACAGACATAGGTCTTTCCATTAATCTGCCGTAGCCTTTAAAGGTCTGCATTTTTTCCGAAAGGAGAAGTATAGGTACAAAAAACCTGAGTGTGCTTCCGCTTTCTCTTGCTGAGAAAACTCTTTCCTCGTTTATGAAAGGACTTGCACCTTTTACCGTAACTTTATCATTTTCTGTTTTTATATCGGCACCCATTGTCCTTAAACAATCTATGGTTGCAAGAATATCCTCAGAAAAATCCACATTTTTTATTTTGCTTTCACCTTCTGCAAGTCCTGCACAAATAAGCAGTCTGTGTGCCATACTTTTTGAGGGTGGTGCTTTGATTTCTCCCTTTAAAACCGACGGGGTAATTATTGCTTTCATTTTATCACTTCTTCAAGAAAATCAATTGCTCTGAGGTAGCCGTCTGTGCCAAGACCTGTAATTGTTTTTACACAGGCAAGTCTTATGTAGCTTGTCTGACGGAAATCTTCTCTTTCCTCAACCTTTGAAATATGCACTTCTACGGTTGGAATCATAACAGACTTTACTGCATCAAGAATGGCTATACTCGTATGGGTATAGGCTCCCGGATTAATTACAATACCGTCAAATTTACCGTAAGCCTCCTGAATTTTATCCACAAGACAGCCCTCATGGTTACTCTGGTAGCACTCAACGAAAATACCCTTTTCGCTGCAGTAGCTTTCAATTTTGTTAACAAGGTCGCTGTAGGTTTCTTTTCCGTAATGGTCGGGCTCTCTTATACCAAGCATATTGAGATTGGGCCCGTTTATAACTAAAATTTTCATTATATCAGCTCCATAATTTTTCTGACGGTATCTTCAACATCTCCGTCAACAGAAATAATTGTATCTGCCGATGCTTTATAGATTTCATAGCGTTCATTATATCTTTTTTCAAGAGCTTCTCTGTCTCTCGAAAGAGGTCGGTCAGCTGTTGGCAGAATATCACGTAAAGGTCGGTCAAGAAAAACCACTTTTCCGTTCTGCTTTAAGCTCATAATGTTTTTGCTTCTGAGAATGACTCCTCCTCCTGTTGCAATAACCATACTGTTGCCTGAAGCCACGGTTTTTATTATTTCCTCTTCTTTGTCACGGAAGTATTCTTCACCGTGCTTGCGGAAAATCTCACCGATATCGCCATATTTTTCTCTGATAATGTCATCAGTATCAACAAAGTTTTTTGAAAGCCTTTCAGAAAGGATTTTTCCAACTGTTGTCTTTCCGCTTCCGGGCATACCGACGAGTACAACATTCTGCTTTTCCCTGAGAATTTCATTAAATATCTCATCGGTAATTTTTGCAGTTTCAAGAGCTTTACCCGTGAACTTTTCTGCAGCGAGGACAGCCTGAGCCACCAGCATATAAAGACCTGCCCCGTTTTTTATTCCGGCTTCATCAGCCTTTTGGCAAAATCTTGTTTTAAGTGGGTTATACACTACATCCGTAACACCCTTCAATTCAGTGAAAAATGAAGGTTCAACAGCGTAGCTTTCACAATCGGGATACATTCCAAGGGGGGTTGTATTTATAATGTAATCGGCATCGCCGTGAAGAGTATATACATTTGCGTAATCGGTGTAGTTTTCCGACACACCTTTTTTTCTGCCCACATTGATTACTTTTGCTGCACCGAGAAATTCTGCAGCTGCTCTTGCAGTTTTTGCAGTTCCACCTGTACCGAGTATAAGCACCTTTCTGTTTGCAAAATCAAAACCGCTTTTTTCGATAAGCATTTTCATTCCGCCAAAATCGGTGTTGTAGCCGTAAAGCTTACCGTCACGGTTGACAACCGTATTCACCGCACCGATTTTTTCTGCTGCTTCATCAATATAATCAAGATATGGAATTACTTTACTTTTATAGGGAATAGTTACATTAATACCGAGAAACGCTTTTTCTTTCATAAAAGAGTCAAGCTCATTTTCAGAAAGCTCCTTTAACTCGTATGTATAATCAGTAATTTTCTCATGGATTGTCTTTGAAAAGCTGTGGCCTAATTTTTCACCGATAAGACCGTATTTCATTTTTATTCTCCTAAATAATCTGTTCCAAAACGCATTGTAATCAAGTCGCAAAGAGCAATAGCCGTAATTGAATCAACAACTACTCTCGCTCTGTGAATAATTGCAGGGTCGTGTCTGCCCTCAATCTGTAAAAGTGCATTTTCCTTCTTTTTAAAGTCAACAGTGTCCTGCTTTTTGTAAATGGAGGGAGTGGGCTTTACGGCACAGGAAAAAATTATTGGCATACCGTTGGTAATACCGCCGTTAATTCCGCCGTTGTTGTTGGTAACAGTTACAATTTTATCCTCATCCATTCTGAATGAATCGTTGGCTTCACTGCCTTTCATATCCGAAAAAGCAAATCCCCTTCCGAATTCTACGCCTTTCACTGCAGGAATTGAGAAAAGTGCGTGTGAAAGCATACTTTCAACTGTGTCAAACCAGGGCTCACCTACGCCCTCGGGCATACCGATAACTGCAGTTTCAAGAATACCTCCAACACTGTCACCTTCTTTTGCCATACCTTCGATAAAAGAAACGGTTTCCTTTGCAGCTTCTTCTGAAAGCATAGGCATACTGAGAGAAGAAAGAAGATTGATATCATCACTGAGATTTCCCCATTCTCTGTCGTAAATGGGGCCACATTTTGAAATGTGGGTGCCGATTTCAATACCCTTTTCCTTAAGGGCAGAAAGTGCAATTGCACCTGCCGCAACCAAGGGAGCAGTTAATCTGCCTGAAAAGTGGCCTCCTCCGCGGTAGTCCTGAAAGCCGTGGTATTTACACTCTGCAGTATAGTCAGCGTGACCGGGTCTTGCAAGGGATATAGTTTTGCTGTAATCCTTGCTTTTGGTGTCACCGTTTTCAATCATAAGACAGATTGGTGTACCTGTCGTTTTACCTTCAAAAACGCCTGAAAGAATTTTCACTTCGTCCTTTTCACGTCTTTTGGTAGAGATACTGTTTATACCTTTTCGTTTTTCCATCTGTGAAGCTATAAATTCTTCATCTACGGTAATGCCGGAGCTTATGCCGTCAATTACACAGCCGATTGCTTCACCGTGGCTTTCGCCGAAAAGGGTAAGAGTCATATTGTTTCCAAAAGTGTTTTTCATCTTTTCACCTTCTTAAATAAGGTCTGCGAGCTTATCTGCCGTCATTTTTTTAAAGCTGAATGAGCCGATTTCCTCACATTTTACTACTGTTATTTCCTTGCCCTCACTTTTCTTATCGTGAGTGAGTGCAGTATAAATCTTTTCCTTGCTTCCCGTATATTCGGTGGGAAGTCCCGTATTTTCAAGCGCTTTAAGAAGATAAGGCTTCACCTTTTTTGAGCACATATAAGTCATTCCGATTGCTACGCATTCACCGTGAAAAAGTTCAGGAAGTGCAGTGCTTTCAATTGCGTGGCCTATTGTGTGGCCGAAATTGAGCACTTTTCTGAGACCCGCTTCTTTTTCATCTTCTTCAACAACGTACTTTTTAACACGAAGTGAGCGTTCAATTATTGTTTCAATATCATCGAGATAATTTTCTTTAAGAAAGATTTCAAAAAGCTCTCTGTCGTTGGTAAGACCCATTTTAATACTTTCTGCCAGACCGTTTCTGAGATGTCTTTCGGGAAGTGTTCTCAGCACATCAGGGTCGATAATAACCTTTTTCGGCTGATGAAAAGCACCGATAATATTTTTGTATTCATCAAAGTCAATTCCCGTTTTACCGCCGATAGATGAGTCCACCTGAGAAAGCAGTGTAGTAGGAATATTATAAAAGTCAATTCCTCTCATATAGGTTGCAGCAGCAAAGCCTGCCATATCACCTGTAACTCCACCACCTACTGCAATAACTGCGTCTTTTCTTGTAAAGGAAAGGTCAAGAAGAGCTTTGCAGATTGACTGATAGGTATTGAAATTCTTGCTTTTTTCACCTTGAGGGAAGGTAAAAATTGAAGAATTCTTAAAGGCTGAAGCTACGGCTTCCGAATACTCTTTCGGTACACCTGAGTCTGTTACAATAAGCACCTTTTTGTCCTCAGGAAGCTGCAGCAGCTCGCCTGCTTTTTTTATTGCACCTCTCTTAAGCACTATTTCATAGCTGCTATGAGGAATATTTACGGGAATTATCATTGAGTTCACCTCAGATTTTACAGTTGTCTTTATATGTACCAATCATTTTAAGTCTGTCACAGCACTCTGAAAGCTCGTCAAGCATATACTTGCCGCGTTTTGACTGAAGGTCACCGCCAAGCTCAACATAGAAGTAGTAAGTCCACATAAGGTCCTTCATAGCACGGCTTTTGATTGAACGCATTGAATAGCCGTGGTGACCGATTACGTTAATTGCGTGAGCAAGAGCACCAGCCTCATCAGGCACAGTGAACATAATAATTGAATGGTCTCGTTTTTCTGTGCAGAGAGTTCTTGAAACAACGATAAATCTTGTGGTATTGTCGCTTGTTTCATTGATGTTCTCTCTGATTACAGAAAGACCGTAAAGGTCAGCAGTTTCTCTGCTTGCAATTGCAGCAAGGCTCAAGTCGCCCTTATCAGCCACAAACTGAGCTGCTCTTGCAGTGTTTTCACAGCTTTCCGATTGATAGCCCTGATTTCTTATGTATGAGGCACACTGCTGAAGTGCCTGCTGATGGCTGATTACTTTTCTTACATCGCTTTCCTTTGCGCCTTTAAGACCGATAAGGTTATGCCTTATATCAAGGCTGTAAACCCCGTTAACGTAAAGGCTGCCCGAGAAAAGCAGGTCAATAACATTACCCACCTCACCTGCTCTGCTGTTTTCTATAGGGAGCACAGCACAGTCGCATTCACCCTTTTCAACAGCTTCATAGGCCGCTTTGAAGTCGGGGTAGGAAATCCGGTTTCCGTCAGGGAAAATTCTGCCTGCTGCAATATGGGCAAAGGCACCCTCAACACCGCTGTAGGCTACGTTAAGACCCTCAAGTATACGGTGCTGAAAGCGTTTTGAAATGTTCATTGTCTCTTTGAGGAAAGGCACGTAAAACTCCTTTATTTCCTCATCGTTTATGTATTGGAGATTGCCTTTGACTACTGCGTCTTCTCTTGAAGCGTCAAAAACGGGAAGTCCTCTCTCCTTTTTATATTCTGCAACAAGTTTTACTGCTTCCATTCTCTTTTCGAAAAGCTCTGCAATAACCTTGTCGGTTTCGTTAATTATTTCTCTTGCTTTTAAAAGTTTTTCCATTGTAAGTCACCTCAGATAAGATTGTATTCCTCGCTGAGCTTTTTAAATGAGGGAAGTGAGCGTTCAACCATATCCGTTGAAACGCAGTAGGAAATTCTCACATAGCCCGGGAAGCCGAAAGAATCACTGGGTACAAGAAGAAGGTTATACTTCTTTGCCTTTTCGCAGAAAGCAGAGGCATCCTCTTCAGGAGATTTCATAAACAGATAGAAAGCTCCGTCAGGCTTAGCCAGCTTAAAGCCGTACTCAGCAAAGGCATCCACAAGAATATCTCTGTTCTTTTTGTAAACGGAAACGTCACCTGTAAGACCTGTACATTCCTTTATTACAAACTGCATAAGTGAGGGCGCGCAAACGTAACCGAGAGCTCTGCCTGCACCGCATATTGCTTTGTAAATAAGCTCAAAGTTTTCCACCTCAGAGGGTACAAGTATGTAGCCGATTCTGTCACCGGGAAGTGAAAGAGATTTACTGTATGAATAGCACACGATTGTATTGTCATAGTACTTGGTAAGGAAAGGCACCTTTACGTCACCGTAAACAAGCTCACGGTAAGGCTCATCGGAAATAAGAAAAATGCTCTTGCCGTATTCCTTTTCCTTTTCACGGAGAATTTCTGTCATTTTAATAACGGTCTCCTCGCTTGTAACAACACCTGAGGGGTTGTTGGGTGAATTGAGAACAACTGCCTTTGTATGCTCGTTGATTGCGTTTTTAAAAGCTTCAAGGTCAATCTGAAGATCATCTTCCTTACACTTTACCTCAACCACCTTTGCACCTGCAGAGGCAATAAACACCTGATATTCGGGGAAGTAAGGAGCGAAAACGATAATTTCATCATCCTTTTCGGTAAGTGCTCTGAAGGTGATGCAAAGTGATGCTGCGGCACCTGCTGTCATATAGAAGTTATTCATTGTAAAGGCTGTGCCGAAGCGGCGGTTAAGGTCGTCAGCAATAGCCTGCCTTGTGCCGTTGTCACCCACTGCTGAGGTGTAGCCGTGAAGAGCGCAAGGCTCCATTTCTGAAGTGAGCCTACGGATAGTTTCGTTAACCTTTTCCGGTGCAGGCACACTGGGGTTACCGAGGCTGAAATCGTAAACATTTTCTTTACCGATTTCGGCAGCTCGTCTCTTACCGAATTCAAAAATTTCTCTTATAACGGAGCTTTTTGCTCCGAGCTCATACATTTCACTTGATACCATAATAATCACCGTCTTGAAAAATAAAATAATAAAAAATATTATACACCCAATAAAATCCACAGTCAATGAAACTGGGAATAAAAACTTAACAATCTACGATTTTTACAATTTCGCTTTAATCATTTAAACCGTTACGCTTTAAATTATGTAATGGATTGTATCACTTTGAATCGAAAATTGCAAGGCTTTTTTCAAAATTTTCTAAAAAAATCCACCGGGCATCACTACCCGATGGAATCAAATATTAAGCTGTCAGCAAATCAATGCTTTTTTCAATCAAGTCAAAGAAACGTTCAACAATTTTCTTGTCCTCTTCGTTTCCTCTTACGCACATTGAAAGAGTGATTTCTTTTCTAAGTGAAGTTGCTGAAAGAAGCACATAAGGTTTGTATTTTACTGCACCCGTCATAAAACCGTCAAAAGGCTCGTGACCCTGAAGTGCAAGCTTTTCGTGCTCAAGTATACCTATATTGCTCATAGCAAGAAGTGGGTTCGTGTAACCGATTTTGATTACACCTTCACTTGCTGCATGAGGCAGAATACTGTAGCCCAGATTAAGAAGAGGAAGTCCATACAGTCCCATAAATCGGTCGCTTTTAAAGAGGTTTGCTGAGTTTATAACATATCTCAGTGTTTCAAAAATATCTCTGCCTCTTTCGGGAATGTTGCACTGCATAAAGGCTGTGTGATTTGTAAGGCCAAGGTCTTCAGCAGTGTCCATATGTCTTCTTAAATCTATAGCACAGGAAATTGTCACGCTGTCCTCTATGTTATAGTCTGCAAGTTCATAGAGTGCGTAGAAGTAAGCTGCAACAAGCATATCGTTTACAGTTGCGCCGTACTTTTTGCCTGTTTCTTTGATTTTAAGGAAAGTTTCCTCTGAAAGTTTTCTTTTTGCAATAAATGACTTATCCTCAGGACTGGACTCGGTAAGAGGGAATTTGTGGTCATCCTTAGCGCAGATGTTCTTGAAAAGGCCTCTTGCAGCCTCTTCCTCCCACTCTGAAAAATCATCGTAAACTTCATCGTAGGAACGGCTTCCCTGCTTTATATCAAGAGGAGGAATACCCTTTTCTACATAATCGTTATAGTTTTTGCAAAGTGTTTTTGCAAAATATTTGAAGTCACCGCCGTCCATACACATATGGTTTTCAACAATGCAAAGAGCACTCTTGCCCTCATAGAAGAAAACTGCAACCTTAATCTGTAAATTGCTCTCAGGCGGTATGTACTGAGTTAAAAATTCATCAATTGCCTCTTTGACATTTTCAGGTCTTGAAACTGTAAGCACATCTTCAATGTCATAGGGCTTTACTTCCCAGCACGGACTAATATGGTTATCATTGAAGCTTGAGTGAAGCACCGGTGACTTTTCAAGAAAACAGATAAGCACGGTTTTAAGTGCGTCAATATTGATTTCATAATCATAATGAAGTTCAAGGTGAACCATTCGGTCGTTGAAATCGCGGAACAGATAGTGCATCTTGTCCCAGAGTTCAGCTTTTATTTTTTCTGCCATTATTCTTCCTCCGTATTTTTCTTGCTTTTTGAAAACATATCAGCAAGTGCAATAACAAGGTCCGCCACAACTGAAAGTACAATCAGCATCCAGCCGGGATGCCATGAAAGAAAACCGGTAAGGCAAAGTGCAACATAAAGAAGTGATGCACAAACGGGAATATAAATCATATAAGTGAGAAGATTGAACTTTTGCTTTGTAACAATTGAAAACGCTGCATCTGCAATAAGCGCAACGGGAACGGCAAGAACGAAAACAATCCAGCCTTTTGAAACGTCTAAGGCAAAGAAGAGGAACAGGAACAGAAGAACTGCACCAATTGCAACTGAAGCAGCAAGAAGAAGTCTTGAAACTGCAGAAAAGCCTTTGCTTTCGCCTTTTTTCTTAAGCGCTGCAACCACCATTACCAAAAATGCAGGCAGAAGAAGACCGATTACCATTATAAGCCAGCTTTTATCCCAGTTGCCCATTTTGAAGCTGACACCAAGATAAGTCATAACAAGAATAAGAACGTATGAAATTCCGCCGATAACAGCACCCTTAATGTTTCTGGCTGCTTTTTTCTTCTTGATTTTTTCGCCCACAGCTTTGCCGTAATCCTCTGCAAGGTCGGGATATTCACTGATAATAAGCTGAGTTATTACATTATCGTCCTTGATACCCTTTGAAACAAGTTCGTTTGCTCTCTTTGTCATTTCAGAGATAGTTTTCTGCCTATACTCATAAAGTGACTTTGTTTTCGGGAAGTTTTCAAGTGATCTGTCGACATATTCAATAAAATTTGCCATTTTCTCATCTCCTCTTTTTTTCTTACATTATATCATATATAAAAACCAAAATAGTTATATACACATTAAAATTTTAAAATTTTTCATAATTAAAAAAACAACTTATGCTTTTATGTCATACTCACTTTAAACCTACTTAAAACAAGACCCGACTTAACAAAATTTAATATAATATGTAGTCCCCGATCAAATAACCGGGGACATAAAATCAGTTCTTTTTCTTGTAGCTTTTGCAGAAGTGAGGAACAGCCATTGAGTCAGGGCTTGTCTTTTCGTGAGTCACTTCAATTTTTTCAAGTCTGCACTTGTTACAGTCAACGTGATATTCACATTCGTTAACAGAGCAGGTTACGCCTTCGTTATGCATAAAAGCACCTCCAGAAAAATTCGCCGTGTTTATACGGTCGTTTTTATTGTTACCGAATTTAATCACTTTTATGCAAAAAGGTTACTGCCATATTTGACAGTGACCTCTGACTGTCGATAAAGGCACAAGAACGTGCAAAAGAAAAAACTAAAAATAAGTGCTCAAATATTTTTGATTTTAATGAGCAACATTTAAGCGACACAACATCGAGTTATGTCGCTTAAATTTTTGCACTTGACGTTTTTTCGCCCTCTCGCGGTACCATCGTACAGCTTCGGGGCGAAGAAAACGCCATCTTGCACCTTTCTCGGCAGTCTGTCAGCTTGTCGAAAATTACTTTTTCGACAAGCTGACAGACTGCCATATTTGACAGTGACCTCTGACTGTTGATTTAAATTTTATTTTCAATACCGAGAACTTTTGTAACGGTATCTGCAATCTTATCAATAATGACGATTATATCGTAGAACATATTGAATATGATTGAGGTTGTATCCTTAAGACCATAGTTAACAAGGAATTTATTTGTGTTTTCATCAATAAGCGAATCAATTCTTGAAACAAAGTTTGCATCAACAAAGGGATTTGCTGTATCGTAAACAATCTGCTGCTCACCCATAAGGATGAAGTCCTGCTTTCTCTCGCCAAGCACTGTAATTGTGGGTGCGAAATATGAAACAGTGATTTCAAAATTCTTGCCTTTTACGTCAGGAATTTCACCTGTAAAGGGAATTTCTGCACTTTCCCCTGCCTTGATTACAACCGGCTTTGCAGGGAAAGTAATTTCAAGTCCGTCAACGTTGACCCTCATAATGAGAATGTCCTTTTCAGCTGAAAGATTCTTTACAACAAGCGCAGTTGAGTCCTTTGTAAGGTGACCTTCTGTGCAGTTGTTGAAGGAAGCGTGTACACCGTGAGAAACATTTGTTGTAGCGTGAAACTGTGAATAGCCTTCCATAGTTGTTACATCGTAGCTTTTATCGGTGAAAAGAAGGTTCATAGCAAGACTGTATGTATAATCGTCGCTGAGAGTCATACCGTGATAGTAGTTTTCGATAAACCAAGTGTGGTACGGCATATATGAAGTTGAAGCGTCAACATCCATTGAAGGTGCAACCTGATAAAGACCTGTATTTACCTTCTGAATATAGCCGTCATTGAATCGTTTGCCATAGGGAGCAACAGTTGCACCTGTTGATGACTCAGTTGTAATAAGCATATCAGCGCTTTCGCCTGTACCTGTGAATACATTACAGTTATAACCTGCAAGAATATAAATATCAGTACCTGCATCCTGAGCACGCTTGAAGCCCTTACCGAAGTAATCTTTACCGTCGGGCGACATTACTTCATAGTGCATTTTATCGGTTTTTGCAATAAATTCGGCATCTGCAACGGGATCAAGAAACTTTGCCTTCATTTCATCGTAATGCTTAAGAGGCATAAAATCCCAAAGGCTGCCCCAGTAGAGAAGTGTTTCCATTGCAACAGGGAAGAAACCGTCAACAAGTGAATCACCGATGCTGAGGTCAATTATATCAACAATCTGATGGTAATCTTCTTCAAACATCATACCGTGTTCAAGGAAGGCAATAAGCTCGGCAAGATTGAATTTGGTGTCTGTATTGAACATATCGCAGGCAACCTGAGCACCGCCGAGAGCAGGTATGGTAAGAACAGCCTTGTTTACCTTGCCTTCGTGTCCGTAACGTGTAAGGTATGTACCTGAAATCTGACCACCGTGTGAAATAGCATAGATGTTTACCTTGTCAACCTTATCCTTTTCTGCACGATTTTTATTTGTATGCTCAAGAACCTCGTCAATATAGCCTCTGAGCTTGTCTGAAAGCTCAATTGCGCCCATTCTGAAATCGCAAGAAAAAGCATAGATGTTTTCATAACCGATTTTTTCTGCAAACTTTTCTGCAAAAACAGGCTCGGGCTGATACTTTCCGTCGGGATAGGTTGCTCTGAGGTTTGCATAGTTATTCTCTTCAGCTGTGTCTACATAGGGATAAAGAGGTGTTTTTGATGTGCCGTCATTGTTGCAGGCAAGGTCAGCAAAAAGTCTGTTGAAGCCTTCGCCTATTTTCTTTGAGAAGTATGATGAGTCATCTTCCCTGATACTTTTAATAAGCTGCTCAACAACTCCGGCTGTATCCATTCCGCCGCCTATAATTCCTAAAACATCGCCCCATACTTCAACCTTATTTCCGTTTTCATCAAGCTTGTAAAGGCTGGTTGATGTGTAACCGGGAACAAGTACAAGAGGATACTTTTTCCATTCTTCTGCTTCTTTTTCTGCTGCTACCGATACAGTGAAAAGTGAAAAAATCATAATTACACTCAGCAATAAAGCAACCGTTTTTTTCATAATGCCATCTCCTTTGTTTTTTTATTATTTCTTTTTAAGCTTGGGTAAAACCAAGCAGATTCCCACTGCAAGTACGGCTATAACTGCAATTGTTGCAGGGATAATATAGTCGCCGTCATTGTCGCCTGTTACAGGCACGTAATGCCAATTAGCACCGTCAACTGCAAACACCTGAAGACAAACAGCAAAAACACTGATCACCATAAGTGCCGCCATAACAATACAAATAATCTTAATCATTTTTTTGGACATCATAATAGTTATTCTCCTTGGAATTATTCCATATACTTTTTCATTTCAGCGCTCATAACATCTTTAAGTGCCTGAGCTTTTTCGCGGTTTTCAGCACACGCTGTGAAATAAATTTTGATTTTGGGCTCTGTACCTGAAGGTCTTACAATTACAAAACAGGAATTCTCAAGAGCATAGCAAAGCACGTTTGATGACGGCAGGTCGATAACCGATTTTTCACCTGTTACCTTACAGATTTTTTCGCCCTTCTTATAGTCGGAAACTGAAAGCACTTTCATTCCAGCAATGCTTTCGGGAGGATTATTTCTGAGATTATCCATAATCTCACCCATTTTTGCCATACCTGATGAGCCTTTGAAGGCATAGTTATCAAGTGCATTAAGGTACATTCCGTGCTCAGCATAAATGCCTTCCATAACCTCATAGAGGCTCTTGCCCTTTGATTTGTAGTAAGCTGCCATTTCGCAGATAAGCGCGCAGGCAACAACAGCATCCTTGTCTCTTGCGTGGATACCTGAAAGATAGCCGTAGCTTTCTTCCATACCTACAATAAATCTGTCTGCTTCGCCCTTTGCTTCAAGCTTTGTTACGAATTCACCGATATACTTGAAACCTGTAAGAAGACTTTTCACCTCTGCACCGTATTTTTTTGCAACGGCGTCAACAAGATTTGTTGTTACAAAAGATTTCACTACAACGGGATTTTCGGGAAGAACTCCGAGCTCTTTTCTTCTTGAAAGAAGATACTCACAGAGAAGTACACCAACCTCGTTACCGGTCATCAGCTTGTATTCATCGCCCGTATTTACTGCAATACCGACTCTGTCACAGTCAGGGTCTGTTGCAAGGAGCAAATCGCAAGGCTCTTTTTTTGCCATTTCAAGGCCACATTCAAACACCTGTCTGATTTCGGGATTGGGATAAGGACATGTGGGGAAGTTGCCGTCAGGATTTTCCTGCTCTTTAACGATTCTTACATCTTTTATGCCTATATCGGAAAGAACACGTCTGACAGGCTTGTTACCCGTTCCGTTAAGAGGTGTGTAAATCAGCTTGAGTCCGCTGTTTCTGCACTCTTCAAGGCTCAGGCAGCAGCTTTCAACACTCTTATAGAAATCTTCGTAAACCTCGTCAGAAATGTATTCTATTATACCCTTTTCAACACCTTCATTGAAATCCATTGTTTTCACATCAGCGAACATATCAGTTTTCTGAATGAATTCATAGGTTTTCTCTGCAGCTTCATCCGTCATCTGATAGCCTTCGGGGTCGTAGCACTTATAGCCGTTATATTCTGCAGGATTGTGACTTGCTGTGAGAATAATACCACCCTTGCACTGAAGCTTTCTTACTGCAAAGGAAAGCATAGGGGTCGGCACCAGTTCTTTATAGAAATAAACCTTTATTCCGTTTGCAGCAAGAACACCTGCTGCACTTTTTGCGAAAAGGTCAGATTTGATTCTAGAGTCGTAAGCAATTGCAACGGAAGGATTTTCATACTCGGAAAGAAGAAAATCTGCAAGACCCTGGGTTGCCTGATTAACGGTGTACACATTCATACGGTTTGTACCTGCACCGATTACACCGCGAAGACCTGCAGTACCGAAAGTAAGGCTCTGATAGAATCTGTCTTCAATTTCGCTTTCCTTGCCCTCAATGGCAGAAAGTTCGTCGATAAGGTCTTTATCGAGAACAGCTTTTTCTTTCCACAAAGTGTAAAGTCTGTTAATGTCGTTCATATATAAACCCCCTACAATTATTACTTTATTATTTTACAATCAAAAAGCAGTATTGTCAACATATACTAAACTTATTATATTAATTTTACTGTGTTTCTATTGAATTTTTTGTAGAATAAGTATATAATTATCGGGAACTATTTTTGAAAAGAGGTTTTTAAGTATGAAGAAATCCAAAGTTGCCCTTGCTGCTTTAGGTGCAGCTGCTGCGGCAAACGCTGTTCATGCAGCCGTTTACCGTCCCAAGAAAGTTGATATCAAACCTATCCCCGAAGAAAAAGTTAATGTTAACAGTTATCGTGAAAATCTTTCAAAGGCTATTCAGTTCAAAACAATTTCTTACAGAGATACAGAAAGAGTTGACTGGAACGAATTCAAGAAATTCCACAAATTCCTTGATGAGGCTTACCCTCTTATTGCAGAAAAACTCACTAAGGAAGTTATTCCTCCTGCAAACCTTCTTTACCGTTGGAAGGGAACAAGAAGCGACCTCAAACCCATTGCTCTTCTTTCCCATCAGGATGTTGTTCCCGTTTCAGAAGGCACTGAAGAGGATTGGGAACACGGTGCTTTTGAAGGCTACGACGACGGCGAATTCGTATGGGGCCGCGGTGCAGTTGATATGAAAAACCACCTTATTGCAGTTATGGAATCGGTTGAAGCTCTTCTTGAAGACGGTTTCCAGCCTGAAAGAGACGTTTATCTTCTTTTCGGCGACAACGAAGAAGTTGTTGCAAACGACCAGAACGGTGCTCTTGACCTTATGACAACACTTAAGGACAGAGGCATTATGCTTGACAGCGTTCTTGATGAAGGCGGCGCATTTATTCCTCTCAACATTCCCGGCGTTCTCAACAATAAGCTCCTTGCAGGAGTCGGTGTTGCTGAAAAGGGTTATGCTGATATTGAAATTGTGTGCAACGCAAAGGGCGGACACTCATCTCAGCCTCCTGTACACTCAGCTCTCGGAGACCTTGCAGAAGCAATCAGAGCAATTGAAGCTAACCAATTCAAGGCTGCTTTCAATGACAATATGAAGTCTCTTATTGACGCAGTTGCAAGAGAATGTACATATCCCGTAAGACTTATCACCTGTAATGCTCCTCTTCTTCGCCCTGCACTTCTTGAAGTATGCAAGAAGATTCCCTTTGCAGCTTGTCTTGTGAGAACAACAACAGCTGTAACAATGGCTCAGGGCAGTCCTGCTGCTAACGTACTTCCTCAACGCGCTTCTGCAACAATCAACTTCAGAGCTATGCCCGGCACAACAAAGGACGACCTTGTAGCTCACATCAGAAAGGTGGTTAAGAATAAAGACCTTGAAATCAACATTCTCAATGCAAAGGAAGCTTCAACATTCTCACCCACAGATTCAAGAACATTCAAGATTATTGAAGAGCTCTGCAAGGGTGTTCTCCCCGGCTCAATGGTTGCTCCTTATCTTGTAATGGGTGGCACAGACGCTTATCATTACGAACCCATCTGCCAGAACATTTACAGATTTGCTCCCTTCGTGCTTGAAATCGGTCTTCTCCGTTGCGCTCACGGCACAAACGAAAGACTTCCCATTTCCTGCATGGAAAACGGTCTGGTATTCTTCAAGAATTACATCAGAAGAGCAAGTGCTGAAAACTGACAGACTTCCGGTAAAAGCACAGGAACGTGCAAAAGTCATAATAATTTAAATATGTTTTAACTTTCAGCTACACAGCACTGAGCCGTGTAGCTGAAGCTTTTTTCTGAACTGCAACAAAACTTTAACAATGGTGTGTTATTCTTATTTAAATAAACCTTCAGGAGGTATTCAGATGTTCAAAATTCTTGTTGTTGAAGATGACAGAGACTTAAACAAAAGTGTGTGCTCTTATCTCAACCGTTTCGGTTACAACGCTCACGGTGTACTCAACGCCAATGACGCTTTTGAATTTATTTACGGGAATAAATGTGACCTTATTATTTCCGATATAATGATGCCCGGCACAGACGGAATTGAACTTGCAAAAACAATCCGTAGCCTTGACAACGAAATACCCATTCTCTTTATGACAGCCAGAGACGACTTTGCAACAAAACGCAAGGGATTTCAGGCAGGTATCGACGATTATATGATTAAGCCAATTGACCTTGAAGAGCTTCTTTTAAGAATTGAAGCACTTTTAAGAAGAGCTAAAATAGCATCAAACAAGAAGCTTACCGTAGGCTCACTTACAATGGACATCACCGAACGCACAACGAAGATTGACGGTAAGGAAATACATATGACTGCAAGAGAGTTTAACATTCTTTATAAACTCCTCTCCTACCCAAAAAAGACTTTTACCCGTTCACAGCTTATGGAGGAATTCTGGGACACGGATACATCTTCCGGACCGAGAACAGTTGATGTTTATATGGCAAAACTGAGGGATAAATTCTCTTCGTGCGAGGATTTTGAAATTGTAACTGTACACGGGCTTGGCTACAAGGCGGTGTTCAAATGAGACGAAAAAGAAAAGACAAACGCATAAGATACAGTCTGTTTTCCTTCAAGCGTTTCGTTTTCGCCTTTGCCGTTGTTGGCTTTGTGGTAACCGTAAGTTTCTTTTTGTTCTTCAATGAAAAGCTTATCTACAATGTATACATTCCCCGTGAGACAGTTACAGCAAGAGCCATTATGACATTTTTCAATATCCTCTTTCTTTGTGTTGCTTTCAGCACAATTGACAGTGTGAGAAGAAAAGTCAATTTCGGCATTCCGCTTCAAAAAATCCTTGACGCTACCCATGAAATTATGAAAGGCAACTTCAAAGTACGGCTTGAACCAACTCACAAGCTGGGCTTCAAAAACGAGCTTGATGTTATTATGGAAGACTTCAACAAAATGGCTGAGGAGCTTGACGGTAATGCAACCATAAAAAACGACTTCATCGCCGATGTGTCACATGAATTCAAAACGCCACTGTCAATTATTCAGAATTATGCCACAATGCTTCAGGAGCCCGGACTTGACGAAGAAAAAAGACAGGAATATGCAAAAATCCTTCGTGACACTTCGAGAAACCTATCGGAGCTCGTGTCAAATATTCTTAAGCTGAACAAACTGGAGAATCAGCAGATTTTCCCTGAAAAAAAGCTCTACAACTTAAGTGAACAGCTTTGTGAATGTATGCTTGTCTATGAGCCTGAATTTGAAAGGAAAAACATCGATATCGAGCTTAACCTTGATGAAGAACTTATGATAAAAGCTGATTATGACCTGCTTTTACATGTATGGCACAACCTGTTTTCAAACGCAATTAAATTCAACTGTGAAAACGGGAAAATAATCCTTACTTTAGAAAATCAGGAAAAAAACGCAGTTGTCAAAGTAACGGATACAGGGTGCGGAATGACAGGAGAAACAAGCAAACGCATTTTTGAAAAATTTTATCAGGGTGACACTTCCCGTTCAACTCAAGGCAACGGTCTTGGTCTTGCTCTTGTTAAAAGGGTTGTTGACATAACCGGCGGAAAAATTATGGTGCAGAGTGAAATTGGAAAAGGCACAGAGTTTGTAATCATTCTTCCCTTAAAATAAAATGAATTCCCATGAAACGCATTCATGGGAATTTTTCTTATTCTGTTTCTTTTTCAGTTTTGGGCTCAATTTCAACTCTGACCTTGCCTATACGGCGTTCTTCAACATTTAGAATGGTAAATTTCAGGTTTTCGTACTGAATCTCGTTATTGTCTCCATCCTTGGGAAGGAAGCCAAGAATGCTTATGAGGAAGCCTC
>JAZSQU010000055.1:0-51660 GCA_045538095.1 Acutalibacteraceae bacterium | reverse complement strand
CTTCAAGGTCTTCAAGAGGCTGATGTGAAAGCTTGCCGTATTCGTCAAACTTCTTTGTGCTGAAGTATACGTCGCCACCGGCTTCGTAAGCATAGCCTTTTTCAATAAGAGTTGAAACAATATCGATAATTTCGCCGATATTTTCAGTTGCTTTCGGATGAGTTGTAGCCTCACGGATGTTCATACCTTTAGCATCAACCCAGAATTCTTCAATGTATTTCTCTGAAATATCCTTGAATGTAACGCCTTCTTCGTTAGCACGTCGGATAATTTTATCGTCGATATCAGTAAAGTTCTGAACAAAATTAACCTTGTTGCCTCTGTATTCAAGGTAACGGCGCATTACGTCAAAAACGCAAAGAGGTCTTGCATTACCGATGTGGATAAAGTTATATACTGTGGGACCGCAAGCGTAAATTTTAAATTCGCCTTCCTTTAACGGAATAAGGTCTTCTTTTCTTCTTGTGAGTGTGTTAAATACTTTCATTTGTATTATTCCTCCAATTCTTTGATTTTCTTTTTGAGTTTATCAATTTCAGCATTGAGTTTGCAGATTTCCTGAGAAAGCGGGTCAGGCGTGTGTATGTGGTCAAGACGGTCAACACGCTTACCGTTACGTTTTACAACTCTCGCAGGAGTACCGACAGCAGTTGAATTTTCGGGTATTGCCGAGAGCACCACCGAACCTGCAGCAACATTAGAATTGTCGCCAATTTTGAAGGGACCAAGCACCTTTGCGCCTGCACCCACAAGCACATTATTGCCCAGAGTCGGATGTCGTTTGCCGTGATCCTTACCGGTACCACCAAGGGTTACACCCTGATAAATTGTGCAATCATCACCGATTTCTGTTGTTTCGCCGATTACAACACCAGTGCCGTGGTCAATAAAAAATCTTCTTCCGATTGTAGCGCCCGGATGGATTTCAATGCCCGTTTTGCGTACTGCCCTTTGAGAGATTGCTCTTGCGAGAAAGTACATATTATGCCTATAAAAATAATTAGCCTTTCTGTGCATTCTTACAGCTTTATAACCTGGATAAAGAAGCATAATTTCAAGGTTGCTTCTTGCAGCAGGGTCGCGGTCTTTAACGCACTGCAAATCTTCTTTAAGTCTATCAAACATAGTATATCACCTATATAAAAAATAAATACCTCTGCAGCCAAAAGACCACAGAGGCGTAATAACGCGGTTCCACTCTGATTTATAACTCTTGTCCGTTAACGCCGGATTACGCCCGAAGATACTCGAAATCTTTCCCCACGGGTGCTGACGGGTGCATTTCACTGCCCATTCAACAGAACACTTTCACCTTACTGTTCCTCTCTTGGAAGAATAAAAAGCAGTTACTTCTCCCTTTTAACGCATTTACACTTTCAATATATTATACACAGAAAAACCTATCTTGTCAATCGGTCACAGCAGATTTTTATTACCTTTTAAAGAAGAAAAAGCAGGCAAGTTTCCTCGCCTGCTTTGAAATATTGAGTTTAACTTATTTAGCTGTCTTAGCCTTTACAGTTGTGTACTGATTTGACCATACAGTAGCTGAACCGTCCTTATAGTAAGCCTTAACTGCGTACTCATAAGTTGTGTTAGCCTTAAGGTCCTTAATTGTATAAGTTGTCTTACCGCCCTTAACTGTTGCAACTGTCTTCCAGCCGCCCTTAGCAGTCTTAACGTATACTCTGTAGCCTTCAGCGCTCTTTACTTCTTTCCATGTAAGCTTAACAGCACTCTTGTTTGTCTTAACAGTGATCTTGCTTGTCTTACCGGGAAGAGTCTTTAAGGTTTTTGTTGTGTAATCTGTTGCCCAGATTGTTGTTTCGCCGTCTTCACTCTTTGAGAATGCCTTAACTGCGAATGAGTACTGTGTACCTGCCTTAAGGTCTGTTACCTTATAATTTGTCTTGCCCTTAACTGTAGCAAGCTTCTTCCAGCCGCCGCTTGAAGTCTGTACGTATACTCTGTAACCGTCAGCACCCTTAACAGCGCTCCACTTGAGAGTGATGTAAGTCTGCTTTGTTGTTGAAGCAACAATCTTGCTTGTCTTACCGGGAACAATCTTATAAGTGAGAGTCTTTTCGCCTTCGTATTTGCCGATGAATGTTACAGTGTAGGTGTATGTGCCTGCATTGATGCATTCGTCCTTAGCGGGAAGATCAAGTACATAGTCTTCGCCCTTAACGAGCTTAACGCCTTCAGCGTCTGTGATTGTAAGGCTGGGTCTCTTATATTTGCCGTCGTAAGCAACAGTTTCGTACTTAAGCTTGAAGCTGTCAATCATAGCGATTTCTTCTACTTCTTCGTAATCGCAGTTTTCACACTTAGTAGTGATAAGACCGCCCTTATCTTCTGAAGCCTTGTCAATTACGGGTGTGCCGAGTGTGTGACCGAGCTTTGAACCTTCGTCAGCAATTGTGTCTGTTACGTCACATCTGATACACTTACCTGTCTTTGTACCGTCAGCTTCGCAAGTTGCGTCGTTATTTGATGTGTATACGAAATCGTGACCGAGAGCAGGAACATTGTCTTCGCTGTAGCTGTCGCCACAACCGTTTGCACATACATATACTGCCTTACCGGGTTCTGTACATGTAGCTGTTGTGCCTTCGCCTGTTGCCTTGTAGTCATGACCTGTAGCGGGAATTGCTACTTCACCGTCCTTGTAGTCGCAACGTGAGCAGTGCTTTGACTGCTTACCGTCTGTTGTACATGTTGCGGGAACGTCGATTGTATAATCTGCAGCGAGATCGTGACCGAGAGCAGGAATTTCTTCTGATGCAACTGTTTCGGGGCAACGAGTACAAGTCTTTGACTTTAAGCCCTTTTCTGTACATGTGGGTTCAGTAATTGTTACGAATTCTGCAGGAATATCGTGACCGAGAGCGTCAACGGGAACGAGTTCGCTGTATCCGCACTTGTCATGATAGAAGCACTTAGCTTCTTCTTCACCGTCCTCAGTACATGTAGCAGCGGTAATAATTGTGAAGTCGGTCATTTCGTGGTCTGTCTTTGAGCCGGGGTCAGCAACTGTGTTCTTTGTGCCGCAACCGTTAGCACATTCAGCTGTCTTTGTACCGTCCTGGTAGCAGGTAGCTGAACCTTCATCATAGAAGTAAAGGTCGAACATGTGACCGTAAGCCTTAATAGCGTTATCTACGTAGTGTGAGCCACACATTGCACATGTGAATGTTGAGTAACCGTCTTCTGTACAAGTTGCGTGTGTAATTTCTTCTTTGTAGTTATGAGGAGCAACAGCGATTTCTTCTGTCTTTGTTTCACCGCACATATTGTTGCACTTATACTTCATTGAGCCCTTTTCTTTACATGTAGCAGCCTTGATTACTTCGCCTTCGTCCCAAGCGTGACCTGTAGCAGGAATAACTTCCTCTGAACCGGGCTTGTTAGCCTTACACTTTGAGCAAACGATAGCCTTCTGACCTTCAACTGTACATGTAGGAGTCTTTGTGATGAGCTTTTCGCCTGAGTAAACGTGGAGACAAACGAGTTCTGCACCGCAAAGAGTACACTTAACGCCCTCTGCATCGGGTGTATGAGGAGCAGTGTCCTTTGAGCCTACTTCTGTCTTTGTATCCTTAGCTTCTTTACACATATCGCAAACTGCTGTCATTGTGCCGTCTACCTTACATGTAGCGTTGCCGTCTGACTTATAGTCCTTGAATGTGTGAGCGATCATTGTGCCGGGCATAGCTCTTTCGTGAGTTGCTTCTTCACAAACATCGCAAGTTGCCTTTTCGATAGCGTTAGCTTCGCAAGTTGCGTCTTTAATAACGTTGTACTTTGTGAACTTGTGTTCGCCCTTAGCGATTGTTTCATCAGCTACAGTTGTTTCAACAGCACCTGCTTCGTCCTTGAAGAACTTATCGCATCTGTCGCAAGCGTAGTACTTATTGTTACCTGCTTCTTCGCATGTTGCTTCCTTAGCTACAACTTCGTCCATGTCGTGACCGAGTGCAGGAATTTCCTGAACGTCCTTATCTGAACAGCCTTCACGCTTACATGCTCTTTCCTTTGAACCTGCTGTTGTGCAAGTTGCTGCAAGAGTTTCTGTGAATACGCCCCAATCATGGGTTTCATCAGCAGGAATTGTTTCTGTCTTTTCGTCGCCACAAACACACTTCTTTGTTTCTAAACCTTCTGTTACACAGTTGGGAAGTGTCTTGTGTGTTGTTTCTGTGTATGCGTGGTCAGCAAGTGCTGTATATTCGTTACAAACAGGGCACAGTTTACCGTGCTGTGTTGCACTTACTTTTTCAAATGTTGCTGTAGCAGGAACATTGTGAGCATTTTCATCAATGGGAAGAGTTTCGTTCTTCTTTGCGCCACAAGCACATTCTTTTTCTGCTAAACCTGTAGCAACACATGTTGCAGGTGTTGTCTTTTTAACTACGAATTCATGATCTGCAAGTTCTTTAAAGTCGCCACATTTTGAACACTTCTTACCGTGCTGAGCATCATCTTTGCTGATGTCAGTTGCTGACCATGAGTGTTCAATTGTAGGAATTTCTTCAGTCTTTGTTCCGTTACAATTAGTACATGTAAATGTTTTTACACCAACTGACTTGCAAGTTGCAGGAGTTGTGATTTCGCCGTCATTCCATGAATGAGCATTTGCATCAATTTCAACATCTTCAACTTTTGTTTCCTTACAAGCACCGTTTATGCACTTGAATGTCTTTTCACCCTTAGCATTACATGTAGGCAGCTTAGTTACTTCGCCTGCATCCCAACTATGAGCTAAAGGATCAATAGCAATATCTTCTGTTTTTGTTTCATTACAACCAATAGTTGTACATTTGAAAGTCTTAACACCCATAGCTCTGCAAGTTGCAGGTGTTGTAACATCACCTTCGTCCCAAGCATGGTCAATCTTTGAGTCCACATCAACTACAGTGTTGGTTTCATCACAATTATCACACTTAGCAGTCTTTGTACCATCGGTAATGCATGTTGCATTGTTGTCTGAAGTATAATTTGTAAAGCTGTGAGCAAGCTTCGAGCCAACATCTGCAATTGTATCAGTTTCATCACATCTGTCACACTTAGCAACTTTTGTACCATCAGCAGTACATGTGGCATCATTTTTTGCTACATAATTTGTAAAACTGTGTCCAAGTGCTTCGCCTTCTGTTTCTTCGCACCCTGTTCTCTGGCACTTCTTGGGTTCTGTGCATGTTGCTTCTGAAAAATCGTGACCAAGCGGTTTGCCGATTACTTTTGTAGCCGGATCAATTTCTTCGTTAAGCTGATTTCCTGTATGGCTATTGAAATAAGCCTTACATTCGTTACACTGATAATACTGAAGATTACCAGCTTCTTCACAAGTAGCGTTCTTATATGCTATCGTTGTATAACCAGTGTTATGTGCACATTCGGGCTCTGCAGGTGTTTCGCCTTCACCAGGTGTAACAACCTCTGATGAACCTGTATCAGGTGTAGTTGTCTCTTCACCTTCAGCAAACACGCCGAAAGGCATCATTGTTATTGTCATTACAACAACAAGAGCAATAGCGAGTATACGCTTAAAAACTTTTCCTTCTTTCATTTTTTAGTTTCCTCCTGACTTCTCCCCGTAACCGGGGTTATTTCAAAATTTGGTAATTTCAAACAAGGCGCAAAGGAAAATACACCCTGTTTGTTAAGTTAAATAATACACTGTTTGTAGGTAATTGTCAACCTCAAAAAAGTGAAATTTGTAAGAAATAATATATTTCTTATGTAAAAATATCACCCTTTAAATTGTACACTTTGTCGAAACCGCAATCGCTGACAAGCTTTTCTGCAACTTCGTATCCGAAATCAATGCTTTCGGTGTTGTGGGCATCACTTGTAACGGTTATTCTGCCGCCAAGCTTTTTGATTTCTTCAAGAATAAACCGTGACGGATAAGGCGCTTTGTTGCCTTTTCTGTACATAGCTCCCGTGTTTACTTCAAAGAGCATTCCCGGTTTTGCTTCAAGGATTTTCCTTACTGCAGTGAGTGCACTCTCACGGTAAATGGGGTCGCTTTCGTCAAAAATCGGTGTCTGTTCATTAAACTTCATAATAAGGTCAAAATGCCCCACAAAAGTTACGGGCGTACTGACTATGAAGTCGCTGAGACGCTCGAAATAAGCCTTTGCGAGAAGCTCAGGTCTGCCGTCAAAGTGGTTGTTGATACAGCGCCATGTTTCCTCAGCTGACAAATCAAGGTAGTAAACCTCATCGCCGAATCTTAGCTGATGCACCGAGCCGATTGAATAGCTGAAATCCTTAAGGTCAATCCCCTCGTAATCAGCATCAAGCTCTATTCCGCAAACAACTTCAATTCTGTCCTTGTATTTTGCCCTGAGACGTTCAATCTCCTTTACGTAAAGAGGAACATCTTCCTTTTTCATACCCCAATCGTTTGGAAAATCCATTGGTGAATGGCCTGAAAAGCCAAGAGAAGTAAAACCTTTTTCAATTGCACTCTGCACCATTTCTTCTGCAGTGCTTTTACCGTCGCAGAACTGTGTGTGGGTGTGGGAGTTGGATTTTATCATTCTTTCCCCTTCTTTCTTCTTTCATTACTTACCCAACAAAAGCTCCCTTTCCGGGAGCTTTTATCTTTATGATTTGTTGTGAGGCTTCTTGAAGAGTCTCTTCTGAGTTCTGTCTCTTCTCTTTTCTTTTCCGGTCATTTTGTAGGTGAACTTTCTGTCACTTACTCTGTCGTAGAGAGGAGTTTCAAGAACTGCAGATTCTGTATCTGAAGTCTGTGCAGCTGAAAGAATGATAAGACCGTTATCGTCGGGAAGAGTCACTGTTTCCACGTCTTTAGTATCAATTTCATACATAAAGAAGAGAAGCTGCTGAGCTGCGTTGTCACCCTGAGGTGAATGTGTATGTGTGCATTCCCATGCAAGCTTGTCGGTCTTGATGTTTGCTACCTCTGAAAGGTTGTAGAGATCCCACTTACCGATTCTGCCGTTGATTGACTGAACCTTGATTTTCTTTTCCTTACCGTCAAGAAGGAAGGTGTATTCCTTGTCGCCGTAAAGGCTTGCACCGACAAAGAAGAGCTTGTTGCCGTAAGCAGCAATTTCCTGACCTTCGCATATCAGTGCGTTGTTGCCTTCGCCCCAGATATCGCCTGTAATGAATTTTACACCGCCGCATTCAATTGTCTTCGGGAAGATTTCACCGGGAATTGAAACGTTGATTGTGGGGATAGAAGCAGAGTTTCTGTCGTGGTTGAATGTAACAATATCTCTGTTAAAGGGAAGCTCAACGGGTTTGTACTCGGTCTTGGGAGCAAGCTCGCCTTTCTTGAGAGTAAGTGCAAATGTCTTAACCTCGTAGGGCTTGATACCGAATATAATCTTGCCGTCGTTTACGGTTACTTCGCCGATTTCTTCTTCCATAGCGTTAACTTCTCTTGCACTTTCAATGCCGTTTCCGAGAGTGAGAGTTACGCCCTGAAGAGACTTCTTAGCGCCCTCGTTAACTCTTACGATGATTTCGTCGCTGTCTTCTGCCTTCTTGATTGCACGGATAATAACGTCACTTGAGTTGATTGCACCGAAGGAGAATTCTGTGCCGAGAGTACCCTTATGCTTGCCTGTAATGAATGCAGTCACAGGCTGGTCGAAGAAGCGTGCATTAAGCTGAGTGCCGTTTGTGTAATCGCCCTTATGTGAATATATAGCATAGCCGTATCTGTTAAGGCCGAAATCAAGCATACCCTGAACACTGTCGTGTCTGTAGTAGTTCTTCGGTGAATGCACTACTGTAAGTCTGAGAGTTTTTTCGTCCTTCATCATCCAGCCGTACTTTGAGTCGCTGAATACCGAAACGCCCCACTGACCGCTTGCATCTGTAATGTCTGCCCACTTCTGAGCTGCAACTTCATAGAGCTTCTTGTTAGCAGTCTTACGTGTAATTGTACCGAGACCAAGGTCGAATGTACCGTTCTTATTGCTTACGTTAAAGCAGAAACCGTTGTGAAGTGCTCTTCTGAATTCTCTCCATTCAATTTCGTTGTAAACGCTTACCCAAGGGCAACCTGCAGCAACTGAAACTATGTAAGAGAAGGTTGACTTCTTGCACTTCTGAGTAACCTTAAGAGAAACTCTTACGGGACCTTTTTCAAGGATTTCGCACTGACCCTTTTCAGCAAATTCCCAAGGATACTTGTCGAGCTCGTCGTAACGAAGCTCCCAGGCAGCGTATTCCTTAGCACCCTTATATTTGTTAAGCTCAAATCTGATGGGCTTCTTAAGGATTTCTGCACCGTTATTCATTTTGTCAGTGATTGAGTAAATGTCGCCGTTTGCATCAACTCTTACAACATACTTGTAGTTTTCAATTACATTTGTGTTTGCACGAAGACCTGTCTTCATCTTGCAGGGCTCGGTGGAATATCTTACGTCAATTACCTTGTAGCCAAGTGCAGGTACGTAAGCAGCAACAGAGATTTCCATTACATCGTCTTCGATTTTGTTAACCTGAGAAGGCACTTCCTTACCGTCTGCATCAAAAGCTCTGATGTATTTGTAGCCCTTTGAGGGAATCTTAAGGTCAACTGCAGCCATTCTGGGTTGTTCAATTGAGTTGTTGAGTACAACAGCAGTACCTTCAACGAATGAGGTGTCCATATTCTTTATAATTTCAGCTGCTGAGCCTTCGTAAGCATTTGTAAGCTGGTTAGCTGACATTACAAGGTCGTTCCATGAACGCTGATATACTCTTTCAACTGATGTACCTGTGATATCATCGTGGAAGGTGTGAGCAATCGTTCTCTTCCAGCCTCTGTCGATTTCTGACTTGGGATAAGCAGCATCGCAGGTAGCCATAGCAATTACGCTGTTTCTTTCAGCCATATCTGCAATTTCTTCGTTTCTTCTGTTCATTCTCTTGCTGAATGCACGTGAAACGTATGAGCCTACACCGTGGTCGGTCATAGGAAGCTCGTTTTTCCAAACGGGAAGCTTTTCAATTGCTTCTTTATCGAGAGCAGCCATATCCTCAAAGAATTCTGTGGGACTTGAGGAAAGAACCTTGATTTCTTCCTTTTCGTTATCAGCCATTTCCTTTGTAAGAGTTTTAACTGACTCTTCCTTAGGCGCACCGCCAACGTCACCTACACCGTGATATGCAAAGGTAACGGGCAGATCGTGGTTCTTGATATTATGTTCAAGCTTTGAAAGAAGACTCTTCTTTGTTCTGATTTTACGGAAGGTTGTGCAGTATGATTTTGCATCAAGTGAAGCAAAAACCCACTTTCCGTCTGGACCGTACCATAGACCGATATCATAAGGAATGCCGTAGGCACTGCCCCATGAAAGCTTCTGGGTTGAAAAGCCCTTAAGACCTGCGTGGTTCATAATTGAAGGCAGAGCATAGCCGAAGCCGAAGCAGTCCGGAAGGAAAATATCGTTACTCTTTTTGCCGAACTTCTTTTCAAAATACTTGTTACCGTAAAGAATATTTCTGAAAAGGCTTTCGGGTGAAGGAACGTTTACGTCGCCGTTTTCAAAAGCACTACCGGTAACATTCCACTTACCTTCATTTATGTACTCTCTGAGCTGTTCGAACTTTTCAGGATAGTATTCTTCAAAGAGTTCATATCTGTATGAGCCTTCAAAATTGAAACGGTAGTCGGGATAATTGCTGAAGTGGTTGAAGTTCTGATCAAGAGTTTCCTTAAGACACACATTGATAACGTGTTCAAAATCCCAGTTCCACACAGTATCAAGGTGAGCAGTAGCAATGGTATAAATTTTCTTTTCCATATTCGTTTAACCTCTCTTTAAAAATTTTCAGAAGGGGTGATTTATTTATTCAACAATAATTTTATTAAATACTTTCTTGCCTTTTTTAACAATTACGTGACCCTTTTCAAAATCACTTCTTGCAATTGTGTCAGCAAAGCTCTTTGCCTTTACATCGTCAACAGTTACACCGCCCTGTTCAATAAGACGTCTGCCTTCGCCTCTTGATTTGATGATACCGGCTTTAATGAGCACATCAATAAGAGAAATTGCACCGTCTGTGAAATCAGCTTCAGTGAGAGCTGTTGTAGGCATATTGTCTGTGTTCATATTACCGCCGAAAAGAGCCTTTGCAGCTTCGTCAGCCTTCTTTGCTTCTTCATCGCCGTGTACAAGGGCTGTAAGCTCATAAGCGAGAATTTCCTTTGCCTTGTTGAGCATACTGCCTTCCCATTTTTCCATTTCTTCAATCTGCTCAAGAGGAAGGAAAGTAAGCATCTTGATGCACTTGATAACGTCAGCATCGTCAACGTTTCTCCAGTACTGATAGAAATCGTAAGGACTTGTCTTTTCGGGGTCAAGCCACACTGCACCGCTCTGAGTTTTACCCATCTTCTTGCCTTCGGAGTTGAGAAGAAGAGTGATTGTCATCGCGCCTGCATCTTTACCGAGCTTTCTTATGATAAGCTCAGTACCGCCCAGCATATTGCTCCACTGGTCGTCACCGCCGAACTGAAGGTTACAACCGTATTTCTGAAAGAGCATATAGAAGTCATAGCTCTGCATAATCATATAGTTGAATTCAAGGAACGAAAGACCTTTTTCCATTCTCTGCTTGTAGCATTCAGCTGAAAGCATACGGTTAACTGAGAAGCATGCACCAACTTCACGGAGTACCTCAATATAGTTGAGGTTCATAAGCCAGTCGGCATTGTTAACCATAAGAGCCTTGCCCTCTGAGAAATCAATAAACCTGCTCATCTGCTTTTTGAAGCATTCACAGTTGTGCTTAATTGTTTCCTCAGTCATCATCTGACGCATATCGCTTCTGCCTGAAGGGTCACCAATCATAGCAGTACCGCCGCCGATAAGAGCTATAGGCTTGTTGCCTGCCATCTGAAGTCTCTTCATAAGGCAAAGAGCCATAAAGTGACCAACATGAAGTGAGTCTGCTGTGGGGTCAAAACCAATATAGAAAACTGCCTCGCCGTTGTTGACAAGGTCACGTATTCTTTCTTCGTCTGTTACCTGTGCAATAAGTCCTCTTGCAACAAGTTCTTCGTATACTTTCATTTTTGTTCTTCCTTTCATAAAAGTAAAATCTATCATATTCTACTTAGTTTTCATTTTAAAGTCAAGTGTTTATATATTAATATCACTCAGCATCCGTTTTTGGCATAGGAAATAAGCTCTTCTGCTGAGCTGAGTGTCTTTTCCGTAATAACATCGCCACCAATAATTCTTGCAATTTCGTCAATTCTTTCGCTGTCAGTAAGTGAACGCACGCCTGTAAAAGTATTGTCACCTTCCGTTTTCTTTTCAATAAGGAGGTGGTTGTTTCCGTAAACTGCAATCTGTGCAAGGTGGGTAACGCAAAGCACCTGCTTTGAAAAAGCAATCTCGTGCATTTTGTATGCAATTTTCTGCGCTGCTCTTCCGCTTACGCCCGTATCAATTTCATCAAAAATCATAGTTGAAACCGTGTCGGTATCCGAAAGCACGCAGCGTATTGCAAGCATAACTCTTGAAAGCTCACCGCCTGAAGCAATTTTAGAAAGGGGCTTAGGTGCTTGTCCGCGATTTGCAGAAAACAAAAATTCCACATCATCCATTCCTGTTCTGGTTGCCTGAGCTTCTTCAAAATTAACAGTGAATACTGCATCGGGCATATTGAGGAATTTAAGCTCATCCATTACCTTCTTTTCAAAATCAAGCGCCGTAAGCTTTCTTAAATCTGAAAGGCAGCAGCCTTTTTTGAAAAGCTCTTCACTGAGCATATCAATTTCATCTTCAAGCTTTTCTATAAGCTCGTCACTCATAAATATGCTGTCATATTCCTCTTCAATTTTCTGAAGATATGAAAGCATTTCCTCTTCGGTTTCGCCGTACTTTGAAGAAAGTCTGTAAAGAATGTCAAGTCTTTCTTCGATTGTGTTGATGTCTGTGTAACCACCTTCCGTGTCGGAAAGTGAGGAAGAAATTTCAGCTGCACAGTCCCCTATCACATATCTGAAATCTTCAAGTGAAGAATAGAGACTGTCGTACTTTTTATCATAATCTCTCAGTTCATCAAGGCAGTTTGAAAGCTCATATAAAGCTGAGCTTATGCCTGATGAAACCTCGTCACCGTTTAAAAGCATATCGGCCTTTCTGAGAGTGTTTTCTATTTTCTCTCTTGAAAGGATTTTACGTTTTTCTTCTTTAAGCGCTTCTTTTTCGCCGATTTTTAAATCAGCACTCTTAAGCTCATTAAGCTGATACTTCAGAAAATCAAGTCGCTGCTCTTTGTCAAAATCGGTATTTTTAAGTTTTCTGAGCTCCTTGGTAGCCTTTTTGATTTTTTCATAAATCTCAAGGTATTCTCCTAAAAGCTCGTCGCTGTTTGCAATATCGTCAATGAATTTAAGGTGATAATCCTTTGAGAGCAGATACTGACTGTCGTGCTGTCCGCAGATTGAAATAAGGTCTCTGCCGATATTCTTAAGCATTGTTGCTGTAACGTTGCAGCCGTTGATTTTAGAGCTGCTTCTGCCGTCAGCAGAAATCACCCTTGTAATAAGAAGGCTTCCGTCATCCTCACAGTCGATTTCATACTCCCTGAGCTTTTCTGAAACTGCATCGGAAACATCCTCAAAAAAGGCAGTAACCTTACCCTTTTCTGCAGAATCTCTTATAAGCTCACGGCTTGTCCTCTCGCCTAAAACCGCGTTTATTGAATCGATTATGATTGATTTACCTGCACCGGTTTCACCTGTAAGAACATTAAGACCTTCACCGAAAAAAATCTCCGCCTGCTCAATTACAGCAATATTTTCAATTTTTAAGCTTGTCAGCATAGCTGAGACTCCTTTCACTAAAATAATAAAACCTTGCCTTATTTGTTCTGTTCAATAATTCTGCCAACGCTGTTTTTGAATTCTTCAGCCTTTTCTTCATCCTTGCAAAGCACAAAAATTGTGTCGTCGCCTGCAAGTGTACCAACAATTTTGCTGAGCATAAGGTTATCAATAGCTGCACAGGCTGCCTGAGCCATACCTGAAAAGCACTTTACGACAACTATATTACCTGCATAATTAACGTCTGTGACTGAATGGGAGAGAATTGAGTAGTATTTGCCTGAGTGGTCTTCACCCTCGCCTGAGGATACAGTATATCTGTACTGACCTGCTTCAAAGGGAGTTTTAACAAGCTTAAGTTCTTTGATATCTCTTGAAACCGTGGCCTGAGTAACCTTGTATCCCATTTCGTTAAGTCTTTGCATAAGCTCATCCTGAGTGCCTATGCTCTCTTTTTTGATAAGAGATAAAATTGCCTCGTGTCTGCCTTTTTTCATTTTATATTTCCTCCTGAAGAATTTATCTTCCGATAAACTTTTTAGACAATATATCTGCAAAGCCGTCAGCTTTGATTTTTATGATTTTTGCACTTTTATCTGCTTTTGAAATCACAATTCTGCTACCCTTTCCGATTTCAATTCCTGCTTCACCGTCACAGCTGAAAACGGATTTTCCTTCTTCACTGCAGTTGACCCTCAGTGTAAGCTCTGAGCTGCCGTTGAAAATAAGAGAACGCGCAAAAAGTGAATGGGGACAAATAGGTGTAAGGATTATGCTTTCAATTGAGGTGTCCACAACAGGTCCGCCTGCTGAAAGTGAATAAGCCGTTGAACCCGTAGGGGTTGCAATAATAATTCCGTCTGCTCTGTAAAAAAGAGGTTTACTCATTTCACTCTTTATTTCAAAGTCGCAAAGGCGCATATTACCGCCTCTTGAAATTACTGCATCGTTAAGACAGTTTCTTTCATAAATAAGCTCATCGCCCTCATAAAGCTTGGCATTAATCATCATACGCTCTTCAACAGCATATTCGCCGCTTATGAGGTTTCTGAGAAGATAAAGCTCTTCCTTCTCGAGTCCTGCCATAAAGCCCAGAGTGCCTGCGTTTATGCCGAGAACGGGCTTGTCGTATTCACTTATGTAATGAGCAGCGTGAATAATCGTTCCGTCACCACCGATTGCAACAAGAAAATCACATTCGCTGAGCACATCGGAGTCTTTATAAAACTCAATGCTTCTGTCAGTAAATCTGCTTTTAAACTCCGAGGGCATAAGAATTCTGACACCGAGACTTTTCAGTTCAGCTATTACATCGCCTGAAACTTCAAAACCGTTTTCTCTTGTGAGATTAGGATAGACCGTAACAGTCATCAGCTGTCACCTCCACTGAGCTTTTCGTGAGATGCCTTTACAATATCTGCCGGTTCACTTGTAAGCTTGGAAACAGGCTCATCGCTTTTTTCAATATATATAAGATATTCAATATTTCCCTGAGGGCCTTTAATAGGTGAAAAATCAAGATTAAGAACGGTAAAGCCGTTTTGGAGCACAAAGTTATATATCATTTGGACAACCTCTATATGGGTTGCCATTTCTCTTACAACGCCGTTTTTACCAACCTTTTCTCTGCCCGCTTCAAACTGAGGTTTAATTAAACATACAGCCTGTCCGCCGTTTTTAAGAAGCTGACGCATTGCAGGAATAATAAGTTTAAGGGAGATAAAGGAAACGTCAACACTTGCAAAGTCGATTTCTTCCGGAATCTCTTCATTTGTAACATAGCGGGAATTGGTTCTTTCCATATTGACAACACGCTGGTCCTGACGGAGCTTCCATGCTAGCTGTCCGTAACCTACATCAATTGTGTAAACCTTTTTAGCACCGCTCTGAAGCATACAGTCGGTAAAGCCACCCGTTGAAGCACCGATATCCATACACACAGTATCAGTGAGCACAAGACCGAATTCATCAACTGCTTTTTTCAGCTTATAACCGCCTCTGCTTACAAAAGGCATTTTTTCTCCTCTGAGCTCAACGCAATCACCCTCTTTTACGGTAAAGCCTGCTTTGGTCTGCTTCTGACCGTTAACATATACAAGTCCTGCCATAATAAGAGCCTTTGCCTTTTCACGGCTGTCAACAAAACCTCTTTCGTGAAGTGTTACGTCAAGTCTGATTTTTTCTGCCACTTAAAATTCCTCGCTTATTTTCTTTATCATAGCCTCTTTATTAAGGCCGTATTTACTGAGCAGTTCATTTATTGAAGCCTGCTCAACGAATTTATCTTCCACTGCAGTAATACTGTATTTACCCTTGTAACCCTTTTCAAGAAGTGTGATGCCAAGCTTTTCAGCCACACCTGCACTTTTCTGACCTTCTTCAAAAAAGAATACTCTTTTTCTGCTGAGAAGTAAATCAATTACACCGTCAGGTATTGGCTTTATTAAATTAAGAGAAACAAGGAAACATTCCTTAAGCTCTTTAACTGCTTCAATAGCCTCTGCAGTTATTCTCCCATAGGTAACAATTGCTGTTTGACTTTTTTCGTTTCCGTAAACGGAGTATTCAAAGGAAACATTTTTAAGCTCTTTTGTACACTGACTTTCTGTGCCTCTCGGATATCTTACTGCAACTGCGTTTTCTTCATTATAAAGAGCGTTTCTGATATCCTCTTCAAGTGAAGTAAAATTGCAGGGTGAATATATTTTCAGTCCCGGTACAGTGCCGAGAAAAGCAACGTCAAAAAGACCGTGATGTGTTTCTCCGTCTTCGCCTACAAACCCTGCTCTGTCAACTGCTAGTAAAACCTTCTGCTTTTGCAGTGCAACATCGTGGATAAGCTGGTCATAGCATCTCTGCAGAAATGTGGAGTACACTGCGAAAACCGGCTTCATTCCGTTTTTAGCAAGTCCCGAAGCAAAAGTAACTGCATGCTCCTCAGCAATACCAACGTCAAAAAATCTATCGGGATAAATATCGCTGAATTTTCCAAGTCCCGTTCCGATTCCCATAGCAGCAGTTATTGCACACACTGAGCTATCCTCCTTTGCAAAACGGCAAAGTGTATCGCCGAATTTATCGGAATAGCTTTTTGAGGAAGTAATCGCTTCACCGGTGTCTACATCGAACCTTGAAATTCCGTGGAAAACGCTGGGATCCTTTTCTGCGTGTTCATATCCCTTACCCTTTACGGTAATTACGTGAAGAAGCACGGGACCATTTACTGATTTTGCACTTTCAAGTGCGTCGCAGAGATTTTCAATGTTGTGCCCGTCAATAGGGCCCATGTATCTGTATCCTAAATCTTCAAAGAATGTACTTTTTTCATACACTCTGTTTTTGATGTCGGTTTTAACCTTATAAAGCTCTTTTACGATTTTTTCACCGAAAGGTACCTTGTTAAGCACTTTTTCAGTGTTCGCTTTAAAGGAGTAGTACTGAGGTCTTGAACGTATTACTGCAAGATACTTTGCAAAAGCACCGACATTCTCGGAAATAGACATTTTATTGTCATTCAGCACAACAATATGCTTCGCTTTGCTTCTGCCGCCGTTATTGAGTGCCTCAAAGACCATACCGCCCGTAAAGGAGCCGTCACCGATAACCGATATGACGTGGTTGCCGTCACCCTTGAGAGCTTTTGCTTTTGCAAGACCCAACCCTGCAGAAACAGAGGTAGCACTGTGGCCGCTGAAAAACACGTCGTGCTCACTTTCTGTCGGTCTTGTAAAGCCCGAAATTCCACCCTTTGTTCTCAGTGTGGAAAAGCTGTCATATCTGCCCGTAAGAAGCTTATGGGTATAGCACTGATGTCCCACATCATAAACAATCTGGTCTTTCGGTGAATCAAAAACCTTATGAAGTGCAACGGTAAGCTCAACCATACCAAGATTAGAGGCAAGATGACCACCGTTTTTCGAAACGGTTTCTATTAACTTATATCTGATTTCTCCCGAAAGAGCATTAAGCTGAGGATAATCAAGCTTTTTTATATCCTTCGGAGAATTGATTTCTGAAAGCAATTTATATTCCATAACTTTAATCTCTTCAGTTTTTCCGTCTTGCAAGCATATATGCAAGCTCCTTTAAAAATTCACTTTCCTTACCGAAAATTCCGAGAGCTTCAACTGCCTCATCGGTAAGTCTGTCTGCATATTCCTGAGCCTTTTCAGGGCCGAGAAGTGTGTAGTAGGTTGACTTTCCGCTTTCTTCGTCGCTGCCAATGGGTTTACCGAGATTTTTCTCGTCACCCGTAACATCAAGAATATCGTCAACTATCTGGAAGGCTTGTCCGATTTTAGAAGCGTACTCAGTTGCCGCTTCAGTCTTCTTTTCGTCAGCCCCCGCAGCGATGCAGCCGAGCAAAGCAGCACATTTTATAAGCGCCCCTGTTTTAAGCTCGTCCATTTTGCTGAGAGTTACAAGTCCTGCCTTACGGTTTTCGTTTTTAAGGTCGATAACCTGACCGCCAATCATTCCGTTTGCTCCTGCCAGTGAGGAAAGAGCAGAAACAGCCTTTATTGCATCACCGGGATTTTTCTTCGCAAAATCACTGTCGGCAATCAATCCGAAGGCAGCCGTAAGCAGTCCGTCACCGGCAAGAAGAGCGTACTCATAGCCGTATTTTACGTGGCAGGAAGGCATTCCCCTTCTCATATCATCGTTATCCATACAAGGAAGGTCGTCGTGAATAAGCGAGTAGGTGTGTACCATTTCAAGAGCAGCCGCAAGACTGAGAGCATCCTCAATGCTTCCGCCGCAGACTCTGCAGAATTCAAGAGTGAGAACAGGTCTTATTCTTTTTCCGCCGATTGAAAGGCTGTAATTCATAGCTTCGTGAACAACATCTTCACCGAAATCGCACTGAGGCAACGCCCTTTCAAGATAAGAATTGATTATCTCGGCATATTCCTTAAGGGTATAACTCTTACTCATCTGACTCATCCTCAAAGGTAAGCTCAGAGAGCTCAGTAATTTTCTGCTTTGCCGCAGTAAGAGTCTTGTTGCAGAAAGAAACAATCTGCACACCCTCTTCATAAAGCTTGATTGACATATCCAAATCATATTCACCGCTCTGAAGCATTTCGGAAATTTCCTTAAGTCTTATCATTGCAGTATCAAGTGTATACATTTCCATTTTCTTTTACCTTTCTTTTCAGTTAACGGTACAGTTGACAGTGCCGTCACTGAGTCTTATTGAAATACGGTCGTTTTCTTTAATGTCATTAACCGACCTTACTGTCATCATATTTTCGTCAAATACCACCGAATAACCTCTTGCAAGAACCTTCAAAGGACTTGTAGCATCAAGCTTTGCCGAGTAATGCATAAGAGCATTTTCGTAAAAATCAACCTTGTTCTTCAGGTCTGTTTTTATTTTTGTTTCGCAGGCCTCAAGACAGGTTTCATAAAACTCAATCATTTTATGAGGGCTGTGGTCAGAAAGAATTTTCTGCGAAGCCATAAGGTTAAGGCTGTATCTGTAAAGCATTTTGTCAATTGAATCTATCATACTGTCAAGAGTTTTATCGGCAGCATAAAGGATTTCCCTGTAGTCCGGTGCCACCATTTCAGCAGCTGCTGAAGGTGTGGGTGCTCTCATATCGCTTACAAAGTCTGCAATTGTAAAGTCGGTTTCGTGGCCCACAGCAGAAATTATGGGAATTCTGCTTTCAAAAATAGCCCTTGCAACCTCTTCTTCATTGAAAGCCCAGAGGTCTTCAATTGAGCCGCCGCCTCTGCCTACTATGATTACATCTGCACCTTTAAGTCTGTTGAATTTTCTGATAGCCTCTGCAATCTGCGAAGCAGCTGATTCACCCTGCACCTGAACACCTTCAAAAACAATTTCACCTGAAGGGTATCTTCTTGAAAGTACAGTGAGAATATCCTGGAGAGCCGCACCTGTGGGCGAAGTGATTACACCGATTTTCTGAGGATACAGCGGAAGCTCCTGCTTGAATTCTTCGTCAAAAAGACCTTGCTTTTTCAGTTTTTCTTTAAGCTGCTCAAAAGCAACGGTAAGGTCGCCTACGCCTTCAGGAATCATATCGTCACAGTAAATCTGATATGTACCGTCTCTTTCAAAAACAGTGACACTGCCTCTTATAAGCACCTTCATACCGTTTTCAGGCACAAAACGGAGCCTTTCGGCAGCACTTCTGAACATCACTGCCTTTATTGCGCTTTTCTCATCCTTAAGGGTGAAATAAAGGTGCCCTGTACGGTAGTGGTTGGTGAAGTTTGAAATTTCACCGGTTATATAAACATTTTTAAGATTCATATCGCTGTCCATAAGGGACTTCAGATATGTATTAATCTGGGATACCTTTAAAACGGTGGACATTTTACTTTTTGTTCTCCTTAAAACAAGCAAGTATTGCAACTCCTGCTGCGTTGTCTGCAGAAAACTCAGGACTTGCAAATATGCCGTTATACTTTTTGATAAATTTTTCTCTTATTATGCTGTTGCTCATTACTCCGCCTGAATAAAGAAGAGGCAGCTTGCCGTATTCTTCTGTTATTCTGTCGGTCATTGTTTCAAGAGCTGAAGAAATATATTCAAAGCAAAAGCGTGAGATATCTTCTTTGCTTTCACCGTCGGAAATCATTTTTCTGCACTTGTTTTCAAGCCCCGAAAGGCTTATATCAGCGCCCTTTGAAAAGGCCTTGATTTTACCGAAGCTTCTTTCACTTTTCCTTGAAAGCAAATCCATCTCAGCACCTGAAGGAAATCTGAGACCCATCATTACTCCTGCTCTGTCAATCGCCTGACCTGCTTTAAGGTCAAGTGAAGAAGCAACAAGAGTGCAGCGGATAATCTCATCCTCATCAGGTTCAACAAGAAGAGCCTCTGTAGTGCCTCCTGAAACGTGAAAAGCAATAAACCTTTCTTTGAGAAGGTCAAGTCTGTCGGTACTGTAAAGAGCGGCAACAATATGGCCGTTCTGGTGAGAAGTGATTTTAGCTTCCTTTCCCAGTACACTGCCAAGAATTTTCGCCGTATTCAGCCCCACAAGAAAGCAAGGCATATAAGAGCCTTCAGCCATACGCGGAAAGGCAGAAGCACCCACACCGTCAATTACGGCTTTTTCACAGTTGAAAAGCTCCTTCGTTATTTCGTGGAGCTGAGCAGTGTGATGAAAAACTGCATCACTCTGTCTGAGACCCTTCTCGCCCTCTTTTACAGGCAAAAGCTTTTTACGGTGCACAATTCTGTTTTCCTCAGGATAATATAAAGCAACCGAGGTTGTGTAGTTACTTGTATCAAAGCCGAGATATGCCATTTATCTGCCCAGCTTTTTTGCAACAGTTGCAAGCACGCCGTTGATATAGGAAGCGTCTTCCTTTGTTGCATACTTCTTTGCAATTTCAACAGCTTCGTTAATAATTACACCAACGGGTAAATCAGTGCTGAAAAGAAGCTCACATACTGAAAGTCTGAGTACAGCTCTTGAAGCTCTTGAAATTCTTTTTGCGGACCATCTGACAAGATTTTCGTCAATAAGTCCGTCAATTTCCGTAAGGTTATCGTAGACCTTTCTTGCAAGATTTTCAGCAAAAACGTTTGCAGGAAAAAGCTCAAGCTCCAGAGCCGATTCAATAAGCTCAATTACCGTCACATCATCCTGAAAGCTCTTTTCAAAAATCAGAATAAAAGCCAATTCTCTTGATTCATGTCTTGTCATAGGATTTTTTTCCTTCCTGAAGCAGTCAAAGCAAGACTGCCTGATTTTATATATTCAGCTTATTATACCACAAATTTTAAATCCTACAACTATTTTATCTCAATAATTGTTAAATTTTCCGCAGAAATATTCGTATTTTTTTCAATAATTTCAGTAATTTGCAGAATAACCGTGTCATTCAGTGTATTTTTTTCCAAAATTACCTGACATTTACCTTCGTTGATAACAACAAGACACTCACTGCCGGTTTTTGCTTTAATCAGGTTTTCTGCATCAGTCTGAGCTTTCATATTTGCAGAATACTCCGAAAGAAGCCGTGTTATATCCACTTTTGATTTTGCGTCAAGGCTTTGATTTTCTAAAATATCCTCAATGCTGTCAATAACTTCATCTTCAGCTTCGTTACGTTTCAGCCTGGCTTCAGTAAAGTATTTTACCGAGTCAGCAGCTGACGCCGTTGTTTCTTCACTTAAAGCAGTTGTACCTGCAACAAGAAGTGAGTCGCCAAGATTACCGCTGACCTGCTCTGTTGTCGAGTCCGTCAGATTACCCTCGGTCATATACTGTGAATAATACCAATTTACTCCCGTAGCTGCCACAAGGGCTATTACAAGAGTTGCCGCAAGAATTTGTTTCTTTTTGATTAATAAGCTCATATTTGCCTCCAGTTATTCAGCGCTTACTACACTGATATTTTTTGTGCTGATATCGAAAAGAGCCGAAATCACTGAAATTATCTGCTCTTTTGTTACAGGGTCAGCTGCACCGTCGCACACAACGGCAACACCTTTTACCTGAGGATAAACCGTTTTAAGTTTAAGCCCCGTTTCATTTCCGTTGTTTTTAACTAATATGTAATCACTGCTGAAATTCTGCTCGTTTTCTCTGAAGCTTTCATCCTTGTTATATGCAAATACGTTTTCGTCGCTTGTTTCATAGGTTATCATAACCCTCACTCTGCCTGCACCTTTCACATCTGAAAGCAGTCTTTCAAGCTTTTCTTCACACTCCTGCATCTCTGCTGTCGGGTTATCCTTTACCTTTTCTCTGTCGATATCATTTTCTGTGCCTGAAAACAAAATCAGAAGCATACCGATTATTGCCGCAAGAATTATAAGTGCCGTCTTTTTATCCTCTTTGAGTTTATTTATAACCGGGCTTAGCTTTTCACCGTAGTATCTATTCATCGTAACCGTCACTGAAAATCACTTTGATTTCCTCCTTTGCGTTTTCGTTTATAAGTTTTATAATCTCTGCTTTTTCTCCTTCACTTACTTTACCGTATACTGTTACTTTACTGATTCTGAGTTCACTTTTAACCTCCTGCAATTTGCTTTTGCATTTCAGGTCGAAACCGTTGTCTTTCAGCTTTCCGGAAAGATATGAGCTAATCAGCTCCTCACCCTCTTTAATTAAAAGTTCATCTGATTTTTCTTCAACAGAATCGCTTATTGCTTCCTCGGTGTCGGAAAAATCAAACTCACTTATATCAACAGAAGCCAAAGCCGAAAACAAGGAAAATACTACAATAAGAGTACATATTGTTCTGTAGGCGTTTTTGAGTTTACTTTCAGGTATCAGTGCAAGAGTTACTGCGGAAACCACAGCGGCGACTGAGCTTATTTTTATCCACAAGGTAAGCTTTTCCATTTTTCTCCTTTTACTTATGTGTTTTTAATTGTAAGCACAAGCCCCGTTGAAATAACAAGAATAAACATTTCAAAAATCACAAGTACCATAAATGCTCTTGTTACTGCCGCACACATTCTGAAAATATTTGCGGTATTTCCCGGACAGCTTATCTCTGAAAAATATGATAAAGCAGAAAAAGAAAGATAATAGAGAAAGGTTTCAGCTATTACGGGTACATTCATAACGGCTACAGCAAGAATACCTATTACGGCAACAGACCCCTTGATTAAATTGATACTGCCGAGAAGCGAAGAATATGCTTCACTTATTGAAGAACCGATAACGGGAACAAAGCTTGAAAGCAGAAAACGTATACCTCTTACGGAAAGGCTATCCACAGAAACAGCCATCACATTTTTAACTGTCAGTACTCCCGAAAAAAGTGTTCCTGCCGAAGCCACAACAAGGGTAAACACCTTATTGACTGAGCTTATTATTCTTCCTGCGTTCAGGTTTTCGTTCATTGAAAAAGCAGTAACCAGACAGATAAAACAGCCCGTAAAATCAACAATAATACCGTTTACAAGAAAGGACATTATCTCACACATTCCAACAACTGATGTATTAAAAAGCATCGCACTCATTCCGTTTCCCGAAAATGAAAGTATAAGAGTCAATACCGGTACATAGGAAATTATAAAACCGTTACTGATTTTCATTACAGAAACTGCAGGAATAATAATACTGCGTAAAACAGGTAAAACAAGTACGGCAACTAACGCCGTCATAAACAGACTGTATGTTTTATCGTATCCGTCATCCTGAATTACGGTATTCATAACTGAAAAAAGCAATATCAGTAAAAACAGACCTGTAAAGCTTTTTAGCACACTTACGGCCTTGTCTTTGATTGCAGGCGTGAAATAGGATAAAACATCCCGGAAGGAAAGATTGTAGATTTTTGAAAAATCAAGGTCGGATATACCGATTTTCTGAAGTGCGTCTTTCACGTCGGTTTCCATGGAGGAAAACAGACTGTCGCTCACCTCATCAGTAAGAGAGTCCAGCCTGATTTCATCTGCGGCATAAACAGAAGCGGCAGTCAGGCATAAAATAAAAGCAAGTAAAGTCAGAATGCAGAATATCTTTTTCATGGCAGAAAAGCGGTGGCAGTACTTATTACACTTTCAAGAAAGGGAAAAGCAATCATCAGAAGAAGTACTCTGCCTGAAAAATCGATAATATCTCCCACAAGTCTGTTACCGCTGTCAACTGCAGTATCTGCCGCAATTTTAGTTACAATACAGACCAGAGCACCCTTTATAAGTGCAGAAAAAACTGCCCTTTCCGTATCGTCTTCACCGAAAAAACCTCTGAGCTTTTCTATAGCTTCAAAAATTCTGTCCGACAGAAAAACTATGACTATTACTGCAAAAGCAAGTTCAAGAGGCAAGACTGTTTCAGCTGAAAAGCTTTTAAGAAAAGCAATTACTACGCACACCACTACACCCAGTACAGCAATTTTTATTATCATTTCAGAACTCCGTCAAATCTTTTAAAATACTAAGCAGGTTTCTTATTTCGGGAAGCAGAGTAAGAATTATTATAATCACACCGCTAAGGGTAATAAAAACTGTATATTCACCCTTATCAGCCTTTGAAAGAAGCTGATTTACAATTGCAACAATAAGACCTATCCCCGCTATTCTGAATATAACGTCAATATCCATTTTTCCTCCTTCAAAGTACAAGAATGAAAACAGCAAAGCCTGAAAGAAAGCCCAAAATAAGGCTCAGTCTGCCGTAAGCACTCTGACTTTTTTCTGCTTTATTCAAAAAGTCTTTCATATATTCCTCATAGAGATTCAACATAATTATCTGTGAATCCGTATCTGTTGTGCCGAGAATTTCACTGAGAGAAGAAAGTTTGCTTTTTTCCTCAGCAGTATATGGACATCTGCTTTCGGCAATCGATTTTTTCCAGGCTGTCGGAAAATCTTCGCCCTTTTGCAAATAAGCCTCACACAGTGGCAGATAGTCGAGATTTCTGCAAACAGAATAACAGGAAAGGCGTCTTATAAGATTTAAAATTGCTTCACGACGGTAAGAGAGTTCAACCTTAAGGTTAATAATCAGACTAACCGTTTTTTCAAGGAGTACCGTCCGTTTTTTAAGCAATACTGATATCCGAAAGCCCGTAACAGTCAGACAAATCCAGATTATGCCTGCACCTGATAATTTCATCGTGAAGCTCCTTCGTGTCATAAATTCCTTCTATTTCGCCAATAGGCTCCTTTTTCAGCATAACAAGCTTGTTGAAGGAATAGGTTTCAATAAGTTGTTGAATCTGCACCCGGTGAAGCAGCTCGTTATAGTCCGAAGCATGAAGAGTGAGAATAAACTTTACTCCCGAATTTACGGCGAGCCTTATTGCTTCAATCTCCTTTTCGTCACCAACCTCATCAAGAGCAATAATCTGAGGCGAAAGGGTTTTGAGAGCAATCATCATAGCTTCGGTTTTGGGATAACAATCAAGTATATCCGTGTTGATGCCAACATCATTCTGAGATATTCCCGAATTTACTGAGGCAAGCTCCTGCCTTTCATCAATCAGCGATATTTTATAAAACCAGTCTCCTGATGAAAGCTGTCTGACGGCATCTCTGAGAACCGTTGTTTTACCCGAAGCAGGCGGGCCTGCGATTATTACACTCTGAAGCTCATTTTTATAAAGTTCACTTATAATTCTGTCTGCAGCACCGAAAACCTCTCTTGAAACCCTGATATTTATACCCGACACATCCTTGAGAGAGGTTATGTTACCCTTGTTGTCACAGATAGCAGTACCCGTAATTCCCGCTCTGTGACCGCCTTCCATTGTTATGTACCCCTTGACTATGCCCGAAAGATGGCTATGCACCGAATAGCAGCAAAGACGGTTAAAGGTATCACGAATTGACTCCACAGAACAGTACAGACAGTCATCTGAAATATTTTTACTCAGTACTCCTTCTGCCGTCAGGAACCTTGTCCCTTTTCCGGTTATAAGAACAACGGGCTTTTCACTTCTGAGTCTGATTTCAAAAACATCCGTCTTTTCACTTTCGTCAATACTTTTGAGCACCTTTTTAAGCTGAGGTTCAACTGACCCTATTGCACGGTCAAAAGCACCGGTATAAGCCTTGTTCATATGTCTGCCTCCTTTTTATTTAAATCTATGACAGCGTGTCCAAAGATAGAACCTTTAAAAAGCTTTTCTTGACTTTTAAGGAAGTTGTGATATAATACCAAGGTAACGCGGGTATGGTGAAATTGGCATACACGCAAGATTTAGGTTCTTGTGTCGCAAGACGTGCAGGTTCGACCCCTGTTACCCGCACCAAACGAAAATCCGTTCACGAAAGTGGGCGGTTTTTCGTTTGTATTTTTCATTCTTCAAAATTATTCATTAATTCAGAACGGATTTTCAAATGAATAATTAAGTCGCTTCGCTGATGAATAATCGGATGCTACCCGCACCCGATTGTAATTTTTTATCCGATATGCTATAATCACCTAAACTAACAAGAATTTTCGGAGGTGATTGAAATATTGTTTTACACTTTCAACTCTCAAGAAGAGCGAAGAAGCTTTGGCGGTTCTGCATTTATTGAAATACAGTTTTGCAGGCACCCTATGGGAACAAATGTTAAAAAAATAGTAAATGATATTGACCATTGGCAAAACGATTCTTTATATATACTTGATGAAAATTTATTTTATGAGGAATACCGTCATATTTTTGATTGTGGCACTTACAATAATCTGAAAACCGGAACAGTAGACATATATGTTATCAATTACTATGCCCCTTCTTTAGTGGATCATATTATAAAGAAACTCCAAAACGATAAACCTACCGATTATGAAACTTTGACAGAATGGCTAACCAAATCTGAAAAGTGTAATGGGTTCTATATTTTAGGAATATAGACAAATTCCAATTTATCGGATTATTACTGAACAAAAAAACAAATCCAAAAAAAGCAAATAATTGAATATAATATTACATAATTGTTATTAAGATTTAAAAACACTTGTTTTTTCTCTTTTTTTGTGTTATTATAACGGGCGTATTAAAACAGATTTCATCTGATTACATATGGTAATCGTTGAATATAAATCATTAAGAAAGGGATTTGTATCATGAAAAAAGTTATCTGCAAAGTTGAATACGATACCGAAAATGCAGAGCTTGTTGCAAAGTACACAAGCGGCGCTTTCGGTGAAGCAGACGGCTACGAAGAAAGCCTTTACAAAACAGAAAGCGGTAAGTTTTTCCTCTATGTAAACGGCGGTGAAGAATCACCCTACAAAAAAGAGGATATCAAGAGACTTTCCCCTGCTAAGGCTGACGAATGGCTTAACGCACACGTTTAAAATGAAAAAATTGCAGCTTCCTGAAAAGGTGGCTGCAATTTTTTTGTCTTACAAAATGTAATAACCTTCTCTCGTATTTTCGAAAGAAGGTTATTTTTATAATTATTTATGCACTCTGATAACCGTTACGGAATACTGCGGTACTGTGTAGTTGAATTTCTCGCTTACACCGTCAACAGTGAATTCTTCCATAATGCAATCCTCTTTTGCGCCGAGGATATTATCATTGTTAAGGCTGTCGCCGTAAACCTGATTGACTGTTGCAGTACTGTTTACGCCTTCTGCATTCTGAAGGTCAATTGCAAAGGTTCTCTTTTCACCTGTCACGTTTACGAGCTTGATGATTGTGTCGCCTGTGTCGTCAGTTGAAACCACCTGATAAGCCTCTGCCTTACTTGTTGACTCAGCCTGATACTCAAACTGAAGAACGTCATCAATATAACCTCTTACCATTATGCCGTCAACTTCGATTTTTATGTTGTAGGTCTTGCCTTCTTCAACGGTAAAATCTGTAAGAGTTCCCGGAATTTCCCAAGTCTTTTCGCCGTTTACAAATCTCTGAAGACAGCTCTTTGTGTTGCCCCAACCGCCGATATTCCAGAAGATGTAGTTGTTCACATCTTTAACTGCAAAGGGAATAATAAAACCTTCACTGCCGCCTGTCTTTTTGCAGTCAACGGAATAAGTGTAGTTACTCCACTGGTCGTCACCGTAGAAGGTTACAGCGCCGTGGTTGGTGTCGCTCATCCACTCTTCAGTATTTGTGAGCTTGCCTTTTCTGATTTTCCATTTACCGCTTGTGGGGTCTGACCAATCAAGACCGAAGATACCAACTGTAAAATCGTTCTTGTCAAGCACTTTGCCTGACTTGTTATCAGTTACCTTGATGTTGTCGAACTCTGCAGTTGTGTACCATGTGCCTACACCGATTTTACCAGTAAGGTCATTGGGTGCAAGCAAAGCACCGTCAAGCTCTGACTTGAGAAGAGTTGTACCTGCATTGTTTGAGAATATCTTCTGCACATAGTAGTTGATTGAACCTGTGCAAAGATTGTTGTTGAACCAGATAAGGTCAGGTGCCCAGTGAGTTGCAGTAAGGTTACCGAAAAGAGGTGCGTAAGCAGCCATCTTCACGATGTCACCGTTTCTTTCAAGGCCCGTCATATATGCAGCTTCAGCAAGTGCAGCTTCAAGTCTGTTTGACTTTGCAGCATACTCACCTACAAATACACCAATTGCACCGCCGTGATTTGAGTCTGTCATATTCTGGGCATTTCTCGGGTAGTTCTTTTCGTCGTAGTAATCAGTGTTTTCAAGGAACCACTGAGGCTGATTATAGTAGTGCTGGTCTGTTGCACCTGCAAAATCAGTTACGCTGTATTCAGGATTATCAGAAAGCCACTGCTTTGCATTTTCGTATGATTTAACATAATTTATGCTGTGTGTACCGTCGCTTAAGCCTGAAGAGTAAATAAGCTCAAGACCTTCATAAAGTTCGGGATTCTTAGCTTTTTCAGAGAGGAAAAGGTCAAGGAAAGCCTCATATCTTTCAAAGAATACTTCGCCTTCGTTTTCGTTACCGATACAGATATATTTAAGCTCAAAAGGTTCGGGATGGCCGAGAGAAGCTCTTACCTTACCCCAGGTTGTAGTGGTGTCACCACGGCAGAATTCAACAAGGTCAAGCATATCCTGAAGATACTGCTGGAATAAATCGCTGTCCATTGGCACAGGCTCTCTGCCTCTTGCCTGACAGTAAAGACCGCAGTTGAGTACGGGCACACCAATTGCACCCATATCCTCAGCATACTGGAAGTATTCAAAGAAGCCGAGACCGTAGCTCATAAAGCAAGGAAGAGGGTCTTCTGTTGCCTCAAGGTTTGTCCAGAGGTTAAGTCCGTAAGGTCTTGCAGCAACGTCACCGTACTTACCGTTAAACTCTAAGGGAAGCCCGTCTTTACCCGTCGCTATAGAATCTTTCCAGTTGTAAGCTGAAGCATAATCAACGCCTTCGATTATACAACCACCGGGGAAACGAAGGAATTTAGGTTCAAGAGCTTCAACCATTTCTGCAAGGTCTTTACGAAGACCGTTTTTTCTGCCTTTATATGTATCCTCAGGGAAAAGAGAAATCATATCAAATACGAGTCCCTGATTGTCGTCAATCTTTACCTGAAGTGAAACACCTTTTGTTGCAGTAAGAGAAGAAGTAAGAGAAAGCTCATACTTCTCCCACTTGTCTGTCACGTTGTCGATAACTGCTGAAGCGGCAACTTCACTGCCTACCATAAGATTTACGTAAACCTTACCCGGTGCACCCCACATTCTTCTTGCATACATTGAGAAGTTGTAGGTTTCACCCTCTACGCAGTTCATTCCGTCAAGAAAACCTCTGTTGGCAACACCACCGGGAAAACCTGTGGAGTTGTTGATGCAAAGATAGTTGGGATTGTTTTCGTTGAGTCTTACATCAGCCTCGTTACCAATCCACCAGGTTGCAGTACCAACGCTTGTCCACCCGTGAGCTTTCTGGTCCTTAGCCTGGTCAAAATATTCGAATGAACGGTTAATTATTTTTTCTGCATAAAGACCGCCGTCAGCAGCAAAGTTGATGTCCTCAAAGAACACACCGTAAAGCATATCGCTGATATCGTGAATTTCGTCTTCAACATCAACTGTAAGTCTGTAATCGGCGCTATCTGCGCTATAAGGTGTTATGCTGTTTGCATCCGGTCTTTCCACAGGCTTCACCTCATCGCCGCCGAAAATTGAAAGTCCCATAATAAATGACATAATAATTGCTGATACTCTTCTGAGAAACGCCTGAAATTTATACTTCATAGTGTTACCTCTCTGTTTAATTATTCTGTGTAAGCTTTTGCTTTTTCAAATTCGTCAGTGATTTCCTTTGAGGGTTTCTTTGTGCAAAGAGAAACCACAAGAATCATGATGCTTGAGAAAATAAATGCGGGAAGAAGCTCGTAAATTGCCCATGCACCACCCATAGGAGCAAGCTGAAGCTTCCAGAAGAATACCATAAACGCACCGCTTACCATACCTGCAATTGCACCCTGGTAGGTTGTTCTCTTCCAGAAAAGTGAGAAGAGCATAATAGGTCCGAAGGTTGCACCGAAGCCTGACCAAGCAAATGAAACGATATCAAAGATAACGCTGTCTTCTTTCCAAGCGATTGCAACACCGAGAACGCTGATAACAAGAAGAGCAATTCTTGAAACAAACATAACTGATTTATCGTCATCACTCATCTTTGTGAATTTCTTGAAGATGTTTACTGCCTTAGGTGACTTTTCGTAAATGTTCTTTGCAAATGCTGATGAAGCGATAAGAAGATATGAGTCAGAAGAGCTGATTGTTGCAGCAAGAATACCTGCCATTACAACACCTGCAAGAAGTGCGGGAAGAAGGCTCTTTGAAAGTGCGATGAAGATACTCTCTGCGCCTGAAGCTGTAAGAAGTGATGTTTCTGTGGGGAAGAGAACTCTGCCCATTACACCGATTGCAACAGCTGCGAAAAGTGAAATGAGAACCCATACAGTTGCAATTCTTCTTGACTTCTTGAGCTCGTCAACCTTACGGATAGCCATAAATCTGAGAAGAACCTGCGGAATACCGAAGTAACCGAGACCCCATGACATAGTTGAAACTATCTTAAGGAAGCCGTATGATGAAGGTTCACCGAACTGAGGTACACCGTCTATTACCTGCTGAACACCGTTTGCATCAAGAACAGGTGTAGCAAGATTTGTGAGTGAAAGATAACCGGGAATAGCTCTTGCGTTTTCAATAACAGCATCAATACCGCCTGCGTGAATAGTACCTGTTATAAGCACTGTTACGAGTGCAATAATCATAACGATAGCCTGCATAAAGTCTGAAGCGCTTTCAGCAAGGAAACCACCGAGGAAAGTATAAATCACAACGAAAATTGCACCGGCAATAAGCATTGAATGATAAGAATAACCGAAGAGTGTGCTGAAAAGCTTACCGCAGGTTACAAAGCAGCTTGAAGCATAAACTGCAAAGAAAACAAGGATAAACACAGCTGAAAGAGTCATAATTATCTTGTTCTTCTCGTGGTAACGGTTTGAGAAAAATTCAGGAACTGTAATTGCATTGCCTGAAACTGTGGAATACTTACGGAGTCTTTTTGCAACAATAAGCCAGTTTACATATGTACCGATTGCAAGACCGATTGCAGTCCATGCAGCGTCTGCTATTCCGCACCAGTAAGCAACACCGGGAAGTCCCATAAGAAGCCAGCCACTCATATCTGATGCTTCGGCACTCATAGCTGCAACCCAAGGGCCGAGACTTCTGCCACCGATAAAGTAGTCCTCTGAGCTTTTGTTAGCTCTTTTAGCATAAGCGAGACCGATGCCGATAACTATCAGCATATAGCCTGCCATAGCTATAAAAATCTGTAAGGTTGATGAATCCATTTTTATGTCCTCCTTTTTTATCTTCAAAAATGAATATCTTTTGTATATTTATCGATTATATTATATATCCCTCAAAATGTAAAGGGTTAAATTTAATTTTTATTCCTTTTTGTTTTCTTTTCAGCCAATTTTCTGCCTATTTTTCCCTTTAACGCAACAAAGGGACTTGTCAGCTTTTTTCCAAAGGTGATATGGAATACATAAATTCCGATTAGTTGAGCTGCAACCAGATTAGCTCTCGCCTCTCCTTCGTTATAAACAAGCATAAAAAAGAAGGACAGAACAGTGTAAATAACCGAAAAGATAAAATCAAAAGCAATTGCCGTTTTTCTGCCGCAAAAAGGCAGAGTTTTCAGCACATTTATTATTTCATAAAAAACGCCCATAAGTACACCGAAGCCTACCGCAAGAAAGAAACGGTAGACCTGATTTATAAGCGGCTCACTGTAACTCATCGGAAAACCTTTCTGAAAAAGCCTTCGCTTTTCGGTCTGTTGTCAAGATAGCAGAGTGAAGAGATTTCTCCGTCTACGCTCAGCTCACCTTTTTCCGTATCAAGGGCGCCTATATGAAGATTATTCCCGCTGATTGTAAGCTCACCGCAATTGGTATAAGCCACAATTGAGTTTTCATCAAATGAGTCAACATCGGTAACACCTGTAAGACTTATCTCTTTTCTGTCTTTTAAAATAAGGCTGTGCTCAAGCAGCCTGTCTTTATTATCTGTCATAAAAAACTACCTCCCTACTGAAAATTATTCAGCAAAGAGGTGCAATATTCTTATAAGATTTTGTACATTAAGCCTGCATCGTTTTTAGTTGCGTGTTCCGTAACCACAAGCACCTGGGCCTTAAGAAGGTTTTCACCCATCTGGATTTCAATTATGTCCCCTACCTTTACATCGTAGGAGGCTCTTGCAACCTTTCCGTTAACCGTAACGTGCTTTGCGTCGCAGACTTCATTTGCAATTGTTCTTCTTTTAATAAGGCGTGAAACCTTAAGATATTTGTCCAGTCTCATTGTTCCTCCGAAAAAATTCAGGACTCCCTTAATTCAAGGAAGCCCCACAATTTCGTAAATTATTTTACTGCATCCTTAAGAGCAGCGCCTGCCTTAAAGGAAGGAACCTTTGCTGCAGCGATTTCGATAGCTTCGCCTGTCTTGGGGTTGTGACCTGTTCTTGCAGCTCTTTCCTTAACTTCAAATGTGCCGAAACCGATAAGCTGAACCTTATCACCAGCCTTGAGAGCGTCTTCGATTGAACCGAGAACTGCTGCAAGAGCCTTTTCTGCATCCTTCTTTGAAATTTCAGCCTTAGCTGCAACTGCATTGATTAATTCAGTTTTATTCATTTTTTTATCCTCCAAAGATATATATTTTCCACGAGATTTCTCTCAATTGGATCCTAAAATTATTTTAGCTTCTTTCCAAAGCTCGTCCAACTCCTCAATGGGAGTGTTCTTCATGTCAATATTTCTTTCTTCTGCTATTCTTTCAACAACTACATAGCGACTGATAAACTTTTCGTTAGAAAGAGTCAAAGCTTCTTCTGACTCCACATCAAGAAAACGTGAAACATTAACGCAGGAAAAGAGCAAGTCACCCATTTCACCTTTGACATCATCTGCTGTGCCGTTTTTGATGGCATTTTTAAGCTCGTCAAGCTCACTGTAAAGCGCTTCAAAGGCTCCGTCAATATTATCCCAGTCAAAGCCTGCCTTTTTAGCCTTCTGCTGAATTTTCTGCGCTCTCATAAGCGCAGGAAGCTCCTTCGGTACCTTCAGCATGGATGAACCCTGAGTTTTCTGTCCTTTGGACTTTCTCTTGATTGTATCCCAGTTCGAAAGCACTTCGTCAGTTGATGAAACACTTACCTCGCCGAAAACGTGAGGATGGCGCTCAATAAGCTTTTTGCATATTCCGTCGCAGACATCGGAGAAATCAAAGCTGTCAACTTCCTTTTCAATCTGCGTATGGAAAGCAACCTGCAAAAGCACATCGCCAAGCTCTTCCTTAAGAAGCTCTTTATCGTTTTTGTTGATTGCTTCAATTACTTCATAGGTTTCCTCAATAAAATCCTTACGGATGCTTTCGTGGGTCTGTTCAGCATCCCACGGACAACCGCCGGGACCTCTGAGCAATTCCATGATATGAAGTAAGTCCTCTATATTATATTTATCTTTTCTTATAAAGTCAACCATGATTTTACCTCAATTGGGAATATTTTACCCTAACAAGCCAAATTTTGCAAGAACTTTTGCAATTTTTTGTCCTTTCGGGAGCATTTCTACATCATCTTTAACAATTCCTTTAAGAATAAGCATAAAAACTGCATAAACAACAGCCGCTGCGCCGATTGAAACAATTGTGAAAATCCTGCTTTCCATCATAAGTTTCTCGGTGATGATGTAGTTTACGCCCCACGCTGTAATACCGCAGGCAGCAGCAGAAATAAAGGGCTTTAAGTATACGGAAACAAAATTGATTTTAACCTTGGTCACTCTGAGAAGTGATGTAAGGTTAATTACAAAGATAATAACATAACATACAGTTGTGCTTACAGGTGCACCGTTAATGTTGATTTCAGGATTGCCGATAAGAATAAAGTTAAGAAGTATCTTTGCACAGCTGCCGACAGCAATTGATTTTATGGGTATATCCATTCTGCCCACCGCCTGAAGCATATTGGTCATAGGTGAAGTTGCGGCAAAAAGGAAAATACCAAGTCCGTAAACTCTGAGCATAGGCTCTGCAACGGGAATCATTTCAGGCTGTGAGCTGTAAATTATACTGAGAATCGGACCGGGAATTGCTGCAATACCGAGACCTGCAGGCATAGCAATCATCATTGTTACACGAAGTACGGTTTCAATTGCCTTTCTGATGTCATCCTTATTCTTTCTTGCCCATGCAGCAGTAAGCACGGGAATTGCACTGATACCGAGAGTGAGAGTAATTGTGGGAATAAGATTCTTGATGTTAAGCACTGCAGCGTGAGTGCCGTAAAGGTAATTGCTGATACCCTCATCAAGAGTCTGTGAAGCTGCAAGGGCTGAAGCATACATTTCCTTGATTGTTTCACTGCCGATTTCAAGAGCATACGCAAGTCGGCTTCTGATTGTCAGGTCGTCAATCATATTGCTGATATTGAGCACAACTGAGCTCAGAGCAATGGGAGCAGCAATTCTGATAAGTGATTTTCTGAGATTTTTGTCGCTGTCTGCCTCAGGTGAATTCACAAGCTCTTCTCTGGTAAAGCCGAAGCCTTTTCTCTTATATCTGATAAAGAGATATAAAAGGCCTAGCATTGAGCCGAGAGTTACACCCATAATGGCTACTGCAGCAGCATAAGGGTACATTACACTGAGAGCTTCAGCCTCGTTTTTAACTTCAACACCGAAAACAGTTGCAACACCGTTTACCGCTTCATTGTGATATGTATCAAGCCAGTGGTTGAAGCAAATATATGTTGCCGACAGACCGAAAGCAAACTTAACTGCAGCCTCAATTACCTGTGAAACACCAGTAGGTGTCATATTGTTAAGACCCTCGTAGTAGCCTCTGAACGAGGACATCATACAGCAGAAAAGTATGCAGGGAGCTACTGCAAGTACACTCACATAGTTCATCGGTGATTTTACCATCAATGAATATGGGTAAGCAATAAGCGCAAGTACAACAGTACCTGTTAAACCTACAACAAAGAACAGCTTTTGTGCAACGTGGAAAACTCTCTGTGCGTCTTTGATTCTGCCGTTTTCAATGCTCTGTGAAACCATTTTTGCAACAGCAATTGGCAGACCTGCCATTGAAATTGCATAGAGAGGATTATAAATCGCATACGCACCCTGAAAGTAACCGTTACCTTCAGGCGTAAGCAGACTCATAAGCGGAATTTTATAAACCGCACCGATAATTTTTACAAGAACCGTAGCTATTGCAAGTACGCCTGCACCCGTAAGCAGGGATTGTTTCTTTCTTTCAGCCAAAGTTACTCATCTCCTTAAATTTTACTCTATAAATTCATTCAGAAGTGATTCTTCCGGTATTGTGCTTTCCGGCAGTGAAACAAAACCTGAAAGCTTATTTTTAAGCTCAGAAGCTTCTTTATAATATTCACTGTCTTCCCTGATATGACTGAGAAGCTTCAAGGCAGTATCCTTAAAAACACAAGGCTCGTAAGGATGAAGGGAGTCAATTCTGATATCGGCTCTGTCTGAAAAAGGAAACAGATACCTATCCTCCCCTTTTCTTACACCTCTCCAAAGATAAAATGTATATTCAACCTCTGTGTTTCTGTGGTGGTAATCTCTTATGAGACGTCTGACAAACCGCAAATCACGCTTTGTCAGAAGAACGCTGTCCCCCTCATAGATTCTTGAGGAAACACTGACATAGATTTTCTTCATTCTCTCAGCCTTAACTGTGTCGGTAATTACAGGATTGATTGCATGAAGACCTTCAACGATTATGATGCCGTCTTTTTCAATTTCGGTTTCAACAAATTTATCTCTCTTCTTAGTTTTGAAATTGAAATGAGGCAGACTGCATTTCCCTGTTTCAATCAAAGATGTAAGACATTCACCAATAAGCTTTTCATCAAGAGCTTTCACAGTTTCATAGTCAACCGTGCCGTCCTCAAAGGTATAATTGAGGTTGTTTTCGCAGTAAAAATCGTCAAGTGACACAGTGATTGCATTTCTGTCGAGAAGCTGAAACCTTTTTTTAAGCAAAGAAGCCGTTGTTGTTTTGCCTGAGCCTGAAGGGCCTGCAAGCATAATTAGGGTTCTGCCCTTTTCTGCGGCAATATCTTTTGTAACTTCATCAATTCTCTCAGAATATTCCCGTTCACATTCGACTATAAATTTTTCAGCATCCTCTTTGACACAGTTGTTGATGCTGTCAAGGGTAACCTTCATTCAATTCACCTCATGAATATATTTTCCGTAAAACTCTTCAATATAGTTTTTACGGTTTAGTATTTTCTCGAAATCGTTAATATATTCGTATGGATATTTATAGTTGAATATTCTTTCAATTTCCCCTGAAAAAGGTGCTTTAAGCTTAGTTACGGCACCTGCACCTACTGCAAGTACAGTGTGGCATTCCTCCATCATATAGACGTTATAGAGGCCTTCATAGCCTTTCTTTGCCCAGCCCACATTTTCAAGATTACCCAGACATTTGCTCTGACGGTACATATAATATGGAATGTATCCTGCTTCGGTAAATCTGTTCTGCACAAGGGACAGCATTTTTGTGGCAAGGTCACCGGTTGAACTTTCCATTTTGTCCGTTACAAGATTTGATGAACGCTTCAGTGCCAGAGTATGTACCGTAATATTTTCAGGGTTCATTGAAATTGCCTTATCAAGAGAAGACTCAAAGCTCTGAAGAGTATCATCGGGAAGACCTGTAATAAGGTCCATATTGATATTGTCAAAGCCTTTTTCTCTTGCGAGATTAAAGCAGTCCACAGTTTCTTCAGCAGTATGCTTTCTGCCGATTAATGACAGCACATTATTGTTAAAGGTCTGAGGATTTATGCTGATTCTCGTGCAACCCGAATTTTTCATAACAGTGAGCTTTGCTTCGTCAGTGCTGTCGGGTCTGCCGGCTTCAATTGTGTATTCTTTTAAATATGTAAAATCGTAGTTTTCTTTTATCGTGTAGGTAATTTTTTCCAGCTGCTCAGCAGTAAGCACAGTAGGTGTACCGCCACCGATATAGATGCTCTGCAGTTTAAGTGAAAGCTTTTTTGCAATTTCTGCAGTATATATAAGCTCTTCGCAAACCTTATCCACGTATTGAGGAATCAGCTTTTTTGCTGAATCGTTTGAATGTGAAACAAAGGAGCAATATGTACATCTTGAGGGGCAGAAAGGTATTGCAACGTAAAGTGAGAATGAGTCGCCTTCACTTTTTTGGAGTATGGGTGCTTCATTTTTGGCAACCATTAAAGCGAGTGCTGTTTTCTCTTCGCTTACCTTCAGCTCATTCATAAAGTACTCTGCAGCAGCCTTTTCACCGAATTTTTTTGAAAGATTGGTCATAAGCTTTGCAGGCCTTACACCCGTAAGAATTCCCCAAGGAGGTACATAGCCTGTGCATTCGGTAAGAATATCAAAAAGCATAAGAGCAATTTTTCTTTCAAAAAAGCTGTCGTTGCTTTCATCAAAATACTTATTCTGAATATCAAGCGTTGCCGTACGTTTCTGAGCGTAGCCGTCTTTTCTGAAAATTACGCTTATACTGTTTCCGTCAAGCTGAGTCATACAGAGCTCTTCTGCATCTATATCGTCATTATCCTCGTAAATTTTAATATGAGGATAAAAAAGTCTCAGCAGATTTTCCGTTTCATATCGAAAGGAATTGTTAACTGTAATAAGATTCATTGTTTACATGCCTTTCATGTAAAAATTGTACTTTCTTTCTCTGTCAAGGTCAGTTATATCCTCGTGACCGGGATAAACCTTGTAGTTGCCCTCAAGAGAAGAAAGCTTTTTAAGAGACTGTGAAAGAACCTCTGCGCTTCCGCCGAGGAAATCAGTTCTTCCCACAGAATCTAAGAAAAGAGTATCTCCCGAAAAAATCATATCATCAATTACGTAGCATACCCCGCCAACAGTGTGCCCCGGAGTGTGCATAACCTTGATTTCACTGTCACCGAAAGCAAGCACATCACCGTCAATTACGGTTATATCAGCTTCTGTAACCGGCATAGACAGACCGAAAAAGTCACCGAGATTCTTTTCGCCGTTATAAAGACAGTCGGCATCGAGAGAATGGATAACTACCTTACCGCCAAAGTCTTCTTTAAGTCTTTTTACGCCTTTTATGTGGTCAAAATGACCGTGGGTAAGAAGAATATATCGAAGCTTTTCTATGCCTTTATTTTTCAGGAAGGCTTTAAGTCTTTCACCGTAATCGCCAACGTCAATAAAAGCACAGTCACCGCTTTCTTTATGAAAAAGGATATAACCGTTTGTGCCCATTTCGCCAAGCTGAACTCTCGTTACTTCAAAAGCCATTACTTACCCTTCTTCCATTCGTCTGTGTTCATTATAATCGTCACGGGGCCGTCATTAATAAGTTCAACTGCCATATCTGCGGCAAAAACACCCTGAGCAACCTTTTTTACGCCGAGGCTTCTCAGCTCCTCGCAGAATTTTTCATAAAGCTCGTTTGCTATTGCGGGCGGTGCAGAATTAATAAATGAAGGTCTTCTTCCGTGTGATACATCAGCACAAAGAGTAAACTGAGAAACCACAAGCACCTCTCCGTCAACCTTATCAAGGGAAAGATTCATCTTTTCGTTTTCGTCTTCAAAAATACGGATTTCAGCTACCTTTTTTGCAAGGAGCTTCATTTCTTCCTCTGTGTCACCCTGCATAACACCGAGAAGCACAAGAAAACCTTTTCCGATTTCTCCCGTAACCTCTCCGTCAACTGTTACTGAGGCTCTTGTTACTCTTTGAATTACTGCTTTCATTGTTTCACCTTTTGTTCTTACAGACCGGAACGCTCCGTGCTGAGAACACCTTTAATCTTTTTGAGTTTTTCCGATACACTTCTGAGATGCTCTGCACCGTTAACCGTAATTGTCATATAAACGGTACATCTGCCGTCGCTTCCGTCTTTTGTAAAAATTGAGTGTATCATAACGTGCATATTTGCAATTACACCTGAAAGGTCAGCAAGCATACCCACACGGTTCATACAGGTAATTGCAAGAGTTACCCTGTAGGAATTCTGAACCTTTGTGTCCCAATAGGCATTTATCCATCTTTCCGGCTCAGCACAGGTTAACAAATCCTTAGGTACGTTACTGCAATTTCTTGTGTGTATAGACACACCGTGTCCACGGGTTATAAAGCCGATAATGTCATCACCGGGAAGAGGGTCACAGCAACGGGAGAATTTAATAAGGCAGTTATCTATACCCTCAATAATGATACCGTCTGCACTTTTTACGGTCTTTTTAGGTATCGAGGACAGATTAGTCTGACTGAGCTCAGGTTGGGTTTCTTTTATCAGCTTTGTGTACTCTTCTTTTATTCTCGGAATAATATTTGTCAGCACAAGACCGCCGTAACCGATTGCAGCGTAAAAATCGTCAACCGTGTTGCAGTGATGTCTTTCAGCAAATTTCATCAGAAATTCATTCAGCTGCTTTTCGGGCAGTCTTATTCCGTTACGCCTGAACTCGCGTTCAACCTCTGCTTTACCCTCAACAATATTCTCTTCGCGTTTTTCCTTTTTGAACCAGGAACGGATTTTCGTTCTCGCTGAAGCCGTCTTTGCAATTTTCATCCAGTCTCTGCTGGGACCTTTGTTCTGAGATGAGGTTGTGAGAATTTCAATAATTTCACCGTTGTTGATTTTGTGGTCAAGGGTTGAAATTCTTCCGTCAACCTTTGCACCAATCATCTTGTTACCCACACCTGAGTGAATTGCATAAGCAAAGTCGATTATGCAAGAGCCCATAGGAAGACTGATTACGTCACCCTTAGGTGTGAAAGCAAATACTTCTTCAGGAATAAAGTCGGTTTTGATTGTTTTTACAATATCTTCAACATCGTCACTGTCCTGCTGACTTTCAAGAAGCTGTCTTATCCAAGAAAGACGCTCTTCAAATCTTGCCTTACCGCTTATTCCCTGCTTGTATTTCCAGTGAGCAGCAATACCGTATTCAGCAGTGTGGTGCATTTCCCATGTTCTTATCTGCACCTCAAAAAGAATACCGTCTTTGCCGATAACCGTTGTGTGAAGGGACTGATACATATTGGGCTTGGGCGTTGAGATATAGTCCTTGAATCTGCCCGGGATGGGATTGAACATATCGTGAATAATTCCGAGACAGCAGTAGCACTCGTAAACCGAATCCACAATAAGCCTTACTGCGTATATATCGTAAATTTCGTCAAAGGTTTTACCCTTCATATACGTCTTACGGTAAATTCCGTGAACACTCTTGATTCGTCCAGCAATATGCACATTAGGAACTTCCTGTTTGACTCTTTCGTGAATTTCATCCTTTATGTGCTGAAGAAAATCCTGACGGGTTGACTTCTGCTTCTGCAAAGTTGTTTCAATCTCTCTGTAAGCTACAGGATCAAGATAACAGATTGCAAGGTCTTCAAGCTCTTCTTTGAAGGCTCTGATACCAAGACGGTGTGCAATCGGCGCATAAATTTCAAGGGTTTCTCTTGCTTTATAGCGCTGTTTTTCTTCAGGCATAAACTGAAGAGTTCTCATATTATGCACACGGTCAGCAAGCTTTATGATAATAACCCTGATGTCCTGACTCATAGCAAGGAACATTTTTCTTATATTTTCGCTCTGAGCCTCCTCTTTACTGGCTGAAAGAGGAATCTGACCCAGCTTTGTAACACCGTCAACAAGATGCTCTACATCTGCGCCGAACATATTTTTAACTTCCTGAGAAGTAATTTCGGTATCCTCAACAACATCGTGGAGAAGTGCAGCACATACAGATTCAGCATCCATACCCATTTCAGCAAGAATCTTTGCTACAGCAAGAGGGTGGATTATATAAGGCTCACCTGAACGGCGCTTCTGACCTTCGTGGGCATTATAAGCAAGCTCAAAGGCTTTTTTAAGCATTTCTTTATCTTCGTTAGAAAAGCTGTCTTTTACATACTCGATAAGTCTTTCAAAATCAAGTCTTACTGTTTCAGGCATCTGTTCCACTCTCCTCTCTTCTGTTAATGTTTTTAAGATATTTCAGCAGTTCTGAGTCTTCAAGATTAACCTTCTCATCAGTGTCTGCAAGAATAATTTCGTTTCCGCTGTGTTTTACAATTCCAAGCTCACAAAGCACATCAATTGCAGTGAGCACTCTGCAGGCGTCACTTCCGTCTGAGGAAAGCCTGTAGCAAAGTACATCCGTATCGTGCTTCCAGCCTTTGTTGTTCCTCAGGAATCTGAAAACGTCTGCAATATTCTGTCTGGTGGGAGTAATAAACTCCACCTGCTTTTCGCTGAGAGTTTCTTTTCGTTTCATTTTTTCATAAAGCCGTACACTTCTCAGATATTTCTCGTCATCAGTGCCTGACATTCTTATATCCTTTACATAAACGCTTACCTTTACCTGACCCATATATTCATTCTTTTCAAGTCTCACGGCAAGGTCAACCACATCACCCTCAGTATAAGGGAAGTCATTCAGGGTCACACCGAAATAAAGAGCTGTAAGTGTAGCGTTACCTCTTTTGAGGCTGAGTCTTATATGCTTTCCGCCGCCTATTGGCTGAATTGAAGTAATTATCATTCCGAAAAGTCCGAACATTGGCTGAGGATTGCCTGCACCGAAAGGCTCAAGTGCTGAAATAACATCAAGCACGTCAGCTGAAATAAACTCAGGCTTAAGACGGCAATCAAGGTCAACGGTTGCAAAAGGCATATCAACAGTCTTTGCGTAGTCCTGAATAGCCTTTTTGAAAGCAGGAAGGTTTTCACTGTCCATTCCGAAGCCTGCAGCAAGAGTATGTCCGCCGAAATGGTTAAGAAGGTGTGAAGCCGAATTGATTGCATCGTAAAGAGAAAAACCTTCAATGCTTCTGCCTGAGCCTTTTGCTTCTTTTCCGTTGTCGGTTATAACAAGGCAAGGCTTACCGTACTTCTGTGTAAGTCTTGCAGCAACAATTCCGATTACTCCGCCGTGCCAATCTTTCCCCGAAAAAATAAGCACACGGTCATAAAGCATTTCAGGGTTGTTTCGTATCTGTGCCTCTGCCTCGCCTGAAATAAGCTTTTCAATATCCTGTCTTGTAACATTTGAAGAATCAACTATCTGTGCACAAGCTAAAGCGGTGCTTTCGTTTTCGCTTACAAGAAGTCGGAAAGCCTCCTCAGCTGTGGTAATTCTGCCAATGGCATTAATTCTCGGCACAAGAGAGAAAGCGACAGTTGAAGCACCTATTTCTTTACCGTCAACTCCCGAAATCTGCTTAAGTGCCCTTATACCGGGACGGGTACTTTTATTGATAAGCCTGAGGCCATGCTTTACAATTGCACGGTTTTCACCTGTAAGAGAAACAATGTCGCCGATTGTGCCAATTGTTACAAGGTCGCTGTATAAATCAAGAAGCTCCTCTGCCTCTTTATCAGAAAGTGCACAGATAAGCTTGAAAGCAACACCGACACCAGCCCAGAGCTTGAATTCACTGGGACAGTCATATCTGTGAGGGTCAACAACTGCAACTGCCTCAGGGATATTGTGTGAAGCCTTATGATGGTCTGTAATAACAAGGTCCATTCCTAAAGCAGAAATATACTCGGCTTCAGAAAAGGCTGAAATTCCGTTATCAACGGTAATAATCAGCTTTATTCCTTTTTCAGAAATCTCTTTTACTGCATCAAGGTTAAGACCGTAGCCCTCAGAGTTTCTGTCGGGGATGTATGTGGTAACATCTGCATTTTCACTTTTAAGATAAAGATACAAAAGTGCAGTTGAGGTAACTCCGTCAGCATCGTAGTCACCGTAAATAAGAATTTTTTCTTTTTCGTCAATTGCTTTTCTTATTCTGGTTACAGCCTTATCCATATCCTTGATTTCAAAGGGATTGCTGAGTCTGCATTCTTTAGAAAAGAAATCGAAAATTTCACTGTCGTCTGTTATACCTCTTGACACAAGCAGAAGACTGCAGAAAGGATCAATATCATATTCTTCGGCAATATCCGAAGCAAGCTCTTTGTCAAGCGCTGAAACACGCCACTTTTTACGGCTCATAATCTCAATCCTTTCATTTAAAAATAATTATTAATTATATCACTTTTATTTGTTTATTTCAACAGTTTTGTTGCAGTGTTCATAAATCAATTTTATAAATACTGGGCCATATTTATCGAATTTACGTTCAGAAACACCTGCAATTTTTAAAAACTCCTGCTTGCTCATAGGCTTTAGTGTGGCAATTGCAATAAGAGTTGCATCAGTAAAGATAATAAATGCAGGTACACTGCTTTTTGCAGCAAGGTCTTTACGCAGAATTTTAAGCTTTGTAAGAAGTCGAAGGTCAACCTCTGAAGCGGGATTTTCTGCAGTTTTATATTTGTCTGTTTTCTCAAGGAATCTGCGAAGGCGCTTATTCTTGAAAAGTACTGCATAGGCTTTATCTTCAACAACAAGGTTACCCTTTGAGTTTTCGCTGATAAAAGAGTGGTCAAGGAAATAAAGGATGTGCTTTTCAATCTGACTTTCGGCAACGTCACTCATAGTCCCGAAGGTTTTAACCCTGTCAAGCTTATTTTTCACAATGTAATCTGTGCTGTTGCCCTTGAGAATATCGATTATAACTTCCTTGCTTTCTTTTTCCTTTACACGTTTTATGCAGGAGAATATTTTCTGTGCCTCAAGGGTGATATCAACACTTGTACCGCTGCCGTTACAGCCTGAGCAATTCTGACATCTGCCCTTGGGTCTTTCACCGAAATAAGAGAGCATATAGTTACGAAGACAAGGAGCATTGGTGGAGTAATATACCATTTTGTTAAGTTTTTCAAGCCTCAGCGCACGGATTTCTTCCTTTTCTTTTTCGCTGAGCTCGCTGTTGTCGTCAGGATTTTCAATGAAGAATTTCTGCAGACGGATATCTGAAGGACTGAAAAGAAGTATACAGTCGGCATCACTGCCGTCACGCCCTGCCCTGCCTGCTTCCTGGTAGTAGCTTTCAATATCGCCGGGCATATTATAGTGTACAATAAAGGACACATTGGATTTATCAATACCCATACCGAAGGCATTGGTCGCAATAATAACCTCTTTTTTGTCGTTTATAAAAAGCTCCTGATTGAAATCTCTTTCCGATTTAGGCAGTCCTGCGTGATACTTGGTTACACTATAGCCTTCTTCAGAAAGCTTTTCGTAAAGCTCGTCGGTATTTCTTCGTGAAGCACAGTAAACAATTCCGTTTCTGCCTGAATATAAGTCAAGATAACGTCTGAGGGCAACATACTTGTTTTTAGGTTTGATTACTTCAAAGTAAAGGTTTGGTCTGTCAAAGCCGGTTACCACCTCAAACGGCTCAGAAAGGCCTATAAGCTCGGTCACGTCTTCTCTTACACGTTTGGTTGCCGTTGCAGTAAACGCAGCCACAACAGGTCTTTTTTTAAGATTTTCAATAAAGCTTTTTATATGAAGATAGCTCGGTCTAAAATCGTGTCCCCAATGAGAAACACAGTGGGCCTCGTCAACGCAGACCATTGAAATATCCATTTTTCTGCAAAGAGCAATAAACTCCTTATTCTGCAATCTTTCGGGAGCTACATATATAATTTTATAAGCACCCTTTTCTGCCCTCTCCATAACAAGTTCGTGCTGTTTTTCAGTAAGAGTAGCGTTAATAAATGCTGCTTTGATTCCGCACTGCAAAAGAGAATTCACCTGATCTTTCATAAGGGAAACAAGAGGTGAAACAACAATTGTAACACCGGGAAAAATCAGTGCAGGCACCTGAAAGCAAACAGATTTACCCGCACCGGTAGGCATAATCCCAAGTGCGTCTTTCTTCTGCAGAATTGCGTCAATCAGCTCCTCCTGACCTTCTCTGAAGGTGAAGTAGCCGAAATATTCTTTCAATACCGAGTTTTTATCCAAGAGTACTCCTCCGAAAGGTTAAAGGTTAAACGAAAAGTCTTTTTGAAAGCCACTTTCTTATGGTTTTGCTTGAGTAGCAATATGAAAGAAAGGCCACAATTGCAATAAGTGAAGCAAAGCCTGTAAGTCCAAGCTCAAAGGCATATTTTACTGAGCAAAAGAAACCGAGAATGCTCCCCACACCCAGCATACTTAAAGCTATTTCTGAAACGATGAAAAGTATTTTCAGCACCCAGTGGCGTTTTCTTGCTCTTACCCAGAGTATATAAGTAAGCACAAGCACCGAATTAAGCAGAATTATCGGCAAAGCACCCTTGGGATAATAGCTTAATGTTACGGTAAGATTCATAACAAGAAAGGTATAAATTGCCACTGCAAGAGTGTCAAAAGCCAACATAAGATACGCACGCATTTTCTTAAGAAAGAAAGGAAGGATGAAGATTACCCATATAAGAAAACCTGCTCCGATAATATGAAGAGACCACCAACTGCCTTTGAAAACAAAGGCGTTTAAAAGAAAGCAGATTATCTGCGGAATTGCAATTATAGTTGTTGCAAGGGAAGCAAAAAACTTTTTCTTTTTGCTTTCGGGAATTTCAAAAGCTTCGTTTGAAAAAACGGGCTCGTGCTTTTCTTCGTTCCTGATATTCGGATTTATAACGGGAGTTTCGCAAAGGGCACACTTTTTAGCTGCGCTGTCAAGTTCAACTCCACAATTTACACAGTATGACATTTTTATTCTCCTTCGGGCTGAACGCCTTTATTCTCTGTTGCTTTCAATTTTCACATGAACGCCCATTTTAACAAGCCTTGTGAAAAATTCACGTTCAATATCTCTGTCCTCATAGCAGTTTGAAAAAGTGAGGACCATTTTATCACCGTGAGAGATTACACCGCACCTTGCACCGTTGAGCTTTCCTGCACCGGTGAAAAGAGCAAGCCTTTCAACGTTTTCACTTACACCCTCAGGCAGCGGCACAGGACCGACATTTGAAAGAAGGCTTGTAGTGGTCTGCTCACCCGTTATGATGAATGAAACCGCAATACCCAAATCCTTTATGGGCAGGGGCAGAAACTTCATAACAGGGTTGCGTTCAAGCTTCAGATTCTGAGTCATCATTGAATTGATAAGCTTCGGGTCGTTGGCAAGTCTGAGCTGCAGTGATACGGTTCTGAGAAGCTCTTCAAAGGTATATTCGCCAAGGTTAGGATCGATTTTTACTCTCAGGCAAAGCACAAAATTCCGAAGTGTTTTCGAAGGGAATGCCTTTCTGAGATTAACGGGAATCTGAATTGAAACCTCTTTCTGTTTTTTCTGTTCCCTTTTCTGCTTCTGATAGTGAATATCGAGAAGTAAGGTTGCAAGAAGCTCCGTTACGGTTACACCGTAGGATTTTGAAATTGTGTGAAGCTCTTTGAAGGACATTTCGCCTGAGGTAAAGTTGTTCATGTGCCTCGGCACCTTTGTACCTTTGGCATGATAGACAAATTTGTCACGTCTGTTATACTTCACCTTTGAAGAAGCATATTTGACATAAGCATCTTCAAGCTCTTCTTTTTTAGGTTTTTCGTTTATGTTGAGCACAAAATCGTTATACTGCACCTTTTTGCCTTTAAGACGAAGATACTCGCCGGTTAAGGTTGAAAGAAAAACTGCAGCACCGTAGCCGTCACAGAGAGCGTGATAAACATCAACGGAAATATTTCTTCCACGGTAGTAAACTCTGAAAAGAAATCCGTCATTTTCTCTGAATTTAATTCTGTAGCAGGGATTTTTAATATCAGCAAGCACCTGAGGAGTGTTTGGATTACGCTCAAAATAATGCCAGAAAAAGCCTTTTCTGATTCTCACATTAAATGACGGTATACGCCTGAGAGTTGTTTCAAGGGCAGTCTGCAGAGTATCTTTATCCACTTCTTCCTTAATTCTTACAGAAAGTCGGTAAATATTTGACCAGGTATTACTGTTCTGGCCGGGAAAGATTTTTGCTGCATTGTCAAGTCTGAACCAATCAAAGGAATTCTTTCTCAAGGCTATCCCCTCCTTTGAGTTGCATAATCATATTAATTATACATTAAAGCCGGTTAGTTTACAATATTTTCGGACAAAAAAATCGGGCAACAATCAAGTTGCCCGAAAGAAATTTTTTACTTTTAAGCCTTTGACTCACAGTAAATGCAACGGTAAACCTTGTTATCTCTGTCTGTGAGAGTGAAAACCTGGTCAAGATTGGATTCGACAGATGTGATACAACGGGGATTTTTGCATCTGATTACTCCGTGAAGTGTATCCGGAAGGTCAACATGCTTTTTTTCAACAAGCTTGCTGTCGTGGATAATGTCAATTGTGATACCCGGGTCAACATAACCGAGCACTTCAAGATTGACATCAAAGTTGCTGTCGATTTTAATAATATCCTTTTTGCCAACCTTCTTACTGGGAACGTTCTTGATGATTGCAACTGTGCATTCAAGCTTGTCAAGACCGAGAAGGTTGTAGATTTTCATTGCATTACCTGCAGTGATATGGTCGAGAACAATGCCCTCTTTAATTGAATCTATATGCATTTTAAACCTTCCTTTCAGTCAACGGTAATTCCGAGAAGCTTCAGAATGAGTGCCATTCTTACATACTTGCCGTTAAGAGCCTGTTCAAAGTAACAAGCTCTGCTGTCTGAGTCAACATCTGTTGAAATTTCGTTTACTCTGGGCAGCGGATGAAGAATTGAAAGGTCTTCCTTTGCGTTCTTCAGCTTAGCTTTTGTAAGAATGTAGCTGTCACGGAGTCTTATGTATTCTTCTTCGCTGAGGAATCGTTCCCTCTGAACTCGTGTCATATAAAGGACATCAAGGTCGGGAAGAACCTTTTCAAGACTGTCGGTCTGCACATATTCGATACTGTTCTTCTCCAGAACATCTTTCTTTATGTATGAAGGAAGCTTAAGCTCATTGGGTGAAATGAGAACAATTTTAATGTTTTCATAACGTGAAAGAGCCTGAATAAGTGAGTGAACAGTTCTGCCGAATTTAAGGTCACCGCAGAAACCGATTGTAAAATCGGAAAGCTTACCCTTTTTTCTCTTGATTGTGAGAAGGTCAGTAAGTGTCTGAGTGGGATGATTGTGACCGCCGTCACCTGCATTGATTACAGGTACTGAAGAGTACATTGAAGCTACAAGGGGTGCACCCTCTTTAGGATGGCGCATAGCAATAATATCAGCGTAGCAGCTTACAACCCTTGTGGTGTCTGCAACTGTTTCGCCCTTTGATGCTGATGATGACTGAGCCTCTGAAAAGCCGAGAACATTACCGCCAAGCTCCATCATGGCAGCCTCAAAGCTGAGTCTTGTTCTTGTTGAAGGCTCAAAGAAAAGGGTTGCAAGTTTTTTGCCGTGACAGATTTCACTGTATTTTTCAGGGTTAACTATTATGTCTTCTGCAACTGAGAGCATTTCTGCGATTTCATCAACTGAAAGATCGAGAATATTTATAAGACTTCTCATGCGTTGCCTCCGATCCAGCTTTCGTCTGAAGGATTGTCTCTGAACTTGAGAAGACGAGCGATGTCTTCCTTTTTGATATAACCTTCCTCAGCTGCAACCTCTGCAACTGCGTCAAGGTTTGAAAGGCTGTAGTTGATTACATTTGCAGCAGCAAGTCTGTCAAGACCCTTCTTCATACCGTATGTGAAGATACTTGCAATACCGAGAACTTCAGCGCCTGCTTCACGGAGAACCTCAACAACTTCAATGCAGCTGCCTGCAGTTGAAATAAGGTCTTCAACAACAACTACCTTCTGACCCTTTTCAAGCTTTCCTTCAATCTGGTTGCCTCTGCCGTGGTCCTTGTGGCCTGAACGTACATAGCCCATGGGAAGTCCGAGAATGTGAGCAACGATTGCTGCGTGTGCGATACCTGCAGTTGAAGTACCCATAATTACTTCACAGTCAGGATAGTACTTGAGAATTGTTTTGGCAAGACCTGTTTCCACATCGTTTCTTACTGTGGGAGATGTGAGAGTAAGTCTGTTGTCGCAGTAAATGGGGCTTTTAATGCCGCTTGCCCAGGTGAAGGGCTGTTCAGGACGGAGAAATACCGCCGAAATTGAGAGTAAGTCTTTTGCAATAAGTTTTTCCATGATAATCTATCCTTTCTGTTTAAATTACGTTTTAATGTATCAGCCTACAAATTCATTCATGCATCTTTCGTAAGCTGCAACAGGGTCAGCAGCTGCAGTAATAGGTCTGCCTACAACAATGTAGTCTGAACCGATTCTGTTTGCTTCTGCGGGAGTCATAACTCTCTTCTGGTCGCCGATATCGCCGTCAGCGAAACGTACACCCGGTGTGATTGTAAGGAAGTCCTTACCACAGGTTTCGTGTACCTTCTGAGCTTCAAGAGGAGAACATACAACGCCGTCAAGACCTGCATCAGCAGCATTCTTAGCGTAGTGCATAACTACCTTGTCAATAGGCTCTTTAATAAGAAGGTCATTTTCCATGCTTTCCTGGTCAGTTGAAGTGAGCTGAGTTACGGCAATAAGAAGAGGTCTTGTGCCGTCAGGTCTTGTAAGACCTTCGAGAGCAGCTTCCATCATTCTCTTTGTACCCGCAGCGTGAAGATTGCAGATATCTACATCGAGATTTGAAAGCACTGACATTGATTTTTTAACTGTGTTGGGAATGTCGTGAAGCTTGAGGTCAAGGAAAATCTTATGTCCTCTTGCTTTAATTTCTTTTACGATTGAAGGACCTTCAGCATAGAAAAGCTCCATACCGATTTTTACAAAAGGCTTTCTGCCTGTGAACTTGTCGAGGAAGTTGAGCACAGCTTCTTTACTGCTGAAGTCACAAGCGATAATAACGTCTCTACCCATCAGTGAGCACCTCCGATAATTTCTTTTAAGTCTTTTATGTTATATTTTTCCATCATCATAGGAAGGTCGTTTATAATGTCGCGACAAGCGAAGGGATTTACGAGGTTTGCAGCGCCGACCTGAACAGCCGTTGCACCTGCAAGCATCATTTCGATTACGTCCTTAGCCGACGAAACACCGCCGATTCCTACAACGGGAATTTTTACCTTGTCATATACCTGATAAACAGCTCTCAGAGCAACGGGGAAAATTGCAGGACCTGAGAAGCCGCCCATTTTGTTAGCAATAACGGGCTTTTTAGTTTTAAGGTCAATTCTCATACCGAAGAGAGTGTTTATAAGGCTTATGCCGTCTGCGCCTGCCTCTTCGCAAGCAACAGCAATTTCTGTTATATCTGTAACGTTGGGAGTAAGCTTTGCAATTACAGGCTTAGTTGTAACAGCTTTAACTGCTTTAATAACTTCCTTTGCACCTTCAGGAGAGGTGCCGAAATTTGTTCCGCCTGCGTGAACATTAGGGCAGCTGATGTTGATTTCAAGGATGCCAACCTGCTCTTCTTTATCTAGAAGCTTGCAACATTCAACATATTCCTCAACGCTGAAACCGCCAACGTTAGCTATAACCTTTTTGTTGAACACTTCCTTAAGCTTGGGAAGCTCCTTTGCAATTACATCGTGTACACCGGGATTCTGAAGACCTACAGAGTTAATCATACCGCTTGTGCATTCAGCGATTCTCGGTGTGGGATTACCGAATCTGGGTTCAAGCGTTGTTCCCTTGAATGAGAATGTGCCAAGGCAGTTTATATCATAAAGCTCAGCAAATTCATAGCCGAAACCGAAGGTGCCGCTTGCGGGAATTACGGGATTATCAAGCTCTAATCCGCAGAGATTTGCTTTTGTGTTTACCATATAATCTCCTCCCTTTTAAGTACGGGACCTTCTTTGCAGATTCGTTTATTGCCGTACTTTGTTTTGCAGCTGCAACCCATACAAGCGCCGAAACCACAGCCCAATCTTTCTTCAAAGCTGTATTCACCGCTGCCGAGAGCAGTTTTTTCAATTGCCTTGAACATAGGCATAGGTCCACAGGTATAGAAATATGTATAAGCCATATCTTTCACAGCATCGGTTACAAAGCCCTTTACGCCGTGTGAACCGTCAACTGTTGTAACAACTGTTTCAGCACCAAGTGCCTTGAATTCTTCTTCGTAGAAAACCTCATCCTTTGTGTTGAAGCCAAGAACTACCTTAACCTTTTTACCCTCTGCAATAAGTCTTTTGCAAAGGCCGTACATAGGAGGTACACCGACACCGCCACCGATAAGAAGAGGTTCGTCACCCGAAACGGTTACGTCAAAACCGTTGCCGAGACCTGTGAGCACATCACAGTTGTCGCCTTCTTTCCAAGCTGTCATTTTTTCGGTGCCTTCGCCTACTACTTTATAAATTACAGTTATTGTGCTTTCGTCCCAGTCACAAACTGAAATCGGTCTTCTGAGATAACAGCCCTCAACGGTAAAGTTGATGAACTGTCCCGGTGTTGTGAGTGCTGAAGTGTCACCCTCAATCACCATTTTGAAAACGGTATCCGTAAGCTGAACGTTTGAGAGCACCTTGTAAATACCCTGTTTCATTTTCTCTTTCCTTTCTTAAAAGACTTTTTCACCTTTTATATAAGTGTGAAGGATTTTTCCCTTTACTTTCATTCCCTCAAAAGGTGTCGCTTTACCCATTGAGTAAAAGTCTTCACTTCTGATTTCATATTCAGTGTCAAGGTCAACCACACAGAAATCTGCCTGCTGACCGTCATCTGTACCACCTTTTATGCCGAAACGCTTTTTGGGGTTGATGCTGAGAAGCTGAACCAACTTTTCCAGGGAAATCACACCTTTGAGAACAAGCTCTGTATAGAGTACGGGGAAAGCAGTTTCAATTCCCACAATACCCATAGCGCTTTTTTCAAGACCCTTGCCCTTTTCTTCAGCACTGTGAGGTGCGTGGTCGGTTGCAATCATATCAATTGTGCCGTCTTTGATACCTTCAATAAGAGCAAGTCTGTCCTCTTCCGAGCGAAGGGGCGGATTCATTTTAAATCTGCCTTCTTCCTTAAGGTCTTTATCTGAAAACACAAGGTAGTGAGGTCCTGTT
>JAZSQU010000002.1:0-78588 GCA_045538095.1 Acutalibacteraceae bacterium | reverse complement strand
GGCGAAATTGTCTGTATTGCAGGAATTGACGGCAACGGTCAGAGTGAGCTTGCCGGCACAATAACGGGCTTCATCAGACCAAAAGAAGGAAGTCGGAGGCCAAGCGGTCTTAGGAAGACAACACTTAGCTACAACTCCTTGGCTCACAGAACGACATGGCTACGATCCGACTTGGCGAAATTGTCTGTATTGCAGGAATTGACGGCAACGGTCAGAGTGAGCTTGCCGGCACAATAACGGGCTTCATCAGACCAAAAGAAGGTGTAATTGAGCTGCTACAGGAGGATATTACTCATTCTTCACTGAGATACAGAAACGAGCTTGGCATTTCACACATTCCCGAAGACAGACACAAGCACGGGCTTGTTCTTGATTTTCCTCTTGAATATAACTGTGTTCTTCTTTCTTATTTCAAAAACGAGTTTCAAAATCACGGATTCATTGACCGTGAAAGTATAAGACATTATGCTGACGACCTTATCAGAAGATATGACGTGCGCTCAGGCGAAGGTGCTTCTACCCTCACCCGTTCAATGTCGGGAGGTAACCAGCAAAAAGCAATTATAGGCAGAGAAATAGACCGTAACAAGGCATTAATTGTTGCTGTTCAACCTACCCGCGGTCTTGATGTAGGCGCAATTGAAGGAATACACCGTACACTTATTGAGGAACGTGACAAAGGCAAGGCAATTTTGCTTTTTTCTCTTGAGCTCAGTGAGGTTATGAACCTTTCAGACCGCATTCTTGTTATTCATGAGGGTGAAATCAAAGGCGAATTTACGCCCGAAAGCACCAGTGTTGCCGAGCTGGGCTTATATATGTCAGGCGCAAAGGAGGGAAAAACACTTGAAAAATAAAATGTTTTCTCTAAAAAATATAACTGAAAAAGAAGGCTTCCGAAGTGCCACAGCTTCACTTTTATCTGTTTTAATCGGTGTAACTGTGGGGGCAGTTATTATTATGCTTATTGCTCTTTTCAGCAGTGAAATCAATTTCAAAAACGGCATTGAAGGAGTAAAGCTGCTCTTTTTAGGAATTTTCAGTAGGGGCAGAAGTCCGTCGGGTGAGCTTTTATTCGGTTTTAACGGTACCAATGCAGGTAATATGCTTTTCCGTGCAACGCCCGTTATTATGACAGGACTTTCAGTATCTTTCGCCTTCAAGGCAGGGCTTTTCAATATCGGCACACCCGGTCAGTATCTTATCGGCACAGCTGCTACGCTGATTACTGCACTGAGTGTACCCTCTGAGGTTGTGCCACCCGTTATTATCTGGCTGCTCTCGTTTCTCAGCGGAATGCTTTTCGGCGCTCTTTGGGGAATAATTCCCGGTATATTCAGAGCATATCTCAATATTAACGAAGTTCTTTCCTCAATTATGACCAATTGGATTGCAGCAAATCTTGTTACCCTTATTTTTGAAAACAGTCCTTTCAGAAACGGTGCTGAGTCAGGAAAAGTGGGCTACATTATGAAAACCTCAGCCAACGGTGTTGCAACGGCAACCCTGGGACTCGACAGAATTTTTGAGGGCTCACAGATTAACGCAGGCTTTCTTGTCGCCTGTCTTTTTGCAGTTATAGTTTATGTTGTTATTTCCAAAACGGTTTTCGGATTTGAGCTGAGGACCTGCGGAAGCAACCGTTATGCAGCAGAGTATGCAGGAATAAAAAGCAAGAGCAGAATTGTTTCGGTTATGGCTATTTCAGGTGCACTTTCAGGTGCAGGCGCAGCACTCTACTATCTTTCCGGCAACACCGAATTTTTCTGGTCAACCTATCAGTCCTTGCCCTTTGAGGGCTTCAGAGGAATTCCCATAGCCCTTCTTGCCCTTTCCAATCCCATAGGTGTTATTTTTTCGGGCAGTTTTATGTCGGCTCTTTCAATTGCCGGTCAGCAGCTTAAAAATTTCACCTCTTACAGTGAGCATCTTACGGATATAATTATTGCAATAATCGTTTATGTGAGCGCTTTTTCACTGATAATCAAAAACCTCATTTCAAAAAAGAATGCGTTCAGAATAAAGTCAAGCTCTTTTCCTGTTAACCTGCTCAAAAAGGAAATTGAAACCAAAGAAGAAAAGGAGGACGAAGACTGATGGAATTTTTAATAAGGCAGACAGTGATTTATACAATTCCCCTTCTGATTGTTGCACTTGCAGGCGTTTTTTCCGAACGAAGCGGTGTTGTAAATCTGGCACTTGAAGGTACTATGATTTTCGGTGCATTCATCGGCGTTCTGTTCATAAACATCTCTCAGACCTACGGTTGGTTTCAGAAAGAAAACGCACAGCTGCTTCTTATAGCAACTATGGCTTTTTCAGCTTTTCTCGGTGCAATTTTCTCGCTTCTTTTATCCTTTGCCGCCGTAACACTGAAGGCGAACCAGACCATATCAGGTACGGCACTGAATCTTCTCTCCCCTGCCCTTGTTCTCTTTTTTATAAGTATAATTACCAATCAGAATGTTCTTTCAATGAACGAGGGCGATGCTGCAAGCTGGTTTATGCTTAAAAGGAGCGATTTTGGGTTTTCTCCCGAGGAAGAACTGAATTTTTTTGAAGAAACCTTTCTTGCAAAGAACTACCTTTCAACCTATATCTGCATTGGTCTTTATATCATTCTTTCGATTATTCTCTACAAAACCCGTTTCGGCTTGCGACTTCGCTCCTGCGGTGAAAACCCACACGCCTCAGACTCATTGGGCATAAATGTAACAAAAATGCGCTATATCGGTGTTACAATTTCGGGCGCACTTGCAGGCATGGGAGGCTTTGTGTTTTCTCTTACCACAGCAAACGCATCAGCTACAGGCGACGTTGCAGGCTTCGGCTTTCTTGCTCTTGCAGTTATGATTTTCGGTAACTGGAACCCGATTTTTATTGCTGCAACCTCATTTCTTTTCGGTTTGTTCAAATGTATCGCCGCTGCTTATGCTACAATAGATATAAACGGTGACGGAATTTTTACCCTTGCACAGCTCCCCATAAGCACAAATCTTTACCGAATGCTGCCTTATGTGATAACTCTCGTTGTTCTTGCATTCACCTCAAAGCATTCAAGAGCACCGAAAGCAGAGGGTTTACCCTACGATAAATCAAAGCGATAAAGAAAGGGATTTCAAATATGCGTATTTATGACATTATAGCAAAAAAGCGTGACGGAGGAGAGCTTACAGACGAGGAAATCGGTTATTTTGTAAAGGAATCTGTAAGCGGCAACATCAAAGATTATCAGATAACCGCCCTTTTAATGGCGATTTTCCTCCGCGGTATGACAAGGCGTGAAACTGTAACCCTTACACTGAAAATGGCTGAATCGGGCGATATGCTCAATTTAAGCGGCATCGACGGTGTAACAGCAGACAAGCATTCGACGGGCGGTGTAGGTGACAAAACTACCCTGATTGTAGCGCCCATTGTCGCTTCTCTCGGCATAAAGGTTGCTAAAATGAGCGGCAGAGGCCTCGGTCACACGGGCGGTACAATTGACAAGCTTGAAGCTATCGACGGTTTTGACACTGCACTTTCACCTGACGCATTCATCGATAATGTAAAAAACCACGACATAGCCGTTGTTGGTCAGACGGGCAATCTCGCCCCTGCAGATAAGCTTTTTTATGCTCTTCGTGATGCCACAGCAACCGTTGGCTCAATGCCGCTTATTGCTTCAAGTATTATGAGCAAAAAGCTTGCAGCCGGCTCAGAATGCATTGTGCTTGATGTAAAATACGGAAGCGGAGCATTTATGAAAACGCCAGAAGAAGCCCTTGAGCTTTCACAAATGATGGTTGATATCGGCACAGATGCAGGAAGAAAGGTTTCGGCAGTTATTTCCGATATGGACACACCCTTGGGCTTCAATATCGGCAATGCCCTTGAAATCAAAGAGGTAATTGATGTGCTGTGTGGCAAGGATGTAAGCGACCTTAAAGAGGTTTGTCTTACCCTTGCGGCGAATATTATAAAGCTTGCTGAAGGTACAACAATTGAAGATGCACGCACAAAGGTTGAAACCGCACTCAGTAGCGGTGCGGCTTACGAAAAGTTCAAGGAGTTTATTGCTTCTCAGGGTGGTAACACTCGGCAGATTGAAAACACGGAGCTTCTTCCAGGTGCAGAGTTTACTGCAGAAATCCCCTGCCCCACTGACGGATATATCAGCAGTATGGATGCCGAAAAAATCGGCTCGGCGAGTGTGATTTTAGGTGCAGGCAGAGAGAAGAAAGAGGACACCATTGACTTCGGTGCAGGAATTGTTCTTCACAAAAAGACGGGTGATTTCTGCAAGAAGGGTGATGTTCTTGCGACGCTTTATACTAACAAGGAAGAAACTCTGAGATGTGCTGAAAAGTGCTTTATTGATGCTTTGACTTTTGGTGAGGAAGAGCCGGAGAAGAATGAATTGATTTATAGGGTTGTGTGAAGAGACCCCTCTGTCTGCGTTGCAGACATCTCCCCTTTCAGGGGCGACAAGTATGACGAAACTTTAAAAGGATGCCTCTCGTCTCCCCTGAAAGGGGAGATGTCAAAATTGCCTAACAATTTTGACAGAGGGGTAAACCACATATAAAAATCCCGCCATTTTCAGGCGGGATAAAATTTTTACCAATGCTTTGCACCGCAACCGCAGTACTGTTTGCTCTTGAAGAGCTTATTGAAGAAGTTGATGATTTTCCATATAAAGCCCATAAAACCGCCCTTGTGGCAATTGCAGGAGCAGTCCTTTGAGGGATCTTCAGGAGCAGGCTTTTCAAATTCATAACCACAACCGTTGTCGCACTTGTAGTCACCGTTTTTGTCTTTGTGACCGAGAGCATTTACATAGTCTGCTATGTAGCTGTCACCACAAACACAGGTATAGGTTGTGTAGCCTTGTGCAGTGCAGGTGGGTGCTGTTACTGTTTGATTATATGTATGACCTTCGAGCTTAGCAATTTCTTCTGTATAGCTATCGCCACATTCACAATTGAATATTTTTACACCTACAGTTGTGTGTGTCGGTTCTGTTGTTATTTCTGATATGTATGTATGTTGATGTATTGTCGACAATCTTAAAGCAGGGCGAACACCAATTTCTGTATTGTTAGTATCAGTTTGACAAGAATTTGAAGCACCGTTCACCATAACAATACAACTTGAACTTGCAGACAAGCCCGGAGATCTAAGCATCCAAGCTGTACCTACTAGACTTGCATTTAATCCCTGACATTCAGCATAATCACTTCGATTTGTAAATCTAACTACTCTTGCGTCATCTTGGTCAGCACTATTCGAACTAAAACCATAATCAGCATTTTTCACTTCACGATAAGACAGTAAAAATATATTATCTTCTGTTGGTTCACTGTCAAATTCTTCGTAACCTGTCACGCCTCTAGATGTATAGTAACCATTATTATTAAGTTTGGTTATCATTATATCTTGTTGATCTTTTTCGTCAAAAGCCCAATTGTAAAAATCACAATTAAGCCATTGTCTTATATAACTAGTTACATAATCACAAGCATAATTTGAACGGTTCACATCATTAAAGCATTGGTGATTTGATGGTGCATCATAATCATAATATAGTTTATTGTTGAATGGTTGTGCATCAATAATATTTTCAGACATTACCAAACCACTTTTCGGGTCAAGAACACGCCAATTCATTTTTTCATATTTAAACCAATAATTAATATTCACATAATACTCATTAGATTTTTGATTATTATATAAATTAGATAAACCTGTTTGACTTGGTCTGTACTGAGCAAACTTAACTCCACGATATTTTTCATTGTTATATGTTATGTCTGTATATTTCATCCATTCTCCTGTTTTCCACAACTCATAATACCCATAGCTTGTCCACTCATCCCACTCAGGTGCAAGGGCATTAAGCTCAGCAATCAAAGCTTCATCTTTGACTTCGCTCTGAGGATAAGAACCGAACTGAATGATGTCCCCTACTTTGTAGGTGTTACTTTCTTCAGCATAAGCCATTGGAATGATTGTCAGCAATAAAATTACCGACAGGATTGTTGCAAGAAATTTCTTCATTGTTTTTTACCTCCAAAATTTTTTTAATTTCTTGCGACAAAATAAAAAATGCGTCCCAGCAAACGGAACGCAATAAAAATGCATTCCCCTAGCTGCGACACTAACTTCGGTATAAATTCCACAAAAGAAACAACAAAGTAAAGAGAACGCACTTTTTAACAAAGCACTCTCTCTTGTGGAATAAAAACCAAAGTTATTAAGTTAATGTCGCAGTATTAGTCTACCACCATTTAAGGAAAAAATCAAGAGGTTTTTGAAACCCCTCTGTCACTTCGTGACATCTCCCCTTTCAGGGGCGACATAGCTCCCTCCGAATTTTTTCTGCGAAAAAATCCACCTCCCTCGTCAGGGAGGCTTTAGACCCCTCCACCGCAAGCGGTCCCGCTACCCTTTTAAGGGTAGGCATTGCCTTCCTCGCTGAGGAAGGTGGCAACCGAAGCTTGACGGATGGAGTAACAAACAAAAAAGGACACCGACCGGTGTCCTTTAATTTTGCATTTTGCATTTAGCATTTTGCATTCAATTATGCTTCCCAGGGGAACTTGTAATCAAGACCGAGGTCGTCACGAACCTTGTTCATTTCAGCCTGAACTGATTCGTTGATGGGCACACCGCTGTCTTTTCTCTGGCACCAGATGTCGTATTCCTTTTCACCTGCTGTGTAGATTCTGTCTTCACCGGGAGCCTTCTTAGCTGCACGAACGCTGCGGATGATATCGCCTGCCTTCTTTCTTGCAATTTCTTCACCCATGAAGTGATTTGTGTCAATTGCAATGAAGAAGTGACCGAGCTGATAGGGTCTGATGTTGCCTTCTGCATCCTTACCGTCAAGGTCCTTACCGTAAGCGCCGTCCTGAAGGATTGATGAAAGGAATTCTACGAACATTGCAAAGCCGTAGCCCTTGTAACCGCCGAGAGCTTCACCGATACCGCCAAGAGTTGTAAGAGCTGCTGTGCCCTGACGGATCTTCTTAAGAGCAACACCTGCGTCACCTTCAACGGGGTTACCGTCGATATCGATTACTGTGCCGGGGTGAATGTCTTCGCCGATTCTTTCGTAGTATTCAACCTTACCGTTCTGTGTAATTGATGTAGCGCAGTCAAAGTTGAAATCAAATTCTTCGTCAGTGGGAACACCGAGAGTGAAGGGGTTGGTACCGAACATACCTTCAACTGAGAATGTGGGAGCAACTGAAGGACGTGCGTTTGTACCTGTCATACCGATACAGCCTGCTTTTGTTGCCATTGTTGTGTAGTAACCTGCAATACCGTAGTGTGTTGAGTTACGTACTGTAACCATACCCATACCGTATTCCTTAGCCTTAGCAATAGCCATGCTCATTGCCTTGTAGCCGATTACCTGACCCATACCGTGGTGGCCGTCAACAACTGCTGTTGTGGGTGTTTCCTTGAGAATTTCAAAATTTGTTGTGGGGAACTGAATGCCTGCGTTGATTCTGTCAATGTAAACGGGCTTGAAACGGTTGCAACCGTGTGATTCAATACCGCGTCTGTCTGACTCAAGAATTACGTCAGTTACGATTTCAGCCTCATCAGCAGGAACACCTACGCCAATAAAAGCATCTTTAATGAAATTCTGTGCTGTTTTCCAATCGAGTACTACCTTACCCATTGTTAATCACTCCTAATTTTAAATTAATATTTTTTATAGTTAAAGCATTGAGCTTTAAATTACTTATTATTCTTTTTCTTCCCAGGACATTGCTCTTGTAACAGCCTTTTTCCAGCCTGCATAGAGCTTGTTTCTTTCTTCGATATCCATTTCGGGAACGAACACTCTGTCAACCTCACGGTTAGCTTCAATATCCTCAAGGCTGTCCCATACGCCAACAGCAAGACCTGCAAGGTAAGCTGCACCGAGTGCGGTTGTTTCAACTGTCTTAGGTCTGTCAACCTTTGTCTGAGCCATGTTGGACTGAATCTGCATCATAATATTACTTACACTTGCACCGCCGTCAACACGAAGCTCTGAAATATCAATGCCTGAGTCAGCCTTCATAGCTTCAAGAAGGTCTGTCATCTGATATGTAATGCTTTCAAGCACTGCTCTTGCAATGTGCTTTCTGTTTACGCCTCTTGTAAGACCGACAATACAGCCTCTTGCGTACATATCCCAATAAGGAGCACCGAGACCTGTGAAAGCAGGAACAAGGTAGCAGCCGTTTGCATCAGGTACGCTTTCTGCAAGTTCGTCACATCTCTTGGGGCTGTCAATAAGCTGTACTTCGTCACGGAGCCACTTGATAACTGAACCTGCGTTGAAAGCACTGCCTTCAATTGAATAAGTTGTTTCACCTTTATAGCTCCAAGCTACACCTGTGAGAAGGTTGTTCTTTGATTCAACTCTCTTGTTACCGGTGTTCATAAGAAGGAAGCAGCCTGTGCCGTATGTATTCTTTGACATACCGGGTTTGAAGCAAGCCTGACCGAAAAGTGCTGAAGGCTGGTCACCGATTGCACCGCAGATGGGCACACCTTCAAGCTCTTCAAGACCGATAATACCGCTTGCAACCCAACCGTAAACCTGACTTGAGGGTACGGGTGTGGGAAGGATACTCATGGGAATACCAAGCTTTTCACAAAGGTATTCATCCCAACAGAGCTTGTCTACGTCAAAGAGCATTGTTCTTGATGCGTTTGAGTAGTCTGTAACGTGGGTTCTGCCTGCAGTAAGGTTCCAGATAAGCCATGTTTCAACTGTACCGAAAAGAAGCTGACCTGCGTCTGCAAGAGCCTTTACTCCGGGAACATTGTCGATAATCCACTTGATTTTTGTAGCTGAGAAATATGCGTCAACAATAAGACCTGTGTGGTCCTTGATGTAATCGCAGAGTTCTTTGTCTTCCTTAATTTTTTCGCAAACATCAGCTGTTCTTCTGCACTGCCATACGATTGCGTTGTAAACAGGCTTACCTGTTGCTCTGTCCCAGAGAATAGTTGTTTCTCTCTGGTTGGTAATTCCGATACCGGCAATATCCTTTGCTGAAAATTTGCCTGAACGAAGAGCTGTTGTGATTGAATTGAACTGGCTGTAAAGAATGTTGAGAGGGTCATGCTCAACCCAACCTGCTTTTGGATAAATCTGCTCAAATTCATTCTGAGCCTTTGAGATGATGTTACCCTTTTTGTCAAAAACAATCGCTCTTGAGCTTGTTGTTCCCTGGTCAAGGGCAAGTACGAGTTTTTCTGCCATATCTTTTTCTCCTTAAAAATTATTTCTTCATTATTAAAAAAAGAACAGACACAGCTTCCCAAATGGGATCTTCATCTATTCTCTCATTTCTCCATAGATTTATCTCTCATTAAAATATAGTATTAAATTTCTTAATATATATCAGGTTTATTTTACTTTAAATAATGAGATTTGTCAACAAATTTAAGGGCATTTTATAATAATATAACGAATATTTTTGTTTTTTATCAAAAGAAAAAGAGAAATGTAAAATATTGCCTTTTAATTACTTGACCTTAAGAGCTAAATATTGTATTATATATATTATATTGATTTGTGTGTATTCTAAATATAGATGTAAAAACGCGAAAGGAAAGACTTATATGGAAAATGTATTCTCAGGTGAGATTTTAAATATTACCCCCTTTAAAAAAGGTTTTGTTTTTGCTACAAAAAGTACAACTCCTGACGGTCAGCTTAAGGCTAACTTTTACGGCTACGATGCAGTAAACGATAAATTCACTCACATTAAAAAATCAGTTTTTCTCAAGGTAAAATTCGGCTACGAATATGAGGAGATTGCAGAACAACTTGGTGACTATGTTTCCTGTGATGTAGGTGTGCTCAACGACAACAGAATTATGGCTGTTTTTCCGAACGGCGAATATAACATTTTCAACACAGACGGTTCACTTAACGTGTCCTCTCTGCTCACCTACCACGGCTCACCCGTATGCGATATTGCCGTTGACGGCGCTTATATTTGGTGTGCCGTGCCTCAGGAAAACGCAATCATCAAGTATTCACCCCGTGAGGGCAGAATTCTTCTTCGTGTGGGTGGCGGTGACACAACGGCTTTTGAAAGTCCCTGTGCAGTTTCACTTATGGGCAATCAGCTTTTCATCTGCAACCAGACTTCAAAAAAAATCCGCACACTCAATATCGAAACCAACTCCGTGAGAGATTACAGAGTGTTCAACGAAAAGGTGTACAAGTACATCAATGTTATGGGCAGAGAGTTTGTATGGCTCAAGTCCGGACTTTATATTCTTGATTAAAAACTAAGTTTTTTCCCTTACTGCTAATGCAGTGAGGGATTATTTTTTATTGAAGTGAAATCGGGAGGAATGGGCGCCGATTGAATAAATTTTTTAAAGAAAAATTTATTCGACCGAAAAGTCTGCAGCTTTCCTTTAAGAAAGCTACAGACTTTTCGGTAACTGCATAAAATTCTTTTATGCAGTCATCGGCGCCCCTTGCTACACATAAAATCAGCCGTCCGAATCAATCGAACGGCTACATTTTTTCTAATTTTATGCTGCTACTTCTTCCTCAACAGTCTCTGCGTTGTTTTTAAGATAACCCTTCTTAATAAGCATTACAAGAGGAATAAGTACAAATACAGTTACAACTGCTGCATAGATGAACATATCTGAAGTGGGACAAATCTGTGCAACACCGTATTCATCAAGGTAGGTTGTGTTTGAATTTACACTTGCGATTTCACCAAGCTTGGGACCGATTACCATAGGAAGAAGTACGTTGAATATCATTCTGATACCCTGGAAAAGGCCTGACTTGCCCTTAGGTGTAAAGTCTCTGACTGAAGCTGCAAGCTGAATCATAAGCACTGCATAACCGATAAGTGTGGGCGCAGCGGCAAGAGCAACCTGAACAAGGCCTTTTGCAAAACCGAGACCTGTAAGACCTACTATAAAGCAGATTGTTCCAAGAACATAAGCAAGAGCCTTTTTCTTGTTTGCAAGAATCATAAGAAGAACAACACCTGCAACAAGAACGAGTACAGCAATTATAATGGGAACGAGTGATGAAGCTGCCATAAGGTTAATACCTTCGCTTTCGGGCATTACCACATACTGTACATAGATAAGCATATACGGGAAGAATACCTGAACTGCAATTGAATAAAGTGATGAAGCAACAAGTGTAAGGTAAAGACCTGCGTTTTCCTTGATAACTGAAGGTCTGAAGCCATAGAAGAGGTCACTCCAATAGCTGCTGTTCTTTTCTTTCTGAAGGTCATGGAAATTCGGGTCTTCAAGTGTAAACAGACCAACAACACCGCAAAGCACTACAAAGGCTCCGAGACAGAGGAAGAAGGTCTTATATGAAATTGCTCCTGTCTGTGCAAATGAGCCTACACCCATAACAACACCCATTGCGGCAACGGGAAGGATTGCAAAAACGGTTTCAACCTTAGGTCGGTTTGAGGGATTGGTAACATCTGTTACCCACGCATTGAACACGGAGTCATTACTTGTTGAACCCATAAAGGTCATTACGGAGTCCATTATGATAACTGTCCACACAGTTACGGAAAGGATTCTGATTTCGTCAGCAGATGAGCCGAGAATTGCAGCCATATTTTCCTTTGATATAAAACCGAAGGCCGCTGTTACAATACCCCATGCGATATAACCCAATGAAATGAAGAGCTTACGCTTTTTCATTTTGTCGCTGAGTGTACCCATAATGAAGGTTGTGATTACTGCAGTTGCAGCTGAAAGAGCGACCATTTTGCTGATGGCAGACATAACGGAAATTGAGCCGTCAACTGCCGCTTGAGATGCACCGGCATAAACCGAGTTGTAAAGGAAGGTGTTGAAATACATATTTTCAACATTCCATGCGATCTGACCCATGAATCCGAACAGTATAAAGTTGAACCACAGGCGCTTTGATAGTTTTTTCTCCATCTTGAACTTTTGTCCGAAAACGGACTCTCCTTTTCCAAAAAATATTTGCTCCACTATTATAGCAGAGCGAAACAAAAATTTAAATAGAAAAAAGATATTTTTCTAAGTTTTTATTTTTAATAATTTTTACTAAAAGTAAACCCACTGTGAACAATACGGCTAATTCACCTAGAGCGACCAACCCACTCTGCATTAAAAAGCTTAAAAAATGGAAGCTTCCCTCAATGAAAAAGATTTCAATTTCAAGGCCGATTATAACTCCGTTAAAAAGAGCCGGCATTAAAAGTGAGAGAATGGGTATGCCCTTGAAGCAGATTTTTCTCAGCTTATACATAAAAAAACAAGCAAGAAAAGACGCAAAGGAACCGAGAACAACATCCACAGGCAGTGCACCCATCGCAGTAAAATTTGCAATAAAACATCCCACCGTAAGTCCGGGAATTGCCGCAGGGGTGAAAAGAGCCAGGACCGTCAGAGCTTCTGAAAGGCGGAACTGAACTGCCATTGTTGCCGTTGTAGGGAAAAGTGCTTCCTGAGCGTAAGTTAAAGCCACATACAAAGCGGCAATAACAGCACCCACAACAAGGTTGTGCGTTTTTTTGTTGGTATTCATTTGTAAAACTCCTTTAGTTTTGATTTAAAGCCTTGTTATTAGCTTAGGTCAGGAAGGTTTCGAACTGACCGCCTTTGCTTTTGCAAAGACAAGGAGTATTATACATGTATTTTGCTGTGGTGTCAACAGATAAATTAAAAAGGACCGCCAATGGCGGCCCCTACGGTATTCAAATCACTTACACTTTGCAATTATGGGAAGAGTTTCCTCGGAAGCTTTAACGGGGTCATACTCCATCATCATATGACCGCCCTCTTCAAAATTGCAGACATATGTGCCCTCAGGTGAATTATCAATAATCTCCTTGAGGTTTTCTGCACTTGCAACTTTGTCCTCTGTTGCAGTGATAACAGCACAGGGTATATTAAGCTCCTTAAGCTTACTGAGGTCACTGCCTCTTGTGTGTGTGGACATAATTGCAATACCTGCACCCGTACCCTTAATGGTGAATGGGTCGGTGATTTTTGTTATATCATAGTCCTTTGCGAATTCCATACTGCTGAATGAGCCTGCCACAAGAACATATCTTATTATAAGCGGGAACCAAAGAATAACGGTTCTAACAACTTCCATCATAATCTGCTGCGGCTTTGAGCCGAAAAGTGTTGTGGGAGCAGAGCCTTCAAAAGAGGTCTGTGGAGCAAAAAGAACGAGCCCTGTAACAGTTTCGGGATGGTCTGTTGCAAGGTTAATTGCAAGTCCGCCGCCCATTGAATGACCGCCAACAATCCATGTTCCGCCTAAGGCTTCCATGAGTGAAAAGATTACGTCTTCTCTGTCCATAAGGTCTGTTTTGTCGGTTTCTCTTGATGAATAGCCAAAGTTGGGCACATCAACAAGAACGGTCTTGTAGCCATTTTCGGCATAAATTTCGGCAAGACCCTCAAAGGTCGCTGTTGAAAGACAAAAACCGTGAATGAGAAGAATCTGATTTTTCTCTTCACCTTCAGCTTCATAGGTTCTGTAGTGGAGCTTATAGTCCCCTACTTCGTGAAACGCACTGTTGCTGAAAGGCTTTTCAGTATTCACTGCAAAAGCAAAGGGTATTGCAGTAAACATCAGTACTAATGTCAGAATTAATGATAATACTTTTTTCATTACGGTATCTCCTTTCCGAATTCGGATATCATTTCATAGGTTTTCAGACCTAAATTTTTCTCTTTTGAAATTCTTGCGACTGAATGTATAAGTCCGTCAAATTCACTCTGTTTTCCTGCTTCAACATCTCGCTGCATTGAAGAAATCATATCAGGTGTTCTGGCTTCAAGCAATTTAAGACTCCTTTGGACGAGGTTTTCATCAAAATCAATACCCATACTGTTTGCAAGAGTCACCACCTCGCTAACGAGAGAAATAAAGGTATCTCTTTCTTTACCCTCTTTTTGCATAGCACCTGCTCTGCATTTATGATAAACACCTGTAGCAGCCATCGGTGAAATAAAGGAAAATTTGAGAAGTGCGTCTTTTCTTATTTCAGATGTGTGTCTTGCATTGAAGCCTCTATTAACCATATCCTCAGCGACAAAGTCAAGAATTTTTTCTGCCCTTTGTCCTTTTCTTTCACCGAAAAGCACTCTGAAAATATCTGCATTCATAGCAATCACACCGGGCTCTTTTATGGATGACACAATATACATTGTTCCGTCAACCACATAAAGCTCAGGCAGCTTTTCGCTGAGATATTCACCCGTAGTAAACACATTGAGAAGCGGAATAACCACCGTGTTTTCGTGAGCAGTCTTTTTTATAAGGTTAATTACACTGTCCACACTGTAGCTTTTAACAGTGACGAAAATAACATCTGCTTTTTCGCCCCATTCCTCTTCAGAGTATGCATCAATTTTTACGGTAAACTCCGTATTGTCGCTCTTTTTTATGGTAAGTCCATTTGATTTAATTGCTTTGAGGTGCTCTCCACGGGCAATTACGGCAACATCAGCACCGCCTTTTTTAAGATGTGCAGCAATTGGTCCGCCTGTGCCACCCGCACCGATAACAAGATATTTCATAGTTTTCTCTCCAAAATTAAAGATTGCCGAAGCTTTGCCACGGCAACCCATTATCGTCAATTATTTTTTCCTCTACGTGAGTAACCGCCTGAGTGCTTTGAATCTGAACTGCGCTTTAAGTCAGTCATTTTCTCGTCACTGACCTGCTTGAACTGAGCCATCATTTCTTCAAAAGTCAATGCTCCCTTGTTCTGCTTCGGCTGACCCTGCCATACGTTTGCACTTCTGGGACGGTCGCTCTTCGGTTTATCACCCTTGGGTCTGTCGCTTTTTCTGCTGATTTTCTCGTCTTTGGAAGGTTCCTGAGCCTTTCTGATGGAAAGACTTATTTTTCCTTCAGGCGAAATGCCAACAACTTTGACTTTTACATCCTGACCTTCCTTAAGAAATTCTTTGATATCCTTTACATAAGTATTGGAAACCTCTGAAATATGTACCATTCCGCTTTTTCCGTCAGGCAGACTTACAAAAGCTCCGAAGCCTGTCAGACCCGTAATTTTGCCGTCATAAATAGCGCCAATTTCCAGCATAAAAAGATTTTGCCCCCTAAGTTGTCTGAATAAATATTACTTGCCGTAAGCAGAGTCATAGTAAACCTTTTCTCCGGGTTTACAGTAACCGTATTGTTCTCTTGCGACTTTTTCAAAATACTCGTCGTGATTTTCTTCCTTAAGAGTTTCAGCAATTTCCGCACTTTCAGCACTGATTGAATAAGCCTCTGAGTTTACTCTCTCAAGTTGCTCTTTATAGTCAGCTGCACGGGCTTTGTTAACTGCAGTTGTGCCGATAGCTGTGCCGAAAAGGAGAACCATAGCAGCAGCCAAAGCAATATGAGTTCTCTTAATAGGACGTCTTTCCGTTTTTTTCTGAAGCTTTTTAGCTTCATCAATGTTTCTGACCGCCAACTTTGTTCACCTCTCAAGAAAATATTACAACAATTAATATAATTATACTGATTTCATTTGATTTTTCAAGAGCTTTCAGAGAATATTTAATTATTTTTTGAAAGTTTTTTGTAAACTTTTACAAAATCACTTTGAATTTATCTTTTTAAAATATAATTTCCTCTTAATTCATAAATTAGTAAGTTTTGTTTTAAGTAAGTATGTTATTATGTTTCAAACTGAATTAAGAGGTACAAATAATGAATATAGCTAATAAAATTACACTTGTAAGAATTTTTCTTGTCCCCTTTTTCCTGATTTTCAAGCTGACAAATTTTACCCCCTATAATGCCATAATAGCTTTTGTGATTTTTGTAATTGCTACAATCACAGACAAAATTGACGGCACAATTGCACGTAAGTACAATCTCGTAACAGACTTCGGCAAATTCCTCGACCCAATTGCCGACAAGCTTCTTGTGTGCTCGGCTCTTATCTGCCTTACTGCAGACGGCACAATACCCGCCTGGATTACCATTGTAATTATCGGCAGAGAGTTTATTATCAGCGCTTTCAGACTTGTCTGTGCAGATACAGGCAAAACTGTTGCGGCCTCGTGGTGGGGCAAATCAAAGACTATCGCTCAGATGGTGACAATTATTGTTCTTCTTTTGAACGTTCCTCAGCTGAAGATCCTCGGCGACATTCTCGTATATGTTTCACTTGTGCTGACGGTTGTTTCACTTGTGGATTACTTTATCAAAAATAAAGAAGTACTGAAGGAATGCAGCAAGTAATTTTAACTTAACTTCAAAAAGACATCCTACCGGAAAAAGGCAGGATGTCTTTTCTTTATCTGACTTAATGCTTGAAGCAATTATTATAATTTTTAACCCATTTAAGTACAGCTTTTCTGTTGTAGGTCTTAGGCATGGCACCCGTAACAACAGTTGCTCTCACAAGCTCAAGTCCCATTCTGATTACCTTCTTAAGGATAACCTTGTTGTTGATAAGACCTGTAAGCTTGATTTTGATGTCTGCAGGACTCATACCGCCAAGCATGGAAGCAAGGTTTGTGTCGTCTGCACCGATTGTCATATCGTCTGCGTTAAGAATGCCGTTGTCGAAAATGTAGTCAAGTTCACCTTCTTCAAGTCTTGTAAGCATAAGCTTAACTGCTGCAAGAGGAGCAAGACCACTGCCGAGAGCTTTATAGAAACCGGTCTGATAAGCCCAGAGTGATTCTGCACTGTAAGCACCGTCTTTGTCGTTTATTACTGCATCAGCAAGAATTCTTGAAGCCTTGAAGCTGTTTGCAATACCTGAACCGATAATGGGCACTGTCATAAATGCACTGTCACCGATTGCCGCATAGCCGTCTGCTACAAGCACACCGAGAGGCTGACGTACGGGAATATGCACAAACTGGCCGCCGCGCTTGATTTCTGTACCGATGCTTGGATTGTCTTTTCTGAGCGTTTCAATTGTTGAATTAACTTCATCCATATCAAATTCCTTGAAACGGCCGATAAGTACGTCGGTTGTGTTTTCTTCAGTTGCAATCCAGGTAATGCCCAGCTTATTCTGATGAAGCATAAGCACCTTGAACTTGTTCATATCCTCAACCTCTGCAGTCTTGTTGAAGAATGCACGGTAAACATAAAACTGCTCATATTCAATTGAATCGTTCTGAATGCCGAGAGAGGAAGGAAGATTTTTTCTTACAGGTGAATGCATACCGCAAGCATCAATTACAAGGTCGGCAAACTTGTCGCCATCTGCAGTTTTGATACCAACCACACGGTTTCCGAAAAGAATCGGCGCTTCAACAGCACAGTCAAAAACGAACTTTACTCCTGCCTCTTCAGCTGCATTAATGATGTATGCATAAATGTCGCGTCTTTCCATCTGAATTTCAAGCTGGTCTTCAGGTGTGTGCTGATTAAGAGCAGTTTTCATTGTGGGGCCGTAGAAGGTCATATCGTGCTTGAGGTTGTACATCTCCTTGGGAGGTACAGGAAGACCGATTGCAGTAAAGCCCTTCTTATCGAAAATGTCAGTCCAGTCGTGACCCATATTATCTCTGCCGTTTTTTTCATAAACAGTAACGTCAAAACCGTTTTTTGCAAGGAGCATACCTGCAGTAATACCGCCGTGGCCGCCACCTGCTACAATAATTTTCTTACCCATATTTTTCTTCTCCTTTATTTATCATAAACATAGGAATATTTTAGCACATAGTTTTCCTTTTTTCAAGGGTTATGTTTAACTCTTAAAGTATAATACAGATAAGTCCACTGCAACCTTCATTGATAACTCTTTCAAGGGTTTCCTGAATCTTCATTCTAGCGTCTGTGGGCATCTTGTAAAGCTTTGTGTGTAAACCTTCGTTGACAAGACTGCTGAGTGTTTTTCCAAAAATGTTGCTATCCCAGATTTTTGACGGATCTTCTTCAAACTCCTTCAGAAGGTACATTATCATTTCTTCGCTGCGACTTTCCGTGCCGACAATTGGAGCTACTTCAGTGGTGATATTAGCTTTCATCATATGAATTGAAGGTGCAGAGGCTTTAAGTCTTACACCGTAACGGCTGCCTTGCTTCATAATTTCCGGCTCTTCAAGCTTAAGCTCCTTCATAGTAGGCATAACTATACCGTAGCCCGTTGCCTCAACTTCACTGAGTGCCGTTTTGAAACGCTGAAACTCTTTTTCAATTTCAGTCATTTCAATAAGCCTTGTCATAAGGTCGCTTTCGTCTTTTACTTCTACACCGGTTTTTTTCGAAAGAATTTCATAAAATAAACCTTCCTTCGGAGTAAGCTTTATTTTTACTGCCCCTTCTGATAAATTGGTGTCAAGAAGAGTACAGTTGTCTACGCTTTCGTTTTCCTGAAGTCTTTCGGTAAAACGCTGAGCATCTCTAACCTTTGAAAGCTCACTTGCAGCCTTTGCGGCGGAGGTGAAAATGCCGTTTCTCAGCGGATGGCTTTTCTCTAAGTGGCTTATCCATTTCGGAAAATCAAGCTTCAGCTCTCTTATTGGGAATTCATATAAAAGTCCCGCCAGAATATCCTTTATTTCCTCAGTTGTCATCTCTTTGCAGTTTACTTCTCTTGCAAAAACACCGTGCCTTTCTCTGAGCTCCTGTACCTTTTTGCGGCAGGCTTCACTATTGGTATCCGTTGTGTTTACAAGCACTGCAAAGGGCTTATTTATAGCTTTAAGTTCGTTTATGACCCTATCTTCAGCTTCATGGTATTCACCTTCAGGAATATCGCTTACCGATCCGTCTGTGGTAATTACAAGACCTATGGTTGAATGCTCGGTAATAACCTTTCTTGTGCCTATTTCCGACGCCATATTAAATGGAATATCCTTTTCAAACCAAGGCGTTTTCACCATTCTCGGTTCATCGTTTTCAATATAACCGAGAGCACTTGGCACAACATAGCCCACACAGTCGATAAGCCTTACTGTGAAGCGGATTGAGTTTTCAATTGTAAGCTCAACTGCGTTTTCGGGTATGAACTTGGGCTCGGTAGTCATAATTGTCCTTCCGTGAGAAGACTGAGGAAGCTCATCCATAGCACGGGTCTTTTTGCTTTCGTCTTCAATGTTCGGCAGAACAAGTACATCCATAAACCGTTTTATAAATGTAGATTTTCCGGTTCTTACCGGTCCTACAACACCAATATAAATGTCTCCCTGAGTTCTTGTGGCAATTGAGTTATAGATACTTGTGTCTGACATATCATCCGTCCTCTTTTCAAAATAAGTCTATACTATATCTATGACGGACAAAATGCTTCTATGAATAAAAAAATCCCTTCACCGTAAAGTGAAGGGAAAAACACGCTTTTATGTACATCAGATAACAAACTTGAAGATAAGTAATCCGCAAGCGATTACCATGAAGATGCAAAGACCAACCATTGTTGAGTTAAGAATATCTTCTGCCTTCTTGGGGAAGCCCTGCTTCTTAGCGCCACTGTACCAGATCCAGCTGATGAACTGAAGAATGAAGGTTACTGCAAAGAAAGCTGAGAAGAACTTCTTAGCCTTTGAGCAAACGCTTGCATCTTTACCGCCGATATTCTGACCGTTAACCTGAACAAAAGGTGTAGCAGCTGCAGCAGGAGTAATCTGCTGAATGAATACCTGGTGAGCATACACGGGTGCTGTCTGAGCATAAATAGGTGTGCCCTGAGGAAGGTTTGACATATCAAATGTGGGGAATTCGGGAACTGTTGTAGCTGTATCCTGAGCAGCTACGGGAGCACCGGCAGTAACAACTGCCTCTTCAGCTTCAGGTGCAGCTTCTACAAAAGCTTCTTCAGTAGCAGCTTCTTCAGCTACCTTCTGACCGCAAATGAAGCAAAAATCTGAAGTATCTTCAATTACATTGCCGCAAAATTTACAAATCATGATTGATCCTCCTAAACATTTATGGCTTATTATATCATTATTTTTTAATTTTTACAATAGCTAAATCAAAATAATTCTGTATTTTTTGGGAGTTTTCCTCATAATTTTCAAAAAAATTCAAAAACTAACTTCAAAATCTTACGGGAGATGAAAAAATGCAAGGTTTAATAACTGCATTTGCAGGTACAGTCATCGGGGTTATAAACGCACTTTTCGGTGCAGGCGGCGGTACGATTGCAGTGCCGTTTATTAAAAGAAGAGGTAAAAGACAGAAAGAGGCTCAGGCATCATCAATAGCTGTAATTCTGCCGTTGAGCACCCTCAGTGCAGCAGTTTATTATTTCAAGGGTTATTTTGATATCGGTGATGCGTTAAAGTTTCTCCCGTTTTCAGTGCTCGGAGGTATTGCAGGCAGCTTTATAATGAAAAAAATATCTGACAAAGCGCTTAAAAAAGCCTTTTCTCTCTTGATGATTTACCTTGGAGTAAGAATGATTTTCAAAGGGTAGTGTCTATGAATGCAATAAGTATGGCAGCAGCTTTTCTGTCGGGAATTCTCGGTTCAATGGGGCTTGGCGGTGGAACTGTGCTTGTGGTATACCTTATCCGTTACATGGGATTTTCTCAGACGGCTGCTCAGGGAATAAACCTTCTTTGTTTCATACCCACAGCACTTGGTGCAACAGTGATATACACAAAAAATAAGCTCACCGATAAAAAAACGGTGATACCTCTTGTTTTGTGGGGCCTTATAGGAAGTGCAGCAGGCTTTTTGCTTCTTGACAAGCTTCCTGAAGAGATTCTCCGAAAGCTTTTTGGAGGTTTTCTTGTTATGTTGGGTCTGAAAGAACTTTTCAGCAAAAATCGGTGATAAAAAATCGCTCAGGTTATCCTGAACGATTTTTTTAGTTATCTGGTTTTACATACTGAAAAACAGTCTTTTTGCGTTTTCGTTACACTTATCAATAAGCTCCTGAGTGTCCATACCTTCTATTTCTGCGATTTTTTCTGCAGTGAGAGCAATATGCCCTGAATGGCATCTTTCACCTCTGTGAGGTACGGGTGTCATATAAGGCGCATCCGTTTCAAGGAGAAGATACTCAATCGGAATATACTCTGCAACCTCAATAGGCTTCTTTGCGTTTTTGAAGGTAACTGCACCGCCAAGACCAATATACATACCCAATTTCACGATTTCCTTTGCCATTTCCACTGAACCGGAAAAGCAGTGTACTACCCCTTTAGGTCTGTACTTTTTAAGGAGATTCATCGTATCCTCGTGGCTCTCTCTGTCGTGAACAATTACGGGCAGGTCAAGCTCTTTTGCAAGAATAATTTGTCTTTCAAAAACTTCCTTTTGTCTTTCTCTCGGCGAAAAGTCATAGTGATAATCAAGACCTATTTCTCCTACTGCAACAACCTTTTTATTGCTGTAAAGCTTTTTAATCTGAAGAAGGTCGTTCTCGGTGGTTTCCTCAGCCTCATGGGGATGAACGCCAAGTGCAGCATAAAGAAAATCGTGCTTTTCGGATATTTCAAGAGTTTTCAGACAGGTCTTAAGGTCACAGCCACAGTTTACAACATAGCTTACACCCTTATCTTTAAGAGAGGACAGAAGTTCATCTCTGTCCTCATCAAAACGGCTGTCGTCATAGTGCGCGTGGGAGTCAAAAATATTACTGTACATTTATCTTACCTTCGCACCTGCAGGAATACCGTCAACAAAAATTACCTTTACGTCGTCTTCACTGCCGTCAGCTGCAAGAATCATACCCTGACTTTCAACACCGCAAAGAACGACAGGCTTAAGGTTAGAAACAACAATAACGCTCTTGCCGATAAGGTCTTCGGGCTTGTACCACTTAGCGATACCTGAAGCAACAATTCTGTCCTTACCTGTGCCGTCGTCAAGAGTGAGCTTAAGAAGCTTCTTTGCCTTTTTAACAGGCTCACAGTCCTTGATTGTTGCAACTCTCAGGTCAACCTTCATGAAATCCTCTATGCCGATTTTAGCAATACCTTCGATTTCGCTGAAAGCCTTTTCTTTTGCCTGAGCAGCCTTCTGTTTTTCTTCAATGTCAGCGAGCATCTTTTCAGCATCAATTCTCTGGAAGAGAGGTGTAGCTGTGCCCACACTGTTACCGTCAATCATACCGCCGAAGCTCTGAAGGCTTTCGTAAGTGTCAAGCTGAGCTCCAATCTGAGCCTGAATAGCCTTTGCAGTTTCGGGCATAAAGGGTGAAACGAGAACACTTATAAATCTGATGCCTTCAAGAAGGTTGTAAAGCACTGTGCCGAGTCTATCCTTCTGAGCTTCGTCCTTTGCAAGTGCCCAGGGAGCAGTTTCGTCAATATACTTGTTGCAACGCTTTGCAAGGTTGATTACAGCTTCAACAGCATCAGCCATATGGTAGGAGTCAATGTTCTTTTCGCAGAGTCTTACTGCTTCAAAGCAAGCTTCCTTAAGCTCGTCATCGAGAGCTTCTTTAGCCTTTGGAGCCTGGATAACACCGTCAAAATACTTGTTGGTCATAGCAACTGTTCTGTTTACAAGGTTGCCGAGAGTATTTGCAAGGTCGGAGTTATATCTTTCAATAATTGTTTCGTATGAAATTGAGCCGTCATTTGCGTGAGGCATTTCTGAAAGCAGGTAGTATCTTACTGCGTCAACGCCGATAAGCTTACAAAGGTCGTCAGCATAAATGATATTACCGCGGCTCTTACTCATTTTATCAGCACCGAAAAGAAGCCATGGATGGCCATAAACCTGCTTGGGAAGCTCCTCACCGAGAGCCATAAGCATAATGGGCCAGTAAATAGTGTGGAAACGTACAATATCCTTACCGATAATGTGTACGTCTGCAGGCCAGTACTTTTTATAAAGTTCTGAACTTCCGTCGGGGTCATAGCCGAGAGCAGTGATATAGTTTGAAAGTGCATCAATCCACACATAAATAACATGCTTATCGTCAAAGGTTACGGGAATGCCCCACTTGAATGAGGTTCTTGAAACACAGAGATCCTGAAGACCGGGCTTGATGAAATTGTTGAGCATTTCCTTTTTACGGCTTTCGGGATAAATGAAGTTCTCGTTTGATTCAATGTATTCCTCAAGCTGTTTCTGATACTTTGAAAGGCGAAGGAAATAAGCCTCTTCCTTTGCAGGGCTTACTTCTCTGCCACAGTCGGGACACTTGCCGTCTACAAGCTGTGATTCTGTCCAGAAGGATTCACAAGGTGTGCAGTAAAGACCTTCGTATTCGCTCTTATAAATATCGTCCTGCTCATAGAGCTTTTTAAAAATCTTCTGAACAGCCTTTTCGTGGTAGTCATCAGTTGTTCTGATAAATTTGTCATAGGTGGTGTTGAGTGTGTCGCAGATATCCTGAATTTCCTTTGCAACCTTATCAACATATTCCTTGGGGCTTACGCCTGCACTTTTTGCATACTCCTCAATTTTCTGACCGTGCTCGTCAGTACCGGTGAGAAAGAATACATCATAGCCCTGAAGACGCTTGAAACGGGCAATTGCATCAGTAAGCACAATTTCATAGCTGTTACCGATATGAGGCTTTCTTGATGTATATGCAATGGCAGTAGTTATATAAAACTTACCTTTATTCATATTTATCATCCTTTCAGAATATTATAGTTCCCTTAATTTTACCAATTATGGGTGGGGTTTGTCAATATAAAAATGCAAAATGCAAAAGGCAAAATGCAAAATGTCTGACGAAATTATGAATTTTCCACCGTAATGCGGTAAGCCATTTCTTCAAGCTGTTCTATGCTTTCAAGGGACACCACTGCTTGTCTGTAAGCTGCTGCTCCACGTATGCCTTTGATGTACCAGGCTGCATGCTTTCTCGCCTCTCTTGTGCCTACACGTTCTCCCTTATACTCGCATATTTTTTTGATATGCTTCACCATTACTCTCATACGCTCACTTACGGGTGGTTCAGGAAGAATAGTCTCGTGGCCGAGGTAAGCATTAATCTGGCTGAAAACCCAGGGTCTGCCGAGAGCGCCTCTGCCGACCATAAGAAGGTCACAGCCCGTTTCTTCAATCATCTGTGCGGCACTTATGCCGTCAACAATATCACCGTTTGCAATTACGGGTATGCCTACACTTTCCTTGACTTTTCTGATCATGGCTCTGTCAACGGGCGGTGCATACATCTGTTGCCTTGTTCTTCCGTGTACGGTTATGGCACTCATTCCGGCTCTTTCGGCTCTTTCTGCCATTTCAATACAGTTTACGCTGTCCTTATCCCAACCCAAACGGATTTTAACCGTTACGGGTATGTCTACTGCGTCCTTAACTGCTTTCATAATTTCTTCAGCAAGCTGAGGATTACGAAGAAGAGCTGAGCCTCCCCCATTACCGGCAATTTTCGGTGCAGGACAACCCATATTTATATCAATAACATCGGGATTATATTCAAGGCATTTTACTGCACTTTCAGCCATAGTCTCAGGGTCTGAGCCGAAAATCTGAGCTGCTGCAGGACGTTCCTTATCTGAAAGGCAAAGAAGTTCCTTGCTTTTTCTGTCGCACATTGTAAGACCTTTACTGCTGACCATTTCGCTTACAACATAAGAAGCACCGTATTCGCCACAAAGCTCACGGAAGGCTCTGTCAGCAACACCTGCCATAGGAGCAAGAGCAGCACTTCTGCTTTCTATTTCAATATTTCCAAGTTTCATAAATACACTCCGTTTTATAAATGCAAAATGCAAAGTGCAAAACGCAAAATTACTGACGAAACGTATGCAATGGGATGACCGTTGGTGGTTCGTCTGTCGCTTTCGCTATTCTTAGTGCACTTTAATGTTATATTATACCATATGTTTTAAGGAATTGCACTACTTAAATCAAGATTTCTGAATGTGCTTGACAAGTATCTGCCGTGCATATATAATAACATTTGAACAATTGTTCAAATATAATATTTCAGAGGTGTTGTTATGCTTAATACAACCGAACAGAATGACGATTTTCTTATACTTCAGAGCGAAACAGCCGAAAAAGTAATTGAAGCCCAGCCTGATGAGGATGTACTGTTTGACCTTGCAGAGCTTTTCAAAATCTTCGGTGACTCTAACCGTATAAGAATTCTCTATGCCCTTTCAGGCGTGGAGCTTTGCGTAAGCGACCTTGCAAGAATTCTCTCCCTTTCAACCTCAGCAGTAAGCCATCAGCTGAGAATACTGAAAGCGTCAAAGCTAGTACGCTGCAGACGTGAGGGCAAAATTATTTTTTATATGCTTGATGATGACCACGTCAGAGACATTATTAACCTCGGTCTTGAACACGTAATTGAATGAGGTAAATTATGAAAAGAAAAACAGAAAAAAATATTCTTATCGCCTTTCTTCTTAATCTCACCTTTTCTGTGCTCGAGTTTGTGGGAGGTATGATAACAGGAAGCGTTGCTATAATTTCCGACAGTATTCACGACCTTGGTGATGCCCTGAGTATAGGACTTTCCTTTTTCCTTGAAAGGAAAAGCAGAGCAAAGCCCGACGAAAAATACACCTACGGTTATCTTCGTTACTCCGTTCTCGGCAGTGTCATTACAACGGCAATTCTTCTTTTCGGTTCACTTGCAGTTATTTACAACGCTGTTCTCAGAATTATCTCCCCTGCTGAAATCAACTATGACGGTATGATTATTTTTGCCGTTGTAGGTGCTACAGTTAACTTTTCGGCCGCTTATTTCACAAAAGAAGGCGACTCTCTTAATCAGAAAGCTGTTAATCTTCATATGCTTGAGGATGTTCTCGGCTGGATTGTTGTACTGCTCGGAGCCATTATAATGAGATTTACGGACATCAGTATCATTGACCCTCTTATGTCAATTGGTGTGTCTGTATTCATACTGATTAATGCTGTAAAAGGCCTTAAAGAGGTTCTTGATATTTTCCTTGAAAAAACGCCCCACGGTATTGACATAAATGAACTCAGAAGTCACCTCACCTCAATTGATGGCGTTCTTGACGTGCACCACATTCACATAAGAAGCATCGACGGATACAACAATTATATCACCCTTCACGTTGTTGCAAAAGGTGAGGCACACAAAATAAAACACAAAGTCAGAGAAGAGCTGAGTGAGCACGGAATAAACCACGCAACAATTGAGCTTGAAGACGAAAACGAACACTGCCACGAAACAGAATGCCATATTAAGCACTCTGAAGTCTCTCATCATCACCACCATCATTGAATGCAAAATGCAAAGCGCAAAATGCAAAATTGCGCTTGAATTTCTGAAAATGATTAAAAGACATCCCGCCAATTAAGGTAGGATGTCTTTCTTTGTTTAATTTGCAACGGACCGTCGGTGACGCCGGTCCCTACGGATTACTCTATTTGTTTTTTGCATTTAACGAAGTTTATCAATCATTCTGTCAGGGAAGTTGCCGATAAGTGCATCTACTCCAAGAGCTGAAAGACGCTCAATGTCTGCGTATTCGTTAACAGTCCATGTGTTGATTTCACAGCCTGCTGAGTGCATTTCGTCAACAACCTCTTTTGTAAGACTGCAGTGAATGGGGTGACAACACTGAACATTCTGAGCTGCAGTGTACTTGCCGTAATCGATAAGCCAGCTTTCTGAAAGGAAGCCACGCTTGATTTCGGGAGCAATTTCTTCACAGCGTTTTACGGTGAAATGATTGAAGGATGAAAGGATAATTCTATCCTCCAAGCCGTACTCTCTTATCATATCAATTGTTCTCTGCTCAATTGTGGGATACTCAAAGATACCTGTTTTAAGCTCAATATTTGTAATTACATTCGTATCCTTTACAAGCTCAAAGTATTCTCTGAGAGTAGGAATTCCGCAAAAACCGTAAACGCCTCTGAAGGTTGCTGAAGCATCAAACTTCTTCAGTTCATCGTAGGTCATATCTCTTACAAGACCCTCACCGTCGCAGGTACGCTTGATATCTTCATCGTGGATAATTACAAGCACGTTATCCTTTGTAAGGTGTACGTCCATTTCAATTCCGTCAACACCGATTTCAACTGCCTTCTCAAAAGCAAGCATTGTGTTTTCCGGGTATTTACCTGAAAATCCTCTGTGTGCAAAAATCTTTGACATAGTATTTTCCTCTTTTCTTTATTACATTTCAAACAAGCTCATCTGTCTTGTTTCGGGAAGTCCGTTAAAGGCTCCTACCTGTCTGAGCATTTCAATAGTTGAACTGGAGGCAGAAGCTCTCTGAGCAAAATCATCAATTGAAACAAACTCACTTACGCCCTCTCTCGCCTTTGCAAGTGCAATTGCAGCATTGTCACCTACACCGCTGAGTGCGCCGAAGGGCATACGGATTTTGCCGTCTTCAATCTTATAAACAAGAGCATCCGATTTGTAAATATCAATAGGCAGAAATTCAATACCGCGAGCCATCATTTCATTCACAACCTGAAGTGACGGATACATATTCTGCTCCTTGGGAGCTGCGTCCTTACCCTTCATTTTAATTTCAGACATAAGACGCTTTACTGCATCTCTGCCCTTCATAACTGCAAGGGCATCAATATCCCCTCCACGTACAGTCATGAAAGCTGCATAGTATTCGAGCTTATGATAAATCTTGTACCAGCCAAGGCGAAGCGCTGCACTTACATAAGCAGCTGCGTGAGCCTTCGGGAACATATACTGAATTTTGAAGCAGGAGTCAATATACCACTGTTCAACGCCGTTGTCCTTCATAATCTGTATATGCTCGTCGGTAAGAAGCTTTGTAGCTTTACCTTTACGGACAATTTCCATAATCTTGAAGGCAACGCTCGGTTCAACACCCTTATGCATCAGGTAAACCATAATGTTATCTCGGGTACCGATAACGCTTGAAATTGTGCAAATGCCTTCCTTGATAAGGTCCTGAGCATTACCGAGCCACACACCTGTTCCGTGTGACAGACCTGAAATCTGCAGAAGGTCGGAGAAGTTCTTAGGCTGAGCATCAAGAAGCATCTGAATTACAAAAGGTGTGCCCATTTCGGGAATTGAAAGTGTACCCGTAGGACAGTCAATGTCCTCTGCCGTTACGCCTAAGGGCTCAGGCGAAAGAAGCATTTCGTAAACCTTGGGGTCGCAGATGTCTGTATCCATTACGGGAATACCCGTCAGGTCTTCAAGATGTTTATACAGTGTGGGAACATCATGACCCAGATTATCAAGCTTCAATATGGTATCGTGAAGTGCATGGAAGTCGAAGTGGGTTGTTCGTGTGTCCGATTTCGGGTCGTCTGCAGGATGCTGAACGGGAGTGAAATCAGAAAATTCAAATGCATCAGGCACAACAACCATACCTCCCGGATGCTGACCCGTTGTTCTTTTAACTCCGGTACATCCTCTCGTAAGGCGACTCTCCTCTGCTCTGCTGACAGACAGTCCTCTTTCATCAAGGTACTTTTTAACGTAGCCGAAGGCAGTTTTGTCTGCAACGGAAGCGATTGTACCGGCCTTGAAAACGTGACCGTCACCGAAAAGAGTTTCCGTATATCTGTGAGCTCTCGACTGATACTCACCGGAGAAGTTAAGGTCAATATCAGGACTCTTGTCCCCCTTGAAGCCAAGAAAGGTTTCAAAGGGTATATCGTGACCGTCACGGAGCATAGGTGTTCCGCAATCGGGACAATCCTTAGGCGGAAGGTCATAGCCCGAACCGAATTCACCCTTAAGGAAAAATTCGTTGTGCTTACAGTTGGGACAACGGTAGTGAGGAGCAAGAGGGTTAACCTCGGAAATACCCGAAGCGTTGGCTACATAAGAAGAGCCTACTGAACCTCGGGAACCTACAAGATATCCGTGATCCTCTGAGTTTTTAACAAGCTTCTGAGCAATCATATAAAGAACTCCGAAGCCATGCTTGATAATTGAAGTGAGCTCCTTTTCCAGTCTTGTTGCAACATACTCGGGAACAGGGTCACCGTAAAGGTTTTTAGCCTTTTCCCAACAAAGCCTTGTAAGCTCGTCATCAGCTCCTTCAAGTGAGGGTGGGAAGTTTCCGCTGGGTATGGGAATGATTTTTTCAATCATATCCGCAATTTTATTTGTGTTGGTGATTACAATTTCTCTTGCAGTTTCCTCGCCGAGATAGCTGAACTCTGAAAGCATTTCCTCGGTGGTTCTGAAGTAAAGCGGAGCCTGCTGATCAGCATCGGAAAAGCCCTGCCCTGCCATAAGAATGGCTCTGTAACGCGAGTCACCGGGGTCAATAAAATGCACGTCGCAGGTTGCAACGGTCATTTTTCCGAGAGCGTCTGCAATGTGAATAACCTTACGGTTGAACTGTCTGATGTCTTCAACAGAATTCACGTGAGAAAACTTATCAGAGCGAATCATGTACTCATTGTTTCCGCAGGGCTGAATTTCAAGGTAGTCATAGAAAGATGCAATTTTCATAACTTCCTCGTCACTTTTACCCTGAACAATCGCTCTGTAAACCTCACCTGCTTCACAGGCGCTACCGATTATAAGCCCCTCACGGTGCTTTATAAGTTCACTTTTGGGGATAATCGGTCTTCTGTGGAAGTATTGCAAGTTAGAAAGAGTTATAAGCTTATAAAGATTTTTAAGTCCTGTAAGGTTTCTTACAAGAATAATCTGATGGAAATACTTACCTTTTGATTTTACCCAGTCTTCAAATGAGACATCCGTGTCATCCATAAAGTATGCTTCCATACCGTAAATAATTTTGATATCCTTACCTGCAGCTGCAACTGCTTCAGGATAAGCCTGGACAACACCGTGGTCGGTTATGGCAATTGCCTTGTGTCCCCACTGAATTGCCCTTTTAACAAGCACTTTTGCATCGGTCATACCATCCATCATGGACATTTTTGTGTGAAGGTGAAGCTCGACTCGTTTTTCCCGGGCTTCATCCTTTTTGGGAATTCTGTCAACAAGACAGATTGCCCTTGGGGTGATAATATTTTCACCGCTGAATTTGTCGTAGGAAATATAACCTCTTATAAGTACGGTAACACCGTCTTTTACCTTATTAAGAAGCACCTCGCAGTTTTCCTTCTGCTCGAAAACCTTGCAGGAATAAGCATAAGTATCATCGGTTATATTGAAAAGAACGATATTACTTCTATGGTCCTTGGTTTCTCTTACGTCCATATCAAAGACAGTGCCCCAAACGGTGCAGGTACCCTCGTCAGGAGTTATTTCATTAAGAGGTTTGGGATTGGTTGTAATTCTTGTGCCGTAAACAGGTTTTGCAGTTTCAAGGTAAAGAGGTATGCCGTCGATAATCTTGTGCTTTTTCTCCTTCTCCTTGGGTGGTGCAAAGTATTCGTCGGGATTGATTCCTTTTGCACGAAGATTATTTTCCTCAGCCTGACGGAATTGTGAAACTATCTTTTCGTCGTCCAGTGAAACCTCAGTTTCACCTGTAAAGTTAACCGTTACACTTCGGTTGAATTTAAGCTTTATGAGTCTTTCTATGTACTCTGCAGCACCAACACTTTTAAGAATTTCTCCGCCACCGTGAGCAAGCTCAACCGTAAGCATATTACCGTCAAAATTAGCCTTACTGTCACGAAAAAAGCCGTTCGTTGCAGCAATAGCCTCGTTTGCGTATCTGCCGAGAGAATTCCAATATTCCTCTGAAAAAATTTCAGATGGCATAAAGCTGTTAATTTTTACAGCTTCAACCTGAAGCATTCTTGCAAGCTCATAATCAGCTTTATCATTGAGTTTTTTGGTTATAAGACAAGGAAACATTGCGTCGATTTCAACTGTCTTTGTTTCCATGGTAATTCTTACGTTCAGCAGTTCAGCATCAGAAAAGACCTCACTGAGCTTTTCGTCAGAGAATTCACCAAACAGTTCAGTAAATTTATTACTCATTATCTTTACTTTCTCCTAAAAAAGGTAACCGCAGTTACCTTCAATTACATTAATTCGATTTCTTTCATAAGCTCCTCAACAATTTTGTCCTGAGGAACTTTTCTGAGGATTTCTCCTTTTTTAAAGATAAGACCTTCACCGTCGCCACCGGCAACGCCGATATCAGCCTCTCTTGCTTCACCCGGGCCGTTTACCGCACAGCCCATAACTGCAACAGTAATACTCTTTTTTACGTTTCGGAGCTTTTCTTCAATCTCCTTTGCAAGAGAGATAAGGTCAATTTTTGTTCTTCCGCAGGTGGGACAGGAAACAAGTTGAGGCGTTTCGTTATAAAGTCCGATGCCTTTAAGGATATCGAAGCCTGCGTAAACCTCTTTCACAGGGTCGTCAGTGAGCGACACTCGGATTGTGTCGCCGATACCTCTTGTGAGAAGTGAACCGATGCCTACAGAGGATTTGATTATACCCATTCGCTCTGTACCTGATTCGGTAACACCAAGATGCAGAGGATAGCTGCACATCTCCCCTACCCTTTCGTATGCTTCAATCATTGACAGCACATTGGAGGATTTAATTGAAATTACTATATCGTCAAAGTCAAATTTTTCTAAAAGTCTTACGTGATACATGGCACTTTCAGCCATAGCCTCAGGTGTAGGTCCACCAAAACGGGCAAGAATTTCTTTTTCAACAGAGCCTGAATTTACACCTATTCTTATGGGTACACCCTTATTCCGGCACATATCAGCAACTGCCTTCACGTTTTCGTCAGCACCGATGTTACCCGGATTGATTCTGACCTTGTCAACGCCTGCAGCGATACTTTCCAGGGCGAGTTTATAATTGAAGTGAATGTCGGCTACAATGGGAGCACTTACATTTTCTTTAAGTGCTGCAGCTGTTTTTACGCTTTCCATATCGGGCACTGCCACACGGATAATCTGACAGCCTGCTTTCTGAAGACGAAGTGCCTGCTCAACATTACCTTCAATATCGTGGGCAGGAACATTCAGCATCGACTGAACGGTAATTGCACTGTCGCCACCGATAAAGAGATTTCCAACCTTTACTTTTCTTGTTTCACGTCTGTTAATCATAAATTTTCACCTTCAATTAAAGGATTTTTGAGAGATGTATTAGGAAAATATGCCTCTTTTAATGTGAGCAGATTTTTCTTGTAGCAAGGCGAAAACCGCAAGCAATATGTCGATATTGCGAGGATTTTTAATGAAGCTACAGGGAAAATATGCCACATTAATAGAAGCCTCGGCCGGAAATGAGCTTCCATATATCTCCAGCTGAAATTATTGCCATAAAGGCGAAAAGCATAATAAGTCCTGCTGCATGGATATATGACTCATACTTCTGAGGTATCTTTTTTCTGAAAATAAGTTCAGGAAGCATAAAGAAGAGATGACCGCCGTCAAGAGCCGGTACGGGAAGAAGATTGAAAAGACCGATATTAATGGCGATCATAGCCATAAGCATAAACATCTGAGCATAATCGGCAGTTTTTACGCTTTCGCCTGCAATATCGGCAATTACAGAAACTGTACCCACAGGACCTGCAAGGTCATTGAAGCCGTACTGACCTCTGAGAAGGTCAAAAAGGCTGAGATAAACCATTCTGCCGAGAGAGAAGGCATAACCGAAAGCCGTTGAAAGTACGTTACCGAAGGTTTTTTCTTTACCAAGAATAACAAAGTCAAACACCGTTACCGTGTTCATTTTCACTTCAGTGAGTGTGAGTGTTTCCTCGCCTCTTTCAACGGTAAAATCATAGATATAATCCTCGTCGGCACCGATTTCTTTCATAAGTGCCTCACTGTCTTTTATGTCGACTCCGTTTACCTTTACAATTCTGTCGCCGTCTTTAAGTCCTGCATCCTTAAGCTTTCCGCTTACGGAAGAAATCACACAGTCAGGGTCATAAGAGAAATTGCCACCCGTTCTTTTTGCAAAGGGTACATCCTTAAGCTGAAGCTTTTCGCCTTCTCTTTCAACAACGAAATCATATTTTCCGCTTGTATTTCTCTGCATAAGAAAGCTGATATCATAGTCGGAATAAACACGCTTTCCGTCAATTTTGAGAATTTTGTCCCCTGCTTTAAGACCACCCTCGGAATTGCTTGTTGCACCCTCGTAAAACTGAAGAATTTCATTGGTTGCAACAAGAGGCGTAGTGTTTTCCTGGGGCTTTTCCCAGGGGGCTGCAACGAGAATTATGCAGGCAATTACACCCATAATAAGGTTAAATGTAGCACCTGCAGCAATAATTATCATTCGTTTCCACACTGCCTGATTGCAGAAAGCCCGGTTGTCTGAGCTTTCATCTTCTTCACCCTCCATGGATACAAAACCGCCTATAGGGAAAAGACGAAGGGCATATTTAGTCTCTTTGCCCTGCTTTTTAAGAAGTGTGGGGCCCATACCGAGAGCGAACTCATTTACCTTTACACCGAAAAGCTTTGCAAAGATAAAATGACCGAATTCATGCACAAAGATAATAAGCCCGAAAAAGAGAATTGCAATTAATATAGGCAGAGCTTTCGAGCCGAGCTCTGTAATGCTGAGAAGAAAATTAAGGTTCATTCTGTCTGTACCTTTCGTTAGTTATTTATGTACTTCTGCACTCTTTCTCTTGCAGCTTTATCAGCTTCAAGAACATCTGAAAGACTGTACTGTTTTTCTGTAAAAGTTACCTCGGCAGTTGCTTTTTCAACTAAATCGGCAATCTGAAGGAAGCTTATCTTACCGTCACGGAAAAGCTGATTTGCCATTTCGTTTGCACCGTTTGCAGTGCAAGGATAAAGTCCACCCTTTTTAATAGCTTCACGGCAGACTTCAAGACATCTGAAAGTATCGTAGTCGGGTTTGTAGAAGGTAAGATTGGAATACTCCCAAAGATTGAGCTTTCTTACCGGTGATTCAAAACGTTCGGGATAAGTCAGTGCGTACTGTATGGGTATTCTCATATCGGGTACACCAAGCTGAGCAATAACGGAGTTATCCTCATACTCAATAAGCGAATGGATTATGCTTTCACGGTGAACAACAATATCAATTTCTGACGGGTCAACATCAAAAAGCCACACTGCTTCAATAAGCTCAAGACCCTTGTTCATCATTGTTGCACTGTCAACGGTAATTTTTGCACCCATACTCCAGTTAGGATGATTGAGAGCCTCTTTAAGAGTTACATTTTTAAGGTCATCTCTCGTCTTACCGAAGAAAGGCCCGCCTGAAGCCGTTAATATAATTGACTTCAGCTCCTCTTTTTTATTCATTCCCTGAAGGCACTGAAAAATTGCACTGTGCTCACTGTCAACAGGAAGAATGGCGACGCCCTTTTCTCTTGCTTTTTTCATAACAAGCTCGCCGCCTGCTACAAGGGTTTCCTTATTAGCAAGGGCAATTGTTTTTCTGTTTTCAATGGCCTTCAGTGTAGGTTCAAGTCCTGCAATACCAACAACAGAGTTGAGCACTGTATCAGCCTCGTTTGCTGCAGCGCATTCAGAGATACCCTCCTTACCGATAAACACCTTTGTAGAGGTATCCTTAACAGAAAGTGCAAGGTCTTTTGCAGCCTTTTCGTCAGCCATAGCAGCATAAAGAGGCTTATATTTTCTTATCTGTTCTTCAATTGTTTTTATGTTAGTGTTACCGGTAAGAGCAATTACTTCATAGCCCCTTTTGTCAACTACATCGAGAGCCTGAGTACCTATTGAACCGGTTGAACCTAAAATTGAAAGTTTCTTGGTCAAAACATTCACCATCCAATTTTAAGGCGACAGCAGTACGGCTACTGTTACCTTATGTTTTAAAGTGAGAGAAGATACATAATTCCATAAAGTGTGGGGAATACAAATACGCAGCTGTCAAATCTGTCCATAATTCCGCCGTGACCGGGAATAAGCTTGCTGAAGTCTTTTATGTCGTGGTTTCTCTTGAGCACTGAGGCTGCAAGGTCGCCCACCATGCTTACGCATGAGCCGAAAATTGCAAGAGGCACAACGTAGAGATACTTCATATTGTCTGTGCCGTAAACGGGATAATCCCAGAAATACATGCCGATAAGATGGAAGATGAACAGAAGCAGCGGAGCAAAAAGTCCGGAGATAATAAGCCCACCGATTGCTCCCTCAACTGACTTTTTGGGGCTAATAACGGGACACATCTTATGCTTGCCGAGCTTACTTCCTACGATATAAGCGAAGGTATCTGTAAGCCATGAACAAACAAAACACATACCTACCATAAAGACGCCTTCATAGTGCTTGAAATCGGGGTTGAAATCGTTTATGTCGTTAAGTCTTATAATGCAGGAAAAAGCATTAGGAAGGAATATCGAGGCAAAAATTGCCATTACCGAGTCCATATATCTGATGTTTTTGTTATCAAAAACGCTCAAAGCAAGCATCAGCATTGTATAAAAGCCGTAAAGCACCGATACAGCAGGAACGGCAATTTTATAGCTGACAGCAAAAACCGTAAACACACTGACAGCACCTGCAATGCCTATAAGCAATTTACTCTTTCCGCCCGAAACGTGGATAAGCTCATAAGTTGCCACCGCTGAAATGAAAGCAACAACAAGAGTATATATGATTCTTATGTTAGCCATAAATGAAATCAGAAAAACCACCAGCATGGCAATAAGCACCCAACTTGAAATGAAACGGTCGTTTTTCCTTGTAAAAATTGTTCTCTCTTTTTTGTTTGTTTTACTCATAGTGACCATCCTTTTAAACCCCACCGAAACGGCGGTTTCTTTTTGAGTATTCCTCTATTGCCCTGTCTAAATCTTCGGGTGTGTAGTCGGGCCACAACACATCGTCTATATAAAGTTCAGCATAAGCTGACTGCCACAGAAGAAAATTTGAAAGACGGTATTCACCGCTGGGTCTGATAATTAAATCTGGGTCCGGCTGACCAGCAGTATAAATACCTGAGGTAATCATATCCTCGGTTATTTCGTCAGGATTGATTTCACCGTTTTTTACCTTTTCGGCAATTTCCTTGACAGACTTTACAATTTCAGCTCTTCCGCCGTAGTTTACTGCAAGATTCACATAGGTCTTGGTCTTGTCGCTTGAACGGCTTTCGACCTCGTCCATAAGCTTTACAATATCCTTCGGCATACCCTCTCTTGAACCGATAAAGCTGATGTGAATTCCTGCTTCTTCGTTTTCAAGCACTCTTTCCTTCATTTCGTCAAGATACCTGCGAAGAAGGTTCATAATCGCCGTTACCTCAGTTTTGGAACGCTTCCAGTTTTCTGTCGAAAAAGCATAGAAAGTAACATACTTTATACCTATGTCGGCACAGTATTTTGAAATGGTTCTGAAAACCTCAGCACCCACCTTGTGTCCCTCGGTGCGTTTGAGGCCTCTTTGCTTTGCCCATCTGCCGTTGCCGTCCATTATGATTGCAACGTGCTGAGGGAGCAGTATATCTTTTTTGTTCATAAATGTCCTCTTTTTTTGTTTCAGTTTTTGAATTTCTGCACCTTGATTTTACCTTTTGTTGCTAAAAACAAGCTTAGAGAAAAATGCAGAAATGCAAAATCTGAAGTATAATTTATCTCTTTTAAAAAGCCTTAAATGGGGCTGCTCAACACAGCCCCATAAACCTCAGCTTATTATACTGACATAATTTCCTTCTGCTTCTTGTCAGAAATTTCATCGATTTCCTTAATAAAACCGTCAGTAATCTTCTGAATTTCCTTTTCGCCGTCCTTAAGGTCATCCTCGGTGATTTCTGAATTTTTCTTCATAGCCTTAAGTTTTTCAAGGCAGTCACGGCGGATTGAACGTGCAGCAACCTTTGAGTTTTCAGCAATTTTCTGAATGTCCTTAACGAGTTCCTTTCTTCTGTCCTCTGTGAGAGGCGGGAAAGTAAGTCTGATCATTGAACCGTCATTCTGAGGGTTGATACCGATATCTGAGGTCTGGATAGCCTTTTCAATAGCTTTGAGAACTGATTTGTCCCAAGGCTGAATTGTGAGAATTCTCGCCTCTGCAACTGAAACTGATGCAAGCTGATTGATAGGTGTGGGTGTGCCGTAGTAGTCAACCTGAACTCTGTCAAGAATCTGAGGGTTAGCTCTGCCTGCACGGATTGCACCGTATTCTGAAACAAGAGCGTTAACGGTCTTGCCCATCTTTGTTTTTGCGGTTTCGTAAACTGTTTTCATAATAATGTTTCCTCTCTGTTTATGTATTTTAATTTGAATTATTCAACAACTGTACCGATTGCTTCTCCCTTGAGGGCTTTTACAATATTCTTCGGGTTGTCAAGGTTAAACACAAGAATTGAAATCTTGTTATCTCTGCAAAGAGAAGCAGCTGTACTGTCCATAACCTTAAGCTCCTTTGAAAGAACCTCTGAGTGTGTAAGTCTGTCGTATTTCACTGCATCAGAGAACTTGTTGGGGTCTTTGTCATATACACCGTCAACATTTGTAGCCTTGAAGATTATTTCTGCTTCAATTTCTGCTGCACGAAGAGCTGCTGTAGTGTCAGTTGAGAAGAAAGGATTGCCTGTTCCGCAACCGAAGATAACAACCTCACCGTTCTGGAGATGCTTTACAGCTTCACGCTTTGTGAAAATTTCTGCAACCTGAGGCATAACAAGTGAAGTCATAACTGTAGCTTTTACACCAAGCTGCTCTAATGTGTCGCAAAGAGCAAGTGAGTTGATTGTTGTTGCAAGCATACCCATCTGGTCAGCTCTTACACGGTCCATTTCGCCGCTGCTTCTGCCTCTCCAGAAATTGCCGCCGCCAACAACAAGACCAATCTGTACGCCAAGCTCTGTGCATTCCTTGACAATTTCACAAATCTCGGTCACTGTGTCAAAATTGAGGCCTTTACCTTCTTTTCCTGCGAGAACTTCTCCGCTGAGCTTAAGGAGAATTCTTTTATATTTACTCTGCATTTCGGACACCTCCGTATTTCCGTTTTGATTCCCTTATATTTTACTAAATTAAGGTTCTTATGTAAAGCCTTTTTTTGTTTTTTTATCAGATTATTTTAATACTGTCAATATTTTCATCTGCACTTTCGGCATCAAATCTTATTAAATCAAGGTTCTTAACGTTTTCGGCATAAAGTCCGTGTGCATAACTGTCGCATACAGTACCGAATTTAGCAAAGGCTTTTTCAATTGTGATATTCTCTGCATTCTTAACAAAAATGCAGGAATTCTTGCTTTCTGTAATTCCCACATCAATAGCAGGTCGAAGGTCATAAATTCCGCAGTTCCACTTTGAGGTTTTGCTGAGAGTTACCTGAACATTCTCAAAAGAGACGTCTTTAATCGGATTGTTTTCTGTGCCGTGAATAAGCACACCGTTTTCTCCGAGACAGGTAATATTTCTGAAACGTACATTCTTTATACTGCCGCAGGTGGTATTTTCATCACGGCGAAAAGCAGTAATTGCAATGGGCTCTGCACTGCCCCACCAGTCAGGTCCGAAACGTCTTGTTTCAATTATGATATCCGAGAATGAGATATTCTCTACATTTCCGCAGTCACGGATCTGTATGGAAATTCCCCGGTTGGATTTTGAAATTACGCAGTTACTTACAATTACGTTTTTGAAATCATTTATTCCCTCGGTGCCGATTTTAATTGCAGCTGAGGTTGATGTAAGAGTACAGCCAGAAATAACAATATTTTCGCACCTTCCGTATTCACTGTTGCCCTTTGAATTTTTAAGGCAGATACAGTCGTCGGCACAGGTCACATGACAACCGAGAATTCTCACGTTTGTGCAGTGGTCGGGGTCAATACCGTCACTGTTTGCAACATCAAGAGGGTTGAGAATTCTGATATTTGAAATAAGCACATCGTCACAGCCTGCAGGATGAAGTGTCCAGAAAGGAGCATCCTTGATTGTAACGTCTTTTACTGTGATGTGGTTACTGTTTTCGATATAGATTGTTGTTGGCCTGGGATAAAAATTACCCGTTACATAGTATTGGTCTTTTCTTTCCACAAAAGCATAACAGTTGGCATCAATTGTACCTTCACCGCTGATTACTGCGCCGTGTGCGTTGTAACCGTAAATAAAGGCAAAGGAAGGCTTACCCGTTACGGGATTACCTACAAGAGCAGTTTTGGGGTCATTTATTGTACTGCAGGGTCTTATGTAGGAATTGATGTCAGCACTTGCTTTCAGTACTGCTCCCTTCTGAATATAAAGCTCTACATTTTCTTTCAGAGCAATTGAATGGCTGTAATAAGTGCCTGCCGCCTCAAGAATTACGATGCCGCCGCCATTTTTATGGCAGTCGTCAATTGCTTTCTGAATTGAATCACCGTCGTCGGTAACACCGTCACAGACAGCACCATAGTTTTTTACGTTATAGTATTTCATCTGCTTTGCTCCTTATTTTTTAAGTCCGTCAATCCAGTTAATAATCACATAATACAGTGATTCAATAATTGCAAAGAAACGAACAAGGAAATTGCTTTCTTTATCAATGACACTCGCCTTTCTTACACCTGTTGTAAGTGAAGTGAGTTTTCCTGTTTCTCTGTTGTATCGCATAAACTGAGGATACTTTTCGTTATCATAAACGGTGGGCTGACCTTCAGTTTCAACGAGCCACGCAAGGAAGGGCGTAAAGTCTGTTTCGTAATTCAGACCTACGTGAGAGTTATACTTGAAAAACCACGTATAATCGGGATACATACCGGTTGTGGCATCTATAATAAGATCATCTGAAACGTGGTTGTGGCTCTTATCAGCGCAAACAGTGCCGAGAGCCTCGTAGCTTTCGTCGCCTAAGGTTTTACCCCAGAGTGCAGTCGTTGCACCGCCTGCTTCGTGATAAGTTTCAATAAGACTGTCACTTTGCTTATAAGCAGTTTTCGTGCAGGGAGGACCCATAAAACCATAGGCAGCAAGAAGCACAATTGAAGTACCGCTTTGTCTTGCTTTCTCCATAATTTCGGGAGCGTTTACAAGCACATTGTAGTGATAGTTATCGATTTTCTTTTCAAAAACAGGATTGAGCTCATGGCCAAACATTGCCGTTTTTGCACTTTCATAATATTCATCAGGCACAAAAGACCAGAAACCGGGACAGCTGCCAAGAGAGCGCACAAGAATTTCATTGTAAACTCTGTCGCTGAGCTGAGCAAGAGATTCATCAATAAAGAAGTCAAGTGACTGACCTATTTGCGGGAACATTTCAGTTACAGTTTCAAGAAGAGCCATAAGAATCTGCATTTCTACTTTATCTCTCTGCAAAGCAAAAAGGAACTCTGTGAGAAGGTCGGTATTGACATTGAGATTTCTGTTAAGAAGCTCGCCAACCATATCCATACCGTGAAAAGCAGACATAGCATAAATAATTTTTTCAATTGAAGCACTACCGTATACCGAAAGATAGGTGTTTGTCATTACACCACCCATACTGCAGGGAATAAGAGTAACTTTTGAGCACTTCTTTTCGTTTTTAACATTTTCTATGAAAGCGTTAAGATTTTCTGCCGTTTCAAAGGGATCAAGACGCCAGTCGTAGTTGAAGAAATAGGTGTTTTCGGCGCCTACTGCTTTTTTCATGGTTGCAACAACTGCGCCTTCACTCGCCTGTCCTTCGTCAAGCTTCCAATCCTCGGGATAATTGTCCACTGACTGCGGAAAAAGTCTTGTTGTAACGTTATACTTTGAGTTACCTTCTTCGTCGCAGGACATTCTTTCAAAAATGCTTTCATAAACATCTCCGACAACTGCATCGGCAAGAGCTTGATAATCCTTTGAGAAAAGGAACTTTGTTGCAGGCAGAATTGCTCTTTTTACAACGTCAAGGATAACTTCCGTTTTCGGGCCGTAAACTTGTTCACCTGTTTCACCGTCGTCAAGAGTGTAAGATGCCATACCGCTTACAACAATTACCGGAGTCACATCCTTGGCAAAAGCTACAGGCATTACACTTATAAGCATAACAACCGAAAGGACAAGTGCAAGAATTTTGCTCAATGATTTTTTCATAATATTCTCTCCTTTGAGGGAAACTAGTCCCGTCTTATATTTTCTGAAGCTTTGCATAATTTGCCATAAGCTTCTTTGTTCCTGCTTTTTCAAAAGCAATTTCAAGCATAGCGTCGCTTCCCATAGGCTTTGAGGAAACGATTACACCCTTTCCGAAGACCTTGTGCATAACTGAATCGCCCACATTGTAGGATACGGTTGGCGCCTTTGGTGCTGAAGTTGCCAGGGGTTTCTGATTGATTTTTGAAAGATAGCCGTTGCCACTGTAGTTTCTGTCTTCATAATCGCCTCTTACAAGTGAGTCAAATGTTCTTTGTGAGGCAGGTTGTCTGCCTGTTCTTTCAGTAAGAGCATCGGGAATTTCTATTACAAAGCGTGAGGGCAGATTTCTGGTTGTGGAGCCGAAAAGCATTCTCATATTGGCATGGGAAATATAAAGCTTTTCCTTAGCTCTTGTAATACCAACATAGGCAAGTCTTCTTTCCTCTTCAATATCATCAGGATTGTACATACTCTGTATTCCCGGGAAGATGCCCTCCTCCATACCGGGAAGGAAAACAACAGGAAATTCAAGGCCCTTTGCAGAGTGAATTGTCATCATTACAACTGCATCCTGCTGAGCATTGTAGTTGTCAATATCTGTCATAAGAGCAACCTCTTCAAGGAACCCTGCAAGTGTAGGCTCTTCGTTTTCGCTCTCATAGGTTTTAAGGTTACTTACAAGCTCGTAAATATTTTCAATTCTCTCCTCGCCCTTTTCCTTGTCAAGACGGAGATGACCGAGATAATCTGTTTTTGAAATAATATCGGAAAACAGTTCATCAAGAGGTATTTTATCTACATTCTCTGAAAGAGTTTCAATAAGGTCGCAGAAGGCTATAAGCTTTTTCGATGAACGCTTAAGCGCTTCATATTCGTCAGAGTGACGGAAAACCTCATAAAGGCTGATTCCAAGACCTGAAGAAATCTCTGAAGCTTTGTTGATTGTGGTATCGCCTATACCTCGCTTGGGTACGTTTACAATTCTGCGAAGTCTTACATTATCCTCGGGGTTGTTGATAACCGTAAGATAAGCAATCGCATCACGGATTTCCTGTCTTTCATAGAAACGGTGACCTCCGATGATTCTGTAGGGAATACCTGAACGCACAAGTGTTCTTTCAATTGAGTTGGACTGTGCGTTCATTCTGTAAAGCACTGCGTGGTCGCTGAAGTTATATCTGCCTGTACTGACATTATCGGAGATTCTGTCGGCTACAAAGGTAGCTTCATCGCTTTCGTCATAGGAAGTGTTGATAACCACCTTATCTCCTGCACCGTTGGCAGTCCACAGGCTTTTACCTTTACGCTTTTTGTTGTTTGAAATAACCTCATTTGCAACATCAAGTATAGTCTGAGTGGAGCGATAATTCTGTTCAAGACGGATAATATCAGATTCGGCATATCTGTGCTCAAAGGAAAGGATATTTTCAATTGTAGCGCCACGGAAACGGTAAATACTCTGGTCATCGTCACCTACAACGCAGATATTTCTGTGAGCACCGGCAAGAAGCTCTGTCAATTTGTACTGAGCATGGTTTGTATCCTGATACTCGTCAACCATAATATACTTGAACTTATTCTGATAGTACTCACGCACATCACTGTACTTTTCAAGAAGGTTGACTGTATTGACAATAATATCGTCAAAGTCCATAGCGTTTGCCTTTTTCATTTCATCCTGGTACATTTTATAGACCTGGGCAATACGCACCATTCTTGCGTCCTTGCCTGCATTCTGCATATACTCATCGGGTGAAATTAGGCTGTCCTTTGCCTTGCTGATTTCACTTATAATAGTCTTATATGAAAGTGAACTTTCGCTTATATTGAGCTGACGCTGACATTCCTTAATAAGTCTTTTTGAGTCGTCTGTATCGTAGATAGTGAAATTCTTGCTGTAACCAAGCACTTCACCGTCTTTTCTGAGAATTCTTACACAGCTTGAGTGGAAAGTTGATGCCCAGATATCCTTAGCCTCTTCACCAAGCATTTTTTCAAGTCTTTCTTTAAGCTCGTTTGCCGCCTTATTGGTGAAGGTGATAGCTAAAATCTGCCAGGGTCTTGCAGGTTCCACAGAAAGCAAATCTTCAATATCAAAGCGCAAGTCCTCGTCACCTTCAAGGTATGCCTTCATATAACGGATATCTCTGTCCGTAGGCTCAAAACGAACTTCCTTGCTGTGGTAGGCGTTGCCGTACTTAACGATATTGGCAATACGGTTTACAATAACAGTGGTTTTTCCGCTGCCTGCACCTGCAAGAATAAGAACGGGCCCCTTTACGTGAAAAATTGCCTGACGTTGTTTCTCATTCATATATGAAAAATCTTTTTCGATTATCTTTTTTCTCAGTTCAAAGAATTCTTTTCCTGCCATTTAAAATACCTCGTAATTGTTATCGTTTTAATTTTACATTAATCCGAAGAAAAACACAAGTAAAAGATAAGAAATAATCTTAGAATTTAACCAAAAGTGCAAATAACGGTACTTTGCTTGACAAGACAAACAAAAAAGCTATAATAAATACCGTAAATAAAACAAGAAAAGTAAAGTATATTTCAAAGGAGAACCAAGAAAAATGTCAATTGAAAAAGTCCGTGAATTTATGAAGGAATACGGTATGGAGGATAAAATTCTTGAATTTTCTGTTTCAAGTGCAACGGTTGAGCTTGCAGCTGAAGCAGTAGGTACAGAGGGCAAGAGAATTGCAAAATCGCTCTCGTTTCTCATTGACGGCAAAGCTGTTATGATTGTTGCAGCCGGTGACGGAAGAATAGACAACAAGAAGTACAAATCTGAGTTTTCCTGCAAGGCTAAAATGCTCACCCCTGAGCAGGTGGATGAAATGATTGGCCACAGCATCGGCGGTGTTTGTCCTTTTGCTGTAAACGAAGGTGTTCAGGTTTATCTTGACGAATCACTGAAGCGGTTTGAAACCGTTTTTCCTGCCTGCGGAAGCAGCAACAGCGCAATTGAACTGACTATTCCTCAGCTTGAAAAACTTTCAGGTTTCATCAAATGGGTAGACATCTGCAAGCTCCCTGAAGAATAATTAGCCTCAGCCTTCAGTAAGGCGGGGCGCCGATAACCCTAAAAATTTTTTACCCCTTGCGCGGGTAAAAAATTTTTAGGGTTGTTCTTTTTTAAGAACTGACGAACAATTCCAAAAGAATTGTTCGTCAATCGGCGCCCCTTCTCTGACCGTCTGTAGTCACTTGACAAAAAAACAAGCCCTGCAGCACTAGCTGCAGGGCAAAAGTTTAACTTTTAGTTGCCGAAGAACTCGTCAATTCTGAGGAATTCGAAGATTGCATTAAACAAATTGTCAAATACTTCCTTAATTTTACGCATAGCATTCTGGAAACCTGAAACGATTGAATTCTGTGCTGAAGGCGGAATAATTGCAGTGCTGCCGTCGTCGAGATATTCGTCTCTCTTTTCAGCGCAGCATGAACAATCTACACATTCGCAGTCCCAAAGACCGTTACAAACTGTGCAACAGAATGTCCAAGCTTCTTCACCACCGATAACATCCTTCTTGCAGCAGTCAAGAACATATGTATTGTCAAGATTTTCACAATAAATACAGCAGTGACAGGGACCTGTCTTTATGTGTTCTTCACAAACACAAACGCCGGGTACTCTGATATCACCGGGAATAAAGCCTGCGGAAGCAGGAATGATTAATGCGGTTGCAAACATAAGAACAGCCATAAAAAGTGATAATGTTTTTTTCATAGTTGTATCCTCCTAATAAATCTTAATAAACTTAGTAAGTTTCACTTCTACACAAAGTATATTATAATCAATACAATTGCAAAAGTCAATAAAAATTTCAAAATACATATAAAACGCAATGTTTTTCATTTTTTTATACACAATTTAGCAACTTATTTTCCGAAAAACAAAAACCGGAGTGTTTCTCCGGCTTTGTTTTGTGTGTTATGTAGCTTATGCAATTGCTGCAGGTGCTGTTTCGGGCTTTTCTGTATTTTCAATGATGTTCTTGATAGCCTGTTCAATGCCGTCTACTACTTCATCGGGAATGTTGTTGAATACAGCGCTGATTTTAAGATATACCTTAACAAACTTAAGAGCAATCTTTGCAATCGTAAGTAAGGGCTTTGCAGTCCAGAGGGGAAGGTCAAGAAGCCATTCGAAACCAGCAAGATCGCCTTCGGGAACTTCTGTTTCTGTGCCTGCTTCGGGAGCTGTTGCTGTTTCATCAGCAGCAAAAGCCATTGTTGCAACTGAGAATGTCATTACAAGTGCGAGTAATAATGCAATAATCTTTTTCATTTTAATTTACCTCCTAAATTTTGGTGACTACAGTATACATCATTTGTTGCTGTATTGTCAATACTGTAAAAGAATTTACGTTGTTCATTCTTCCTCTTCAACGGAAAGATTTTTGATATACTTAAGGATTTCTTGTTTTTTGTCATTCTGAAGAAGTCTGTAACACATAAGTATAATCTGTTCTTCTTTAGGTAAAAACGCTATCGGATCAACGTTAGGAGCACTGAGAGACGGACTGATATGTTTTGTTTTCAACTCGGGACGGTTTTCTTCATATCCCGCAAGATAACCGATTGTAACGTTATATATGTCCGCAAGTTTATGAAGTGTAGCTATTGAGGGATATGTTTTTCCTGTTTCATAAAAGGTATAGGTGCTTCTGTCAATACCAAGCACATCTGCTATATCCTGCTGAGTAAGTTTATGCTCCTTTCTAACCTTCTTCAAGCTTTCTGATATCATTTAAATTCCTCCTTTGCGTAACGATTATAACAGTTTTGCATTCATAATTCAACAATTATCAATAACTTTTCCAAAAAAAATCCACATTTCCGATTTATGAATACACTTATTTTTCATCGTTAAAATATTTAAAAATGCTTTCGGAGTCCTTTTTGCTTATTCCTTTTACATTAGAAAGTGCTTCAATTGAGGCACTTTTTATTGCTGAAAGGGTTTTCATTTCCTTTAAAAGCAGTGCTGCTTTCTTTTCGCCGATACCTTCAATTTTTGTCAGTGAAAGCACAAGTGAGGATTTGCTGTGCTTTTTCTTATGGTAGCTTATTGCAAAACGGTGCACTTCTTCCTGAATTGAGGAAACTAAAGTAAATGCTCTTCTGGAGGAATTTATTGCAATCTCCTCTCCACCGTCTGCAATCGCTCTTGTTCTGTGCTTTGAGTCTTTCACCATTCCGAAAACAGGTATGTCATATCCGAAGGCTTCGATTATGGGTTTTACTGCGTTTACCTGACCTTGACCACCGTCAAGAAGAATAAGGTCGGGCAGTTTGCCGAAGCCTTCGCCTTTTTCCTTTTCTTCCTCATAGCGGTTAAGACGACGGCTTATTACTTCACGCATTGAGCCGTAATCGTCCTGACCGTCAAAGCCTTTTATTGAAAACTTTCTGTAAGCCGATTTAAAGGGCTTTCCGTTTTTGAAAACGACCATACCTGCAACGTTGTCACTGCCTGCCGTATGTGATATATCGTATGACTCGATATATTCCGGCGACTTTGTAAGACCGAGAAGCTTTGAAAGCTCGTCCAGAGCAGCTGTTTCGTTTCCTCTTCTTCCAAGGTGCTCACCTAATTTTTGAGCTGCGTTATTAAGGCACATTTCTGTAACCTTTGCCCTTTCGCCACGCTGAGGAAGAAAAATCTGAGCTTTCTTTCCTCTTTTTTCGCTGAGCCACTTTGAAACAAGTTCTGCATCAGTAACCTCACCGTCAACAACCACAAGGGGCGGAATCTGTCTTTCCATTGAATAAAATGAGGTTATAAGCTCCTGCCTTGTATCGGGAAGATTATCGCTGCGGTCAATTATAAAGTGCTCTGTACTTACAAGAAGACCTTCTCTGAAGCTGAGCACGGCAAGACAAGCCTTTTCTTCACCCTGAGCAATTGCAAAAACGTCTTCGTTTGTGCTTCCGTTTACAACTACTTTCTGTTTGTTGCCGATTCTTTCAATTGACCTTATTCTGTCACGGATTTTAGCAGCCTTTTCAAACTCAAGGTTTTCCGATGCTTCTTCCATTTCACTTTTCAGCTTTTTGAGTGTTTCTGCTGAACCGCCTTTAAGGAATTCAACTGCCTGACTGAGATTTTCCTCATACTCTTCAAGGCTTATTTTTTTAGCACAGGGAGCAGAGCATTTTGAAATAAAGTAGTTAAGACAAGGTCTGCCCTTGCCAATATCTCTCGGAAAAATCTTCTGGCAGGATGGCAATTTAAAGATCTCTCTCGCTTCATCTACAGAATTTTTAACTGAAAAATTACCCGTATACGGACCAAGATAAGTTGCCGTAGGGTCATCCTTTCTGAAAGAGGCTGAGATTTTTCCCCATGGGCTCTTTGTAATTTTAATATAGCTGTAGCCCTTGTCATCCTTAAGAAGAATGTTGTACTTAGGCATATTCTGCTTTATAAGACTGCACTCAAGCACAAGAGCTTCAAATTCGCTATCCGTAAGAATATAGTCAAAATCATCTACATTTTCAACCATTTTGCGTACCTTGGTGCTATGGTTATTCTGTGAGCCGAAATAGGTGCTCACTCGGTTTTTAAGCTTTTTCGCTTTACCGATGTAGATAATTTTCTTATCCTTATTTTTCATTATATAAACACCCGGAGTAAGAGGAAGCTTCATGGCTTTTTCTCTGAGTTCCTTAAGTTTCAGGTTTTCTGCCATTCTGCTTCCTCCTTTCGTTGTTTATGCAGTGGCTTTAAGTCTTTCTGAAAAGCTGCTTTTAATTTTTATATCGTCATTTTTATAAACCGAAACAACCTTAAAGTAATAATTCTTATTCTTTTTCAGGTCAGTTTCCGTGTATGAAGTCTTCTTTGTTTTTGCAACAAGGCTGTATTCATCACCGTTATACTTATAAATTTCATAGTAAGTGGCGCCCTTTGCCTTGCTCCATTTGAAGGTGATCTTGGTATCTTTCTTTTTATCTGTTTCTTTAAGATCATCTGCTTTAGCCGGTTTTACCGTAATTTCGCAGACCTCACTGTAGCCTTTTTTATCGTCAGACTTACAGGTTATTTTAGCATAACCGCACTTTTTAGCAGTTATTTTTCCCTTTGAGGAAACAGTTGCAACGCTTTCATCACTACTTTTCCAGATAAGAGTTTTATCTGAAGCGTTGTCGGGCACTACCGTAGCCTTCAGGGTTTTGCTGCTTCCCACCGTAAGGCTGAGAGTATTTTTCATTTCGATATCCGTTACATAAACGGGCTTGCTCTTTGTTAGAGTAAAGCTTATTTCTTCACTTACAGGCGCCCATGTGCTGTTATGCGATGACCTTGCATAAACCTTAGCAGTGTATTTACCCGTTTTTTCAATGTCAAGAGTACACTTGAGACTTTTTGTAGCATATCTTCCGGCAAGCTCGCCTTTTGAATTCAGAACTCTTACCACATATTTATCTGCACCGCTTACACTTGACCAACGCAAAGTGGCATCTTTATAGTAATAGCTCTCCTTTGCTGAAACAAATGAAGGTGCCGCACACTTTCCGTTTTTGCTGACGTATTTACTCCAGTTGAGAGCGCACCAACCCGTATAAGCACCGTATCTTACCTTACCCCAAAGGTATTCGCCGTCGTCGTAGTGACGGTAGATATAGAATTCGTCACCTGAAGGAATTGAGGTAACGCAGTTTGAATCAACAGTATGAGCTTTTCTTATATTAAGTGAGCTTCCTGAGTTGTTTTTCCACTTTTCGGTGTTGTCAGGCTGAGCAGCATCCTCATAAAAATCAAGGTCGGTATTTTTGCGGTCGTTATGCTTATAATGAAGCACATAGGAAAAGCGCATAATCTGACTTAAATCCATCTCTGCCCATCTTATCTGACACTTGCCTATCCAGTTGGCGTCGGTAAAAGAAATTCTTGTACCCTTTACACCCGTAACCGTAATGGAATGGGTGTCGCTTTTAAAACGTATTATATCTCCTACTCTCAGCTTTGAAGCATCAAGGGTATAGCTTTTTGTAAACTCTTTTGGCGAAACACCTACAATTTCATAGGCAATTTTATGGGCATATCCCATGCACTGAATCGCATTTTCAAAACGGTTACAGGAACACGCTCTTTTCCATGAGCAGGAGTAGTGGCCCGGACAGGGACTTGAGGTTATTGTATCCGAATCCCAGTCTTTTACACCTACGTGATTCCAATATTTGCCGTGAGGAAATCTGTTATAAATCTTTATCAGCTGAGTTTTAACGCTTTCGTTGGCTGCTTCAGCTTTCGGCATATTAAAAATAGAGATCATTGCCACAAGCGAGAGCATTAAACAAAGTATTTTTTTTATCATAGACGACTCCTTTTTCTCGAATTCTAAAGGTTACAATTTTGTAATTATATCATAAATTGTCGAAAAAAGCAAATTTGAGGATTTTCGCCTATTAAATAAGCGACACTTCTTATGAAATGTCGCCTCAGACTGTTGATATTATTTAAAAGGAAAAAGTTTTTTGAATTTTTTCTGCCATACAGCAAGGTAAACCGTCACAATTCTCGTAAGAGCAATATCGAAAACTATAAACACCATATTGCCCAGTCCAAGCATAATGGGAACGGCAAACTTTTTAAGCAGTCCGTCATCCTCTGTAAGGCCCATAAGCTCATCAAAAGGCATTCCGAGAATTTTTATAAGCACTGCATAGGCAGCGACAACAGACACATTAAACAGCAGAAATTTGCAGATATATTCGGGCACCTTAGGAAGCTTGCTTTCAAGAAAAGCTTTTGCAATAGGATAATAACCAAAAAAGGCAAGGTACATTACGGCAGCCTCTTTATTTGGCACAAGGAGAATTGAAATCAGCGAAACCGCCGTAAAAACACCGAAGCTCCACTTTTTTCCAAGCTCAACAACGGCAAACATTGTCAGCATACCTGCCATAGCAGGAAGAGCGTATACAAACAAATCGAGAGCCGTTGGCATAAGAATAACCACTGAAAGGGCGGTAATCATACCGCCGATTGCTGTTTTTGCACTTTGACTCATAGCGCTTACCTCAACAACAAGGTATTATATCGCCGCCACAACATTCGCAGCAGCTGTCTGCACAGAGAAGTCCGCAACAAAGGTCGCAACCGTCACAGTCTGAACTTCTTCCTGAATTATGTCGCTGTGGGTTGGTTCTGAAGCCGCCGCTACGCTGACGGTTCATATTTTCATAGGCATTTCTGTACTGCACATTACCGGGCTCCATTTTGTAGGCAATTGTAAAATAGGTAAATGCCTGGTCAGTCCAGCCACGGCTGTAGTTAATCTGACCTTTAAGGTAGTACCACTGAGCATCACGAAGGTTTTCTGCTACACTTTCAAGGATACTTTCAGCATCGTCAAAACGTCTTTCAGACATAAATGCCCTTGCTTTTGTATAAACATCTCCGTTGAAACTGCTGTAGCCACTGCTTCTATAACTTCCCGCACTGCCTGAAACTATGGCATCATATGCCTCGTTGATTTCCTGCATTTTTTTATTTGCGCTTTCCCTTAAGGGACTGTTGGCATACTGGTCAGGATGATACTGCTTTGCAAGTTTTCTGTAGGCAGCCTTCACCTCGTCCATATCTGCGTTTGAAGGTACGCCAAGAACTTCATAAGGATTTCTCATTTTCCGTTTTTCCTTTCAGTATTGTTTTCATAGTATTTTCTAAGCCGTCATATATTATGTTCTCCACAATGGGAGTAAGTGTCTTTTTTTCGGTTTTTTCAAAAGCTTCTGCAGCAACGGCAGCACACATATTAAGGGTGCACTCAAGCTCTTTCCTGATTTCTTCATCCGGTGCTTCAGTAAGCTTATATTTTTCCACAAAGGGGTTGTAGCTTTTATTTTTTATATCCTTCTCAATATCGTCTGCGGCATCTGCAAGATATACAAATTTTCCTATTCCGTAGCCGAAACGGTAAGCTTTTTCCTCCCCGTCAGAAAGTCCGTAAGCAAAAATTTTTCCTAAAATGTCGGCGCTTTCATGAGCAGCCTTATCAGTTAAAGGAGTTTTTGATTTTTCAGTTTCTTCCTGACGCATCATACCATTTCCGATTATTTCTGCAACATCAGGATACATTTTTCGAGCTTTTTTGTGCTTCAGATAAGCATAAGGGAGAATTAAATACATCAGCAGCTTTTTGTAAAAACTTCCGTCCGCAATATTATCCTTAACCTTGTAGTAAAACATCATCATTGAAACTGCCGCAGAAAACTTCAGCTCTTCATCAGCATTAAGGCAGTAATTACATACCTTTGAAGGATTAAAGGGACAACGGCCCCTTTTGAATTCGGGCACTGCAAGGCTCAGAGAAAGTCTCACAAGAAGAAGGAAGGTTATATCATAGCTAAGGGTAAGACGTGAAAGTACACCGAAGTTTTTGCCAAGACTTCTGCAAAGAGAACAGTAAAGCCCCCTATAGGCTTCATACTCTTTAACCTTCATTTCAGGCTTATTGATCTTTACATAGCCAAACATTATCTGCCCTCCCCTCTTGATTCAAGATTAATTATATAACATTTAATCTACATTGTAAACAATAATAAGAGCTTTACTTAAAAAATAAATTAAGTTTTTCGGTTGATTATTCGCAAATCTTATATTATAATTAAACGGTAAACTTACATACAGGAGGAAATTTCTGTGGCTATTATAAAAAAAGATGCTTATTTTAATTCTTCAACCGGAGTAAACAAAATTCACTGCTCTATCTGGCAGGACGACGAAAAAGAGCCTATAGGTGTTTTTCAGATTGTACACAGCATTGAAGAGCATATAGGAAGATATGAAAAATTTGCTGAATTTCTCGCTTCAGAGGGTTATATTGTGTGCGGTAACGACCATCTCGGTCACGGCCTTTCTGCAGACGGTTTTGACGACCTTGGCTTTTTCGCTGAAAATGATGGTGATATGCGTCTTGTTGACGACGTACACATTCTCTATATGATTATGCACAGACGCTATTTTGAATTTTTTTATTATATGCTGGGACACAGTATCGGTTCAATGCTGCTCAGAGTTTATGCAACTGCTTTCGGTCACGAGCTTTCGGGTATGATTCTCTGTGGCTGCAATGAGCTTCCAAGTGCTGCAGTTATTCTTGAAGAGCCTTTGAACTTCCTTTGCAAAAAGCTTGGCGGCAAAGCAAACATTCCTACCACCATTCTTGACAAAATCGGCAATTTTGCAATTGACGGCGGAAGAACAGACAAGGACTGGCTTTCAAGAGACATGGACAGAGTTGACAGTTATATTGACGACCCACTTTGCGGCAACGGTCTTAAGCTCAGCGGGCTCAGGGATATTATCAAGCTTTCAAACTCATGCTGCACCGACGAATGGGCTTTTCTTGTGCCTCCTATGCTTCCTATTCTTATTCTCTCAGGTGCAAAGGACCCCATGAATTTCAACGGTAAGGGTTCAACTGCTGTTTGCGACAACCTTGAAAGTGCAGGACACAGCCCTGAAGTTATTATGTATCCCGGTTTCAGACATGAAATTCTCGGCGAAGAGGACTGTGAAAAGGTTTACGAAGATATTCTCAACTGGCTTAAAATCAACTGAAAATGCAGAAGTGGCTATCTGAGGGAGACAGCCACTTCTTTTAATTTATTGACTACTGAACGGGAATCGGGCGCCGACCGTAGAGTTTTTTAACTCTACGGCCCCGTTATATTTTTTGCCTCAAAGCAAAAAATATAACGCGACTGACAGAGCGACTGAAGGTCGTTCTGTCGTCGGCGCCCCTGCTTTCAGGTTCATGTCAATCAAAATGAAAGAGGCTGTCTCCCATAAGGTAAGCAGCCTCTAAAATTTTTATCTTACTGAAACAATGCAGGAACCTATATAAGAACCTTCATCGGTTACAACTCTTACTCGGCATACACCTGAAGAGACTGCCGTAACCTTACCGCTTGAATTCACCTTCGCAACAGAGGAGTCAGTAGATTCCCACTTCACCTTCTGATTTGAAGCTTCAGCCGGCACGATTGTCGCTTTAAGTGTTTCGCTTGCTCCTACATCAAGAATGAGGGTATTTTTATTAAGCTTTACACCCTGCACCTTTACAGTTTTTACAGTGACTTTACAGATTGCAACATATTCGCCATCTACGGTCACACAAGAAATCAGTGCAGTACCGTTAGCCACGCCGGTAACCTTGCCGCTGGAATTTACTTTTGCTATCTTGGTGTTATTTGACACCCATTTAACATTCTTATTCGAAGCAGTTGAGGGTGAAACTGTTGCTTTAAGCTGAAGTGTAGCACCTGCACCGATTGTTGCAGAGCTCTTATTGAGTTTAACACCGCTTACGGTAACTTCACCTACATAAACCTTACAGGTATCTACCTTCTTACCGCTTTTTGTTGTAACGGTAATTGTTACCGTCTTACCTGCCTTAAGACCGGTTACTTTGCCTGTTGAGCTTACCTTTGCGTACTTGGGATTGCTTGAAGTCCACACAAGGTCTTTGTTTGAAGCATTTTCAGGAGAAACCGTTGCAGTAAGCTGAATAGTTTTGTTATATCCTACCTCATACTTACTCTTATCAAGTGTAACTGATGAGGGTACTACCTTTTTTACTGTTACAGTACATTTTGCAGTCTTTCCCGTATCCTTGGTTTTACATGTAATCACTGCTGTACCGGGAGCAACTGCTGTAATTACACCCTTTGAGGAAACCTTTACAACTTTTGTGTTGCTTGAAGTCCATGTACAAGTCTTGGTGGTTGTATTTTCAGGTGAAAAAGTTGGTTTAAGGGTGTAACTCAAGCCATCGTTGATACTCACCTTTGTTTTGTTGAGTGTTATCTTCTTTGAAAGTACACCTTTTTTTACTGTTACCTTACAGGTAGCGGTACGGTCACTGTTATCTGTTGTGCAGATAATATAAGTGGTACCAACCTTTTTACCCTTAACAACACCGTTTTTGTCAACTGTTGCAATATCCGGGTCCTCTGACTCCCATGTTACCTTTTTGTTGGTTGCATTTGAGGGAGTTACGGTTGCTTCAAGCTGTTTGCTTGTTGTAGTATAAACCGTAATTTTACTGTAGTTAAGGCTTACGCCCATTGTTCTTACTTTAACTGTAACAATGCAGGTTTGGCTGACCATGGGATTGTCAATTGACTTACAGGAAATTCTTACCTTACCTGCTTTAATACCTTTAACAACACCGTCTTCTGTGACTGTTGCAATTTTTTCATCTGATGAAACCCACTCAACATCGGGATAAGTTGCATCTTCGGGGAAAATTTCAGGCTTCAGGGTGAAGGTCTTGCCGGTGTATACACCCTTTTCCATATAGTTAAGGTTGATTGCAGTTACCTGCACTTTTTTAAGTACGGTAATAGCAAATTCAGACTTGTTACCTGCGCTGTCCTTTACAGTAATTGTAGTCTTACCTGCGCCTACGCCCTGAACGTAACCTTTCGATGAAACTGTTGCCACTTTCGGATTTGCACTGGTGTATGTCACTGTTTTATCTGAAGCGTCTTCGGGCACAACCTTAGCCTTTATATAAAGACCCTTTGTGGTATGTACCTTACCTGAAACTTCTTCAAGCACAACGCCTTCTGCCTTTGTTTTGACAGTGACTTTACATTTTGCAACATAGCCACCTTCTTCGGTTGTGCAGGTAATTACTGCCGAACCGTTTTTAAGGCCTTTTACCTTGCCGTCTGTTACAGTTGCAACAGTGGGGTCAGAGGTTGACCATACAACTTTTTTATTAAGTGCTGAATCAGGATAAACTGTAGCGGTGATCTTCTTTGAGGAATTCTTATAAACGGTAAGTTCGGTGTTATCGAATACAACACCTGCTACCTTTGTGCCCACACCGATAAGACTGAGCGGGAAGTTTTCTGCCCAGATTTTCTGAAGCTCTTTTGTGGGATGCACACCGTCTGCAGTATAATCGGGAAGAATTGCATCAGCATCTTTTGAATTGCCTGATGAAATTGCAGTCCAATCTACAAAACCGTCGTGCTCATTAGTCGAAGCAAGCCATTCATTTACATCTTTTGCAATCTGCCAGTCACTCTGGAATTCCAGTTCTGTTCTTACATACTGTGGGCCACTGCCCATATAATCTCTTGTACTGCCCTTCCACTGTGTGATACCAATTACAATAACCTTTTTACCTTTATCGTGACAAAGCTTGAAAAGTTGCTTGTAGCCTTCAATAAGCTGTTTTACAGTAGGCTGAACCGAGCCTAATGGTGCGTCTGTTGAAACAGGATGAACAATATCGTTTATACCTGCTTTTACAATTACATAGTCAACGCCGGTCTGGCTGAAAACATCTTTATTAAGTCTTGTGATTACAGAGTCAGCATAAATAATATCACCAAGACCGAGGCCGTTAGCCATAAGTGAGTTTCCAAAAATACCCTTACCTACGATACCAACGTTATTAATACCCTTTTCATAGATAGCTTCGGCGAGGTTGAGAGGCAAGTCATTTGCAACGGTTGAGTCACCGATTACAACTGCACTGTATGCACTTTCGCTGGAAAGCACATCCATACCTATAATACATGGCATAACACTGATAAGGTCGGTTGAAAGCTTAATTCCAGCATCTCCGAGAATTGCCTCAAGAATTGCATTGAACTCCGGTTCATTGATAAGAGAAAGCGTTTCTTCCTTGGTCATATCGGTTTCGCCCATTGTTATATAGGTTCTGCCGCCTGAAAGTCCCATAGTGGTAAAGCCGCCGAAATTCTTAGTAAACATACTCACGGCAACATCCTGAAAAGAGCTTACTGCAAAATTAATGGCATCTGAGTATCTTTCTTCGCCGGCAGGAATAACTACCTTTGCTCTGCCGTCAAAGGTTACGGGTGAAGAGGAATCGACATTAATTTTACTTGCACCTGTACTTCTTGCAACATACATTGAATCAATCGTAATATCCTCGGCACCGAAACGGTTGGACACAAGGAATCTGATTTTTGAGCCACTGGCTGTAGGAGTAATAATACTTCTTGTGGTAACGGGACCCACCAACTCAGCAATATCAGCATAACCCGTCAATCTGAGCTGGGTAGGACCTGTGCCCCATACAGATATCCATTTACCTTCTGCAGCCGAAGAAGTGAACGTTAAAACAAGCGCACTTGCAACCACAAGAACAAAGGTAAAGAGAGTTTTGAAAACTTTTTTCATTCTGTTCATTCCTTTTACTTAATATATTTTCCGATTATCTTTTTAAATTTTGTAAGGTCAATTTTGGGCATTTTAAAATCAAAGCCCTTTGCAGATGTCTTCTTCACTGTTTTTTTAGCACCGTTTTCAGAAGGAACTTTTTTAACGGGTGCTTTTCCGGAAGAAGCTGCTTTTACAGGAGTTGTTGATGTGAGCACACCCGTATCAACGAGATACTTTTTAAGAAGAAGTGCAAAGTATCCGAGAGCCGCCAAAGCTGCAATACCGATTACCGCAATAAAGAAGCCGGAAGTCATAATTGCTGAGATTCCGGTTGCGATAAGACCGAAGAAGCTGAGCCTTACGGTTTCCTGAGCTACAAGGTTAACCTCCGAAAGCACCTGCCCTGCGTAGTAAACCTTAGCCTTTGCAATAATCTCGCCCTGCTTTACGGGAGCTCTCAGTTTTTCCGGAGCACTTGAAGGAATAACCTCATAAAGCACTGAAGCGGGAGTTGCATTTGAAGGCACAAGAGCTGAGCCCTCTTTTTCAGGCACAAGCTTCACAACGTCTGTATCCTTACCTGCTACAACGTCAATTACTGCAACCACCTGAGAAGGTGACACAACAACTCTGTAACGGATGTTTTTATAAGTCCAGTCAAGCATTTTCTTTGCATCGGTCATAGCTGTATTTTCATTTACGCCGTCACGGTCAACATCTTCAAGGTGACCCTTAAGCACAACTACGATATATGTATAGCCGTCCTGCGCAGAAACAACACTTATGCACTCCCCTGCCTTTTCGGTTGAGGTCTGCTTACCTGCATTGATTGACTCGTGGTAATAATCGGGAACGTTCTTGTTGCGCATTCTGTTACTTGCCTGGAATGTTCTTTCTGAATTAAGGTCAGTTTTTCTCAGGGTTACCGAGGTTGCTGAAAAAGCCTCTGAAAAAGTCGGGAAGGTCATAGCATACTTAACGAGCTTTGCGACGTCACTTGCAGTTGTATACTGACCGTCAACATCGAAGCCTGTAAGGTTTTTAATCGCTGTAGATTCGCAGCCGATTCTCTTTACTGTGCTGTTCATTTCTGCAATAAACGCATCAAAAGAGCCTGAAATCTCGTGTGCAATTACACTTGCAGCATCATTGGCACTGTAAACCACAAGGCAGTTGATAAGCTCTCGTTTGCTTACGCTTTCACCTGCTTTATAGCCTGCTCTTCTTACTGTGTAATCATATTTGATAAGCGAGAGGTTTTCTTCGGTAATCTTCACCTTTTCGTCAAGGTCAGGCCATTTTTCGATAGCTGTTACTGCTATTGCAAGTTTTACATAGCCTGCCATAGGAAGCTTTTTGTTTTCGTTCTTTTTAAAAATTACTGTATCCTCGTCAAGACTCTGCATAAAATAAGCCTCAGATTTAAGCTGGTCAGTAACCTCGCCTGAATCAAAAACTGCAACACCTGAAAATGCAAAGGTGAAAACAAGCACAAACAAAATTAATATTGACAACATCCTTTTCAAAGGATACACCCCCGATTTGTAATTTTTGTGAAAAAAGATTTTTTATTTGCAATCTTCCGAAAGTTATGGTAGAATAATCATAATCTACTTGATTATAACAATTTTCTTATTAAAAGTAAAGCAAAAAAATACCAAAAATTTCAAAAATTACTTTCTAAACCATAAAAAGGCAGGTTAGTATATTATGATATATGTTACAGGCGATACTCACGGAGATCTCTCACGCTTTGATGACCCCAGGCTCAGGAATCTGAAACCAGGCGACACCCTTATTATCTGCGGCGATTTCGGCTTTCTCTGGAACGGTTCAAAGGAAGAGATGGGTATTCTTAAAAAGCTCAGCAAAAAAAAGTTCAACATCTGCTTCATTGACGGCACTCACGAAAATTTCGATATGTTGAACAAGCTTAAAATAAAGAAATGGAACGGCGGAAAGGTTCACCATATTGCCGCCAACATTTTCCACCTTATGAGAGGTCAGGTTTTCACCATTGAGGGCACAAAGATTTTCACTATGGGCGGCGGCGAAAGCCCTGATATTGACATCCGTTTTGAAATGGGCACCTGGTCTGACGCTGAAATTCCTACCCGTGACGAGCTTGTTGAAGGTGTTGACAACCTTCAGAAATTCGGCGGTGAAATTGACCTTGTAATTTCCCACGAGCCACCTGCAAAAATCAAGGACTTCCTTCTTCTTCAGACCGGCACCGATGCAAGCATTACTGCAATCAACACCTATCTTGAAGACGTAAGCAGAATCTGCAAATTCAAGCATTGGTACTTCGGTTCACTTCATCTTGACAAGTTCATTTCCACAAGTCACATCTGCGTTTTTAAAAACATCATTAACGCTAAAACCGGTGAAGTTGTGAAAAGATAAAAAAACAGGGCTGTTGCATTTTTCGTGCAACAGCCTTTAAGTTTGCCCGGATCAAAACTTCATATCAGAATAAATCGGATAATGGTCTGAAATGAATTTCCCGTCGATTTTATCTCTGATGATATTATAAGATTTCACTTCTGTAATTTTTTCGTTTACACAAATAAAGTCAATCGGGTTACCGTCTACTACATCCTTGTAGCCGTGAGATGTGCAGCCGCTGTCTGCCGTTTCAGCAATTACAGCTGTGTCTGTAAGTTTGTCAGCTGTAAGCTGCTTGTAGAGATCACTACCCTTCGGGAAATTGAAGTCACCTGTAACAACAACAGGCATATCAAAGCTCGCAGCTTTTTCAGTAACAAGCTTAAGACCTTCAACTCTTGCATCCTTGCCAAGATTATCAAGATGTGTATTTACATGAGCATACTGCTCTTTTGTAGCCTTGTTTTCGAGTATTGCCCAAGTGCAGGTTCTGTGATACTTTGCATCCCATCCAATTGAAACCTTATCAGGTGTTTCAGAAAGCCAGAATGTACCCCAATCAACAAGGTCGTACTTGTCTTTTCTGTAAAGAATTGCTGTTGATTCTCCGATAAGAGGTAAACCGGTAAGTCTGCCCACGCCCACAATTCCGTAATCAGGAAGGTTAGCTTTCAGAGTGAGGAACCAAACACCTTCGCATTCCTGAACACCGACTGAATCAGGAAGATAGTCAGCAATTGTCTGAGGAACAATTTGCCCTCTTTCGTATTCACTGTTTCTGACATTGAAGCTCATTATTCTTACGGTTTCTTCTGTGGGAGCTTTAGCACCCGTTTCCGGCACACCAATTCCTAAAAAAGGAAAAATCAGAGCAAGAAGTGCGCATAAAATCTGTTTTGCTGAACTGAGGATTTGTTCTGTCGACATATATTTTCTCTCCTTTTAACTTAAGTTACAGCTATTTCAGATGTAACTTATTATTTTTTATCATTATACCAACTGCACTTTTCTTTGTCAACAAAAAAAGACAGAGGAAACTCCCCTGCCTTTTGAATAATTATATAAACTTTTTAAGTCTCTTCACAAGCACCTTGATAATCGGGAACGCCACAACAGAAAGCACTGCACCCTTTATTGCGTTAAGGGTTGCCGATGAGCCGATTGCTGCCCAGAGAGTTGCACCGTCAAGCTCTATTCCGAGAAAATACTTGAAGAAAAGAGGCGTTACAAGATAGTTTGCGCCGAAACCGATAACCACAATTGAGACAACGCCAAGTACCGAAGCAAGAAGAATGTACTTGTTCTCTTTGGCCAATGTGTACTCACCTTTTTTTTCACTCTGCTTTTTAAGACTTCTGAACAGAATCGAAAACGGCACAACGTAAGCACAGCCCACGATGAAATTCATCAGATTACCAAAGCCCATCTGAGTACCGATGCCTTTAAAAATAAGCTCGATTACATTCTTGAGAAGCTCAATAACAACCGCCGCAGCGGGGCCGTAAACAATTCCTGCAAAAAGAGCAGGTATGTCACTTAAGTCCATTTTAAGATGACCGAGAGCTGCAAACAACGGAAACTCAAGGAGAAAAAGTACAAAGCTGATTGCTGTCAGCATTGCGATTGTAACAACCTGAATAAGACTTTTTTTCTGATTTTTCTTCATAGCATTCACCTTTCAAAAAAACAATGCCCACAGTAAAAAATACCGTGGGCTGAAAATACAGGATAATTTGTATCTCTTCTTTCATCCGGACTATACCGTCGGCTTCGGAATTACACCGAATCTGCGTTGACTTTCTGTCAAGCTCGTGGGCTTTTACCACCGGTGAGGAATTGCACCTCGCCCTGAAGATATCTTACATTATCATAATATCACTGTGGGTTGCTGTTGTCAATATTTTTTCGATAATTTACACTCTTGACTCAATTACAGTAAGATTACCTAAAATTTCAACCTCACCGTAGGATGCAGGAATAAAGATGCTTTCGCCTTTATAAAGTGTTACACAGGTGTCACCGTGCATAACTACACCGTTGCCGTCAAGACAAACGAGAGAAACAAATGAGGTGCTGTCTGCAACAACAACCGCTTTTTCTTCAATGTCAAGGCGCTTCATTGTGAAAAGCTCACAGGAAGTAAGGAGAGTTTCACTGAAGCCGTCTTTTTTCACGGTTTCACCCATAGGCTTACCTGAAGCGTCGATTGCCTTTGTGCTTGTTACATCGAGAGCCTTTTCAACGTGGAGCTCTCTGGGCTTTCCGTTTTGCAGTCTGCCGTAATCGTAAACACGGTAGGTTGTATTGGAGTTCTGCTGAACCTCTGCAAGAAGAATGCCCTTGCAGATTGCGTGAAGAGTACCTGCTTCAATAAAGAAGATATCACCCTTTTTAACCTTTACTCTGTTCACATAATCGAGAAGAGTGTTTTCTTCTATGCTCTTTCTGAATTCTTCCTTGGTGATGTCTTTCTTGAAGCCGTAGATAATTTCAGCGCCCTCATCGCAGTCCATAATGTACCAGGCTTCGGTTTTGCCGTATTCACCCTCAACTCTCATAGCGTAGTCATCATCGGGATGAACCTGAACTGAAAGGTTATCTCTTGCATCAATAAGCTTTATAAGTATGGGAAAGAAAGAGAATTTTTCGCAATTTGTACCGAGATAGTCCTTGCCCTTTTCAGCAATAACCTCCGAGAGAGTTCTGCCCTTATCTTCACCGTTTTCAACTATGCTGTGACCTGCTTCGTGGCATGAAAGCACCCAAGCTTCAGCCTGTCTGTCAGTGAAAGACACCATATCAAATTCCTTTGAAAGTCTTGTTCCGCCCCAGATATAATCTTTTATTGCAGGGGTGAGCTTTAAAATTTTCATATTCCGTCTGCTCCTTTTCGTGTAATTAATCCGCCGTCTTAATCATAATAATTTAAGGGGTGTTTATATGTCAATAGGTTCTTACATAATTTTTGCTTTTCTGCTTCTTGGTGGTGTAATCATTCTCACTGTTACTCTCAGGAGCGAAAAGCCGTTTAAAAATCTTTTTCTATCTTTATTTTCAGGAGTAGGCTCACTTTTTGCAGTGAATATCGCCTCTGCCCTGACTGCAGTTACTATTCCCGTAAACGCTCTTACTCTTCTTATCAGCGCAACAGGAGGCATTCCGGGAGTTGTTTTTCTGCTTGTTTCCGACATACTTCTCGCTTAGTAGAGAATAGTTTTTTCAATGCCCTTTGCTATAGCCTCGCCTAAAAGCTGCTGATTCTGAGGCTGAATAAGCTTGTAGCATTCGTCATTGTTGGTTACATAACCTGTTTCAATAAGTACACTGGGACACTCATCAAGCCTTGTAACACTGAAGGGATAGTACGGTGCACCGTCGGAGATACTGTCATAAACCGAAGGCTGACCGCTGTAAAGATAACCCTTGAATACCGAAAGCATTTCACCGTAGATATTGGCCGCAAGCTTTTTGGAGAAAGGTTTATAGTAATATGTCGCCGTACCGATCATAGACTTGTTCTCTGAGCCGTTGGAATGGATGCTTATAAAGTAGTCGGGCTTAAGGCTTCTTGCAATTGCCTTTCTGTCCTCAAGCTCAAGTGCAGTGTCGCTGCCTCTTGTGGAGTATACAATTGCGCCTCTTTGCTCAAGTGCCTGCTTTGTGTAATAAGCAACGGCAAGGTTAATGTCACACTCTTCAACTGCTCCGCCGTAACCGAGTGCACCCGGGTCTTTTCCGCCGTGACCGGGGTCAAGAAGAATTACACTGCCCGAGAGTGTCTGAGGTTTGTTGTGAAGGGTTATTACCATATAGCCGTATTCATCGTATTCAACACTACAACCGTAATATTCACCAAAGGCTCTCAGAGGCATAAAGAGTGATACCTTTTTATCTGAAGCTGAAGTATTCCAGCTTGCACCTGAAATAACGTTACTGCCGGAAACATCGATATTTCCGTCTGCTGAAACTGTGTGGTGAAAGGTAAGCTGAATATAATCTGAGGTAAAGTTTGTTATATTGAACTTTGTGCCGTACTGTGAGTAATAGCTCTGGGGTGCAAAGCTTATTGTATAAGGCACTTTCCACGAGGTACTGAGCTTGATTTTCAGCGTACCGTTTTCCGAATACGAGGACACAACATTAAGACGGTTATCACCCATTTCCTGTCTCGGAATAAGCTTTACATGGTCACGGATAACCTTCACTCCGCTTGCAAGCTCATAGAAGTAAACCTGCTCACCGTATTCCTTGTTATAGGCTTCGCTTTCCTGAATAATGTAGTCCATTGTACCCTTAACAAGAGCCGAGCATGACGGTGTGTAGGTGTCATCGTTATAGATAAGAGGTCTTGTATCCGCATAATTTGCAGTTATGAGAGCCATTTCTGCGCCGGTAAAGGGCGGATTGTTTCCGCCGACTGTGCCACCTGACGGAGTTATTACCGAGGGTGTCTGCATCTGTCCGATTGTTGTACTCGGCAGTATATTCTGAGGAAGTGTCTGCTGTATTTCACCGGGAAGTGAAGGCACATAGTTTTCAAGCTTGATAGGTGCTGTGGACTTTTCTTCCTCTTTGCCCTCAGAATTAGAGATATCAACCTTTTCTTCGGCAGGCTTTATGGTTGCGCCTTTAAGCTGCATACTTTCGCCGTTATATGTACCGATTACCGTAATTGCCCCCAGTGAAGCCACTTCTTCACGGGTTTTTGGCATTTTTATTTTTGCGTTGAAAGCAACATAACCCGTTGCGTTTTTATCTTCGGGTTTTGCCTTATATTCCTTTGTGCCAACCTTTACGGAAATATCAGCTTTATAATATCCCACAACAAGGACACTTGCCTTTTCCTTCGGATAAAGTGTCATTTCCTCTTCTGGTGTAACACTTTTCAGAAGATCGCCGTCAAAGCTTACATTCACTTTATAGACAAGCTCTTTTGAGCACTGCTCAATTCTGATTTCATTGCTGCCCTCTTCAAAGTCGAAGGTTAGTCTGCGGCTACCGTTTTCACCAAGGCTCATTTTTTCACCGTTTATGTATACGGGATAAAGGTCGGAGCCGTAAATTTCCACCTCGCCTGAAAATTCATCAGTTTCTACTACAGTTCCGTCATAAGAGGTAATTCCAAGTTCACGGAATGAAATTGAGGGTGAAATACCTTTTTCTATAAATTTTTCAACTGCCGAAAATGAGTTTTCCACGTTATTTTTAACTTCAGAAAAACTGTTGAACGCCCTCATTGAAAGAGCTTTATGACTGTCATTATCGTAAACTAATTGCAGCAAACTGTCGGGTGAAGCTGCGTTTTCCATATTGAAGCTGAAAATCAGGTCAACCCCCGCAATATCTGCCGCAGCATTCCACTTTTTTAATTTTTGCGTGTCTGTTTCTTCGCTTATTTCAAGAAAAATTCCGTGGGCGCTGCGTTTGTTGAATTTTGAAATATCAATGTCGTCGTTTACGGCAGCAATAAGCTTTGCATTTTTATTTTTAAGGAGCATATTGCCTTTAAGATTAAGAAGAAAAGAGTTGAATTTTTCTGTGGTTTCATCACCCTGATAAACCATTATGCCGTTTGCTTTTTCACTCATTGTGCCTGCAAACTTATCAGCATTATCCTTACTGAGCACAAGATAAACCTTAAGATTTTCGCCTTTAAGATATTCAATTACACCTACAGTGTCACCATCGGAATCCTTACCGACTGAATAATAATCACTAAGGAGAATAACCGTATCAAAAAAGCTGTCCTTGATTGTCTTTACTGCCTTTTTAAATTCTTCGTTTTCAGCATTGAACGGCACATCTGTGTTCTCTTTCAGAAAAACGGCGTTATTTGTTGATGCAGCTTTAACTTTATTCTGAGTTTTGATATATTCGTCAACGCTGACGGTGATGTCAGTGCCGTCAAAAACATCCTCCACCCTGCTTTTTCCTGATATATGTAAAGCTGTCAGACCTGCTGCTATACTCAGCACTGCTATGACAACTGCAATTATAATTCTTATTTTTTTCATAGTCTTCTTCTTTCCTTGGTTTTATATTATTTTATTATATCACAACTATTGATGTTTTTTCTACACTTTAGCCGTTTTATTTTAAATTTAATTTACTGATATACCCTGCGCTGAAAAAAGACACCCCTGAACAGCCTGTTTCTTTTGAAAGCTTAACCTGCCTTTCTATAACATCGGAATTTTTCAGCCATTCATCTCTGCCGCTACCTGCAAACATATCACTTTCTCCCACTTTATAAAGTGCAAGGCCTATCACTAGCTTCACATCTGAATTTTCCGTAAGCTGTGTCCACCTTAAAAGCTCTTTTTGGAAGGGTTTGCTTTCATTTTCAAAGCCATAGTAAAGCTGAGGTATGAGCATATCGCAATAGCCTCCTTTACACCATAGTGGTACATCAGCATAGATTTCGTTTATGTTTTTTTCAATGTCACCTGTGGGACTTACAGAAAAAATCAGATTTTCGTTGTGGTTTTTAACTGCATTATATACAACAAGTAAAAGACTGCTCACTTTTTCGCGTCTGAAATCCTGAAGAGAAAGTCTGCCACCCCTTTTCAGATATTCCTCATATTCCTTTCGGTCGCCATCCTTAAAAGTCGGCGGGTAAAAATAATCGTCAAAGTGAATTCCGTCAACATCGTAATTCTGCAGAATCTCTTTTATTCCGTCAACAATCAGCTTCTGCACCTTTTCCGAGGCGGGATTGAGATAAACTCCGTCTTCAGTTACACATACTGCGCTGTCCTTTTCTTTCAGCCAACGGCTGATTTGACCTTCAGTAATAAGCTTAGTCTCAGGCACAGAAAGAACTCTGTAGGGATTTATCCATGCATGAATTTTCAAGTTTCGTTTTTCTGCCTCTTCTGTGCATATTCTCAGAATGTCAAAATCTGCCTTATCCCCTCTTTTGCCTGATGCATACTCGCTGCTTTCAAATATATCTGAGTAATAAAGTGCGTCACAGAACGGTCTGATATGTAAAAATACATTGTTAATGCCTTTTTCTGTAAAGCTGTCGAAAAGTCCTGCTATATAATCTCTGTAGGTTTCTTCGGTGTAATTCTTGCCCTTAACCGAAAGTTCGGAATAAGTCAGCCATACACCCATAAAGTGCTCTGTGTTCGTTTCACTTTGTTCAAGAGTTTTTTCTTCAGGTTCTGTATTTGGGTTTTCTCTTGTGCACCCGTAAAAAAGAACGGTTAAACACAAAAATAGAATAAATATTTTTTTCATCGGTCAAACCACCTTGACATTAAGACTAAAACAAACTACAATATATGATATATTATTCCTTTGAAGGGAGCGTTAACAGATTATGGCTGTTTCAACAATAAATAAGGGCTTTACAAAAGATATGGGTGAAACGGAAGGCATTGTATGTCCCAACTGCAAAAGCGCAGTAAGAATGCGTCTTTTCACCACAACGGACAAAACTGTAATTTCAAAGATTATAGGCAAAGACGGCGATATGCACGTTGCGGTCTGCCCTCAGTGTGCCTGCGTTTTCAATGTTTCCAAAAACTACATGAAAGAAAGAACTAACGGTACAACCGTTTTCATCACTGAGAGCGACCTTACCGTTTTGGTAAACGGAAAATGAGCGCCCTCGATATAATTCTTTTGTTTTATTTTGCTGCAGTTTCGTGTTCGACTGCAATATTCACCTTGGCCGATAAACACTTTGCAAAGAAAGGTATGTGGCGTATTTCTGAAAAAAGCCTTTTAATTATGGCTTTTTTCGGTGGAGCACCTGCTGAATACTTTATAATGAGACTTATCCGTCACAAAACCCAGCACAAAAAATTTATGCTGGGATTGCCGTTTATAATTATTCTTCAGCTTATAGCAGTTATAGTATATCTTCATCTTACCCGTAACCACTGAATGACAGTGGTTATTTTTATTTTGCGATTATAAGCATTTTGCCGTCAACAGTTTCGCCACTTTTAAGCTCATTTTCTTCCTCAAGCAGCTTTACTGTTGTGTTGTATTTTTTTGCAATACTCCACAAATCCTCACCCTTCTGAGGATAATAAAGTATCAGGGCGCAGTCGCGGTCACTTTTTGGTGCAGTCTCGTTAACCGTTATATCTGTGCAGAGTTTCTTTTTTATTTTGCGGAAAATTTCGCCTTCAAAGACAACATCAGCAGACACATTGACCGTGTTTTTGTCCGTAACATTCCACGTAATATCCTTAACAGTACCTTCTGCATTGCCACCGAAAAGCTCACCTTCGGTAAGCTTATACTGAAGCTCACAGTCAAAGCTTTTTTCGGTATATGAAGGCACACCCTTTTCGTTCAGATAAATTATAGTCAGAAGCGAATTGAAAACAACCTTTGCTTTATCTTTTTCAAATTGCACTTTCGTTTCGGTTTCCTCTGCCCTGATGTGGCAGATTTCTTTTATACCCTTCTGCAGTTCATAGCCCTTGCTGAGGGTTTTGTTTTCTCTTATTTCAAGGAAAGGTACGCATAATTCAAGTGTTTCGCATTTATAATCGGTTTCGTAGGCGGTGCTGTAGCAGTCAAGCGCTCCTTCAAACTCTTTTATTTCACTGCATTCAGCAAATGCCGTCACCTTTGCCGCAAACTCAAAAAGCCGTTTCTGTCCTGATGAATCAGCCTTGGGATTGACTATAAGACGGCTGACTGTAAGTTTAAGGTTATTTCCGATTTTTTCCTGAATTCCTGCAAGGTCAATTATCTGGCTTATGGGCATTTTATGAGCAAGGGTGCAGAGCTTGTTGTCACCTTTTTCGGTGCAGTATACAACATTACAGACCATTTCGCCTTTTATCAGCATTTTTCCCGTAACGGTTTTCTTACTGTCAACAGTACAGTATGCGTCACTGAAAAGCACCTTGCCTATATCGGGACAATTGCTTTCAAGCGAAACCGTTTCGCTCAAATCGAAACTTTTTGCGCCGTGGCAGACAGAATTACGCGCCTTGAAAGCAGTTTTCTTCAGTTGGATACCCAACGAGTCACAATCGGAAACGAATTCAGTTTCTGCTTCCGAAAGAAGCTTGAAATTAACTGCCACACTGCCACTTACTGAAACGCTTCGCTGACTCATTGCACGGCAATTGACATAATCGGTTTTCACCGAAGTAAGCAGCACTGCATTTTCAGGAATGTTTTTGCTCTCTGTGCTTACATCAAGGTCAAGCTGAGTTTCAAAGCAGTCTATTTTATCCTCGTCGTTTACATAAATCAGCCTTACCGTAACTCCTCCCACAGCACCAACCTTATCACCTTTTATAAAGGCACTGCTAATCCCTGTTTCCACGGTGCATCTGAGTATACGTCTGATGTCGCCGCAGTAATCGGGAAGGTTAAGTCGGGTGTCAATGCTTTGTTTTGCCGATAGATTTACTATTCCTGCTTTTCTTTTAAGAGTGTTTTTCTTGATTTCAAGTGCCATAATATACATCTCCTGTTTGAAAAAAATCACTATACCGAATGTATATTATCCCACGCCGAAAAATAGAATGATAACAACAAAAAAACAGTCACCTGCATTTTACAACACAGGTGAACTATCATGAATTTTAAATTTTAACTTTAGCTTTCGGCGATATCTCGTTCCAGAGAGTAAAGCCCAGAATCAGTCCACCGCCGACAATCTGCCACAAGGTCATTGTTTCGCCAAGTACCGTAACGGAAATCACCACTGCAACCAAGGGATCAATATAGCTGAGAATAGCTGCCTTCTGTCCCGGAAGCTCTTTCAGTGAAGAAAAATACATACAGTAGGTAATTCCGGTATGTACAAGACCGACAATCAGAAGATTTAACCAGCCTTTGTCATTCATTCCGCCTAGAGTCACTCCGCTTGTGAACACAACATAGGGAAGTAACACCACAATTGCCGAAACGAATTGAAGAAAAGTACGGTGTATACCCTCAACGTTTCTGATGAATTTATTAAGCAGAACAACGGACGCATAAAACACTGCTGCACCGAGTCCGAATATAATACCTTTCAGGTTGCTTTCTCCCCCACTGTCACTGATACCCGTAATCATTACAAGTCCCACAGTTGACATAACAAAACAGACTATCTGTTTACCTGTCAGCTTTTCTTTAAAGAGAATCGGACAGACTACTGTTACAATAACAGGAGCGAAATAATAACTAAGTGTTGCGACTGACACCGTTGTATACTTATAGGCTTCAAAAAGAAGTATCCAGTTGATTCCCATAGCGATACCCGAAGCAAGAAGCAGAGGTATTTCTTTTTTGATTTTTCCAAAGGGAATTTTCTGCTTTGTAAAAACAAGAAACAGTGCAAGTAAAGCTGTCGCAAGAACTGCACGGTACAAAGCAAGTTCTCCCGAAGACACAGGAATATTCCTTACAAAAGGTCCAAGGGTGCCGAAAATTGCCATTGAAGCAATCAACATAAGTCGAGGATTAAAAAGCTTTTTCATTTATTTCTCTCCTTACATTTGATAAATTTATCTTACTATCAATTTTTTGTTTTGTCAACACCGGGTAAGGTTTAAGAAAAGTTTTTTCAAGAAGAAAAAAAGGGCACAAAACACTTGACAACGCCTTTTTTTCAAAGTATAATATTTTTCAGTCGCAAGACACGCCGGTGTGGCGAAATCGGCAGACGCAAGGGACTTAAAATCCCTCGGTGGCAACACCGTACCGGTTCAAGTCCGGTCACCGGCACCAACTCCCGAAAACCTAAGTATTTACAAGGGTTTTCGGGTTTTTGTTTTGTCAAAAATCACCCAAAAAACGGGCAAAAAAGTGACCTCAAAAAAGGGCCAAAAATGGGCACATCCCTCCAACATCCCTCCAAATTTCCGAGAAAAATTCTGAGACACCCTGTCGGAAAGCTGAAAATGATGTTGAAAAAACATTTTTTTGAAGCGGTTACAGTTTCGGAAAATGTTCTAGAATTGCATTTGCCGAGTCCACCTTTGACGAAAAATCAAGGTGGGTGTAAATGTTAGATGTGGTGGAAATGTCACTGTGACCGAGCCACTCCTGAATATCTCTCAGATTTACTCCGTTTGAATACAAAAGACTTGCACAGCTGTGGCGTAAATCGTGGAAGCGGATTTTTCTTAATCCGTGTTTTTTAAGAAATTCGGGAAAGTATCGGGTAATATATCCCGGTGCAATAAGCTCACCGATTTGGTTGACATAAACATAGTCAAGATAATCTTTGCAATATGAGTTGCCACAGAGTTTACGGTTATATTCCTGTTCTTCCTTCATCCTTAAAAGAAGCTTTTCAAAGGGCTCTACCATCGGAAGTGTACGACAGCTTGATTTTGTTTTTGCGCTGTCCTTGGGGAGCAGTTTAATTTTTCCGTCCACATTTACTTCCATTACGGTGTGCTTAATTGAAAAGGTCTTTTTGTTAAAGTCAACAGCACTCCATTTAAGACCTACAACCTCTGCTCGTCTGAGACCGTAAAAAGCCGCAAGTATAACCGCAAACTCAAGTGTATGCCCCTTGACCTTTTCAAACAGTTCTTCAAGCTCCTCGGCATCATAAGCACTGCCCACGAAAGGCTCCTTCTTCGGTCTTTGCACTCTGTCAGCAGGGTTTACATCTATAAGCTCAATCATATAAGCGTGCTGTAAAGCCTTTCTTATGTTCGCGTGGCGGTGAATAACGGTGTTTGCCGTTACGCCCTTTACGCTAAGCTCATAGGTGTAGTAGTCCTGTATCTGCTTTGCAGTGAGCTCTCGGAGCTTCAGCTTCGGATGCTTTTCTTCAAAGTAAGGAATTATATCTCTTTTCACTGAGTAGCAGTAGCCGCTGTAGGTTGATGCGGATACGGAGTATTTAACCATTTCAAGCCACTCAAGAAGAAAGGTTGTGAAAAGAATGTTTTTCTCATCCTTTGCTTCCTCTTCTTCCTTTCTTCTTTCTTCAAGCTCAAGAAGCTCGGCTTCCTTTTCCTTGATTGCTTCTCTGAGCATCAGCTCAGCTTTCTTTTTGTTACCCTTTACGGGTAAACCCGTTGATTTTGAAGGTGTCTGCCTTTTACCGTTTTCGTCTTTATAGTTGAAAACGATATGGTAGACACCGTTCTTTTCTCTAAGATGTCCTGTTACCAATATTTGTCCTCCTGATAATACATTCATTTTATTTTTTTCTTTTGTCGTCATAATCTTCAACAAGACCTAAGTACCTGAAAAATTCAATTTTGGGGATAAGGTACTTATTGCCGACATATATACTTCTGATTTCACCGCATTTCAACAATTTGTATGCGGTTTTTATATTTATCCCTAAGATTTCACACATTTGATGAACATTCACAATGTCGGGATAACTTGTGAACAGCAATTGATACGCTTCTTGTGTAGTCATTTTTAACCTCCTTTGTTTATGATTAATGTAGTATTTTCAGGGAGGGCAAAACCATCTGCCGCCGACAAGAGTATTTTAACGGCAGATGGAAGAATTTACAAATGTGTGAGAGATTTATACGGCATTATTTTCAAGAATACCTAAATATTCAAAGACATTTATCTTAGGAATGAGGTATCTGTTGCCTATGATGAAGCTTTTTATTTTACCTGTTCGCAAAAGCTTGTAAACGGTTCTGATGCCTATACCGCCGAGCATATCGCTCAACTGATTTGCATCAACAACATCAGGATAATCCTTAAACATAAGATTATACGCTTCCTGTGATTTCATAGCATCCCTCCTTCCTTACCTTGCATCTCTCTGCCGCATCAGAAAGCGGTGATAGTGTTCTACAGCCTTAATCACAAATTCCTGCTTTTGTTTTTCTGTAAATCTCGACTTAAAGTATTTGTTTATGTTCTCTGTGGGTATCTTAAGATAATCTTTCTGATTCGCTTTTGCCTCTGCCATAATCTCAGCTATTCTGTCCGATGTCAGTGTGCCTTCCGAATAAAGCTTTTTCATTCGTACCGTCTGCGAATATGATGGTGTGACCTCTTCGTTCTCATAAAACCCGTAAACCTCGTGCTGTTCCTCCGACGGCAGAAATGACAGCTCAACAGCAGGTGTAAAAGCAATTCTACCTTCATCAACGAGCTTTAAGATTTCGGGAATGAGGTAAGTCAATCGAATGTATCGCCTGACAGTTTCACGGCTTTCGTTGTTTTCTTTACCCACTTCTTCTGCTGTACGGAACTTCGACACAGACTGTGTAGAAGTTAAATCCGTCCTTGCTCCCTGATTTTTAAGAGCATCCATTTTCATTTTGTATGCGTGAGCTTTCTCACTCGGCAACACTTCATCTCTTTGTAAGTTAAGGTCAACGAGTATAACCGTAGCTTCATCCTTGGTCAGTTCTTTTACAATGCAAGGTATTGCTTCAATGCCGAGCCTTCTGCAGGCTTCAGCTCTTCTGTGTCCGCTGATGATTTCATAGTTTCCGTCCTCAAGACTGCGGACAATGATTGGTGTAAGTACTCCTAAATTTGAAATGCTGTCGATAAGCATATCAAAGGCCGTGTCCTCTCTGAAAATGAAAGGATTGTTTTCGAATGATTTTAAATTTTCGATTCTGATTTCTGTTAATGTTGTCATAATGATTAACCTCCATAAATTTTAAAATTTGATTTTGATTGTTTTCAAGGAAGGATGTAAGAATTCAATAACACTCTGTGATGTCATCATCATTTATGCATTCTTCCGATACAAGCGACCATTGCCAGCGTTTGCCTTCTTTGGTGCTTACGCATCCGAGCTCACTCTTCGCTTTGATTGCCGTGCTCTTGCCGATTCGTTCCTGCTCCATTCGGCTCATAATGTCAGCCTGTGCCCTCGGACCGTCAGCGAGCATTTCCAAAAGTATTTCCTTTGCCCTTGTAATCTGCTCGTTGGGTCTGCCCGAAGAAGAGGAAGAAGAGCTTAAAATTTCATCTGCCGTCCTTGAAGTTTCTTCTACCCATTCAATGCCGTCCTGTGTAATGTTAAAGATAACGGCATTGCCCGTTGCGGCAAGGTTGCTTTTTGCACCGCCATAACCCTTTCGTCGGGTCTGTCTTTGTCTGTTCTCGCAATGAGTAAACAGCTTCTCGCAGCTCCTACCACATCAATAGAACCAAGGCTTCGGTAAAGAGCCTTTGTACCGCCCATCTTGTTCATGTGACCGACAATTACAACGGCACAGCCTGTTTCCTTTGCGGCTTGTATCAAAGGATTGAACTGCGCTCTGACATCGTTAGCAATGTTCAGTGAAACATCACCGCCGATGTAAGCTGACAACGGGTCAAGGATAACGAGCTTAGCGTTGGTCGCCTTTATGGCATCAGCGATTCTCTTGTCGCTGAAAGTCAATGTCTTTTCTTTCTCGTCTATGAAATGAAGCTTTGTTGTATCACCTCCTGCCTGTATGAATCTCGGTACAACAGTGTCCTCCGCATCATCCTCCGTTGTCTGATAAATAACATTCATCGGTTCGTTCTCTTCGTCGCAGAAGGGAAGACTCTGACCTGTTGTTAAAAGTGCCGCAAGTGTCAGCATAAAGGTACTCTTGCCGTCACCGGGGTCACCCTGTAAGAGTGTGATTTTTCCGTAAGGGATGTAGCCCGGCCATAGCCATTTAACTTCCTTTACTTCAACCTTATCGGCACTGATTATGTCTAATGTTTTGTTTTCGTCAAGCATTTTTATTCCTCCTTTAATTTTTATCTTGACTGCTCGTAATCGGTTATTGTTTGTGTTTCGTAACTCGTACCTAAGCTTCTTTCCTGCCATACGGCGTGTTCGTGAAGCTCGTCCATCAAATCCTTAACAAGAGTGTCACGGGAAATCACTCTGTCGCAGATTTTTATGTGTTTTCTTAATGTTGTCAGATGTGCGGTAATATCTTTGTTATGTTCTCTAAGTTCATTTGCGTTTTCTATGTCACCGCTTCTGTCGGCACGCTTGATTGCGTTTCGTACTTCCTTACGAAGACCAATAAGCTCGTTGTATTCTTTCATTGTTTTCTCCTTTAGTGCGATAAGGTCTTCATAAGACTCAACATCGTTGTCGCACAAAAGATTTTGTTCTTCACAGAATTTATCAAACTTCAGAATTTCTTTTTGCAGATAGAATGACACCTCTCTGTTTTTCTCCGGATACTTTTTCACATAGGCAAGACCGGGTACAAAGTGAGAGTAAAGGTCATAGAAGGTAACATAGCTGTTGTTAACATCACCGTCAAAGAAAATATCTTTTACTCTTGTCTGTTCGGGAAACTTGAGCTTTTTAATACGGCAGGGATTGGTCTGAATGAATTCAAGAATTTCATCTGTGCTGAACCCTTCACCAAGGTCACACAGTCTTATGGGTGACTTAATGAAGGGATGGTCTACTGCAAGCTCGTCGCCGATGAAAAACAATTTGTATCTTCGTCTTTCCATAAGCTGGTCAAAATGTTCTGTACTGAAGGACATCGCCATACACTCCTGAATGTCTCGCTTAACGTTTGTGTACTTGGTCATCTCACCGTTCTTCTCTGCAAGGTACTGCATTCGCGAGGGAGCCTTGCGTGGTTTTTCAATGACGGACAGACCGTACTCTCTGCAAAACTCATCGGATGCTCTTCGCATTTCGAAATAACTTTTTCTGCAGGAGTTAAACTTTTTTCCGTCAACAAATGAAACCGAGTTAAGTACAAAGTGTGAGTGAAGGTGGTACTTATCAAGGTGGGTTGATACCACAACCTCAAAGCGGTCACCCCATAATTTTTCCGCCAGCTTAATTCCGATCTCGTGAGCAAGCTCAGCTGTAACCTCACCGGGCTTAAAGGACTGATAACCGTGAAAGGCAAGGATGCCGTCCTCCTTTTTGAAAAGTCTTTTAGTGTTTACCATTTGTTCTCTTGCAAAGCCTGCTGTGCAGTTAACTCCCGTAACATAAAACTGCTTTTCGGTTTTGTCACTTTCCATTGCGTAGTCAATAACATCCTTGAGTGCTTGCAGCTCTTCAAAGGTGTAGTCGGGATTAAAAGTTTTTTCAGGGTTCACGGTGTAATCAATTACATTGCGAAGCCTTCCCTTTATCGGCCATATGCGTGTTACTGCCATGGCACTTCATCCTTCTCTGAAGTAAACTCACTGACGATTTTGTTTTCCGTTTCAAGCACAGAGGAGAGAACGGAAGAAATTTCTTTCTGATTGTTCCAGCCTTTTGCACGGACAGCAACCAAAATCTGATTAAGGTTGTTACCCACGGCACGAAGCTCGCGGATGAGCTTCGGGTAATCGGCAGGCGGAGCTTCCTTGAGCCTGCACATTGTAATCAGAAGACGGATGACTTTTGATTTTGAAACTCCCGTTGCTCTGCTCAGGTCACAGAGCTTTTCATATTCATCTTTGTTAAGATACGCTTTGACAATCACATCGTGATTTTTCTTTATCATTGGATTTTCACCTCCTTAAAATTTTGTTTCCACTTATACGGACTGGGAAAGGGCAAGTGGAAACCCTGATTCCCGAAAGTTAACAGAATATTTAAAGTCATTTTTTCATTCGTCTGCTGTTAACTTGATTCTTTTTCTTCTTTTCATCTCCATTCATTCTGTTTTTAAAACGGCTTTTTGCCCGTTTTGGGATTTCCGGGCCCGAAATCCAATGCTCGATAAGACAAGGACACAGAAACACTGATTCCGTTCAGAGGTAGTAATTTTAAATACCCCTCTACTTTCCTACGGACAAATTTTCAGATGTTGGCAAGTATGAGCTTTAAAAATAATTACCCATCTACTTTCCTACGGACATTTTTTGAGCAAAAGAGAACCATCGAACCCGAAAGTTTTCAAACTGTTTACAAGTGACTTGAAAAACAATTCTCACTTATTCCCACTGGGAGAGGCCAAGTGGAAACCCAAAAACCGAAATGTTTTCAAAATATTTACAAGTCGCTTGGAAAACTACTCTCACTTATTCCCACTGAGAAACAGCAAATGCACACCCAACTTGCAAAGTATTTTCAAAACATTTACAACCCGCCGCAAGAAAAATTGCAAAACAAAAAAGCCGTTACATAGGCAACAGAAACAAGCGTGGGGAGAAAATCTCACCGCGCTCATATTCTGTTGGGTCACTATGTAACAGCTTTTAAATAAAGCTAAATATAAATCGATGTGTGTGGCTGTTTGAGCAAAGCATAATTAAAGTAGTTGTAATTTTGCCAAGCTCAACAAAAACATCGTGACTGTGGTATGATATATTATTTTGAAAAATTTGACAACGGGAAATTTGTCGAATGGTCTAAAAAATTTTTTCACGGTCAATAATATTTAGTTTGTGCTTTTGAAAAAACTTTTTACCTCCCATATATACCACGACATAAGGAAGGGTAAAATGTTCCGGGATTTTCAAAAAAGTTGAAAAAATTTTGTAAGAAGAAAAATGTGACGCAGTATTCATATAACCAAAATTTGATTTTTTTGCTTTGCAACCTGCCGCATAACACCGGCGTGTTTGAATTTTTTTCTGAGTATTATTGAATTCTTACATCCTTCCTTGAAGGTAAAAAACAAGACACCTACCGCAGGGTAAGTGTCTTGGGAGAGGGTTACAATCTATTAGTTGTTTGCATTTAATATTTCAATAAAGTTTTCTTGATTGCAAATATCAAAAGAAAAATTATTTGCTATGCGGTTAATGTTAACGACTGAATCCTGATAATACTTTTCTTTGAGGTACAGAAGAACAACCTTAAAAAGTTCTTTGCTGATTGTTGCTTCAGCTTCGTTACAGGTCTGATGATAAATTTTGCAGATTTCGTTTCTTGCTTTTTCATTTTCAAACTCAAGTACTTCCGGATTGTAGATTAGATAAATAAATCTTATCGGCTTGTTAGTGTACTTTTCTTTTTTAAATATGGCAGTGCCGACACCGAGCAAGTGACTTATCATTTGTTTCAAGTCGAAATGCTCTACTGCTTTATCGTCGTACTTAAAGACAACTTCCATTTCGTGCGCTTTGCCCTTTGTTAAATCCATATCAATGGTAACAAGAGTGTTATTACTGTTGCTTATGAAGTCGTATAACTCAAAATACTTCTGACCGTAAAATTTATTTTTCTTCGAATAAGGTTCTCTGCATTTTGCTTCAACAAAGACATAGCTGTCTGAAGTTTCTTTGAAGCCGTCAAGATTTGCTGTGCCGCCGACAGTAGTAAGCAACTGTTTTTCAAACTTAAAACTTTTATCATGCTTCATAAGGTTGTAGATAAACCTGCTCGACGAACCGAAGGATGCCATTTTGGGTGGATAGATATTTTGGCCGACCTTTCTTTCGTCAAGCTCTTTACCGTCGCCGTTTTTGTAGTTATCGTAAGCCACAGGATGATTAACTTTCATATCATCACAAAACTCTTCCCAGGAGCTGTTGCTTATGTAATTTGGATATGTTTTGCCGTTAACAACATAACCGGCATTGAGACCTGAGTTGATTGCGGTTTCGTGAAGTCTGATTGCTTCGTCTAAGATTTTGTTTAATTCCATTTCTTCTCCTTGTGATTTTTTGGAAAGGTCATGTTCTATTTTGATTCGGGCATGACAATTAGCACAGTATTTCTTTCCGTGAAACCTATGCAGACCGCCTTTCGTTCCGCAGTTTTCGCAGATACCGTACCATTCCTGGTGTCTCTTTTCATAAAAAGGTTGCCACTCTTTTCTTCTTTTTTCTGCATACCTTTTATCTGCGAAATGCTGGATTAACTCATAAACAGTTTTTATTATAAAATAAACTAAAGTAAGTAAAAGAACAAATTTCATCATGATTTATTTCTTGCGACAAACAACAGTAAAGTATAGTCTATTAAGGATATCAGAGAATCGATATCCTCTTTTGTATCCATTGGATGATTGAATTTTATGTGCAACTCATAATTTTCCTTGTTAGGAATGGAAATAATCTCATAGTCTTTATAAATGGTAACCAAACGGGATTTGATATCACCTGCAATTGTAGCCGCATCAAAAACTTCGCCGCCTTTTTGGTCAAAGAAACTTTTATTTATATAAAAGCGAATTTCTTCAGGTTTATCTTCTGCAAGTTCAAAAATTCTTTTGTATGATTTTCCTGCTTGTGAAAACAAGGCATCAGAATTACTTGCAATATTGTATCTGATAATACCTTCTTTTTTATCTTCAAGAATAAGAGGGTTGTATTTGTTTTTAAGAGTTTCCATTGCAGAGTTGAATTTCAACTTAAAATTAACGGGCTTACGAATAAGTACACTTGCAGCAACAAACAGCACTAAAATATCAACAAGTATTCCCGAAATATCTTTTATACCTCCAACAATACTTTCCTTTGTGAAACCTCCGAAAGTCACTTCACATATAATTGCAACAACTGCTGCAATAGCAAATATGCCTGCCAGTAAATCTGTTTTTTCTAACAACTTTTTCATTTTTAATCCTCCACAACTTTGTAATAACCGTTTTCTTCTTTGATATAATAAGGCTTGCTGTTCATAAGCATCATTAACTTTTTCAGCCATGGTCTGTCTTCTTTCATCTCCTTGTGTTGTTCTTCGTCAAAGAACACAAAAGGACAAGCCATAACCTCTGTATCGTCAGGTAAGCAAAAATCTTTGAGTAATTTTGCTTTGTTAACTGTACACAAATATGTAAATCCTTCAAGGACACAGCGAAGCATTGTTTCTTTGCTGTCTTTCTTTTTCAGTTCAAGAATGCGGAGTGTTTTGCCGTCATAGGAAAGCAAATCAATTTTACCTGCTTCATCTTTGGATGTGTTCTTTAGCGGTGTCTGATAGTCAATAATCTTACCGATAAAATCATAAACACTACCGTCTTTACATTGGTTGAACATTTTTATTGCAGTGATCTCTTCTTCTCTTTTTGAGTTTGGATTAAATTCACCATCGTGAGACTGCGTTTTGTAAGTTTCTTCTCGAGTAATCTTGTCGATTCCAAAAGTCAATTTATCAAAGTTGGCACAAACAAACTCGGCAACAATCTCATTATAGAGGGTACCGTCAGCAGTTTTTCCCCTGTAGTTAATGATATCAGCCTGATAAAATGTGCTTGGATCTTTAAAAGCATCTTTACACTTGTTTATTATTTCTTCTTTTGTATAAGCCATATTTTCACCTGCCTATTTTAATTTCTTTAATGATACACCAAATTTTTATTCAATACAACATCAATTATTATAAAAGAAAAAAATGCTCGCTTGAGTACGTATATTGGGACTTAAGTGGTTGCAGGATTGTTAGAGTATTG
>JAZSQU010000076.1:0-62660 GCA_045538095.1 Acutalibacteraceae bacterium | reverse complement strand
ATAATATCAATTACATCTCTGCCTCGCTGCTTAAGCGAAGGGCCAAAATCTAAATCAGTTACAATATCTTTGAGATAAGTGAAGTACTGCTCTGAAAGAGGTTTATCAAGACCGTATTTTGCCTTGAGAGCAGCTTCTACTGCAGGGGTTGCCGCTTTTTCACCGACAAAAGGTCCGCCGGGTACAGCTCTCATTACAAAAAAGGTTACGGTAATTACAACCCATATTGTAAGAACTGCAAGAGCAACTCTTTTTAAAATATACATTAAACTTTTGGAATTCACTTTCATACCACCTTAATTTTAATTTTCAAAACATCTGCTTAAATCGCAAGTGAATTAAAGTATATTTGGTTTATTATACTAAAACATTAGCTATTTGACAAGTGGAAAAGTAGTTATTTCAGTAATTGTGCATAATTTTTATCTTTTTATTAATATTTAAGCAATATTTTTACTGTCATTCTGACAAATATTTATCTGCTGCAAGTACATAATGCAACAAAATTCGAGTAGCCTCAAAAAAGCCTTCAATGTCAATCATTTCATCACACTGATGAGCACCGCCGTGACCCTCAGGCATTTTAAGAACTTTGTCTTTACGCTCGGGTGAAATATAGAAAGTGCCGATTGAAAAGGCATTTTTCAGCTTTCTGGCATAGGTACCACCGGACATAAGCACACTTTTGAGTTTCTCTCCTGTTACTTCTGCAAATATATTTTCAAAAATTGCAGGCATCGGACTGTCTTTATCAATTGTGAAACCGGGACTATTGTCCTTGCTGATAACATCAAATCCATATGAGGATAATGCTTTATCAGCTGTTTCTTCCAGGAATTCGGGATCAAGTGTACTTCCGTAGCGTACATCAAAGCTTATTCTGAGCTTTTCGTTTTCAGTTTTGACCATGCCGTTAACTGCAGTAGTTTTTCCGAAATCGGGATCCTCGTGGTCTATACCGATACCCATGCCGTAATAATCAGCAATCGCTGAAGCTGCATTTTTAAGAATATTTCGGTCATTTTCACAAAGTTCTTCACAACCGGAAAGAAAAACAAAAAGTATATAAGCCGCATTAATTGAGCCTTCTGGAATACTTGCGTGTTTTGCAATGCCTTTAGCTGTAAGAATTAAGGTCCTGTTGCCTTTACTGAGCGTGAAGTTATCTGAGATTTTTTCTTTAAGCTCACTGTAAAGTTCATCAGAATAATCAAATTCAGCAGTAACACAGTCAAGTACAATATTGTAGGCTTCACCACCGCTTATACTTTTAATCTGTGAAAAAGGCACACGGCTTTCAGCCATAAAGTGATAAATCCCCTTCTCGCCAGTACTGCAAGGAAAATCGGCATCGGGCACAATTGAAATTTCAGGCATTTTCTGATTTTTCAGAAAGCCCTTTATGTCACCCATTCCGCATTCTTCATCAGAGCCGATGAAAAGCTGAAGATGATTTCTGAAAGGTACAGCACAGTCGCGGAGAAATTCCATAACGCAAAGAGAAGCCATAACACCTGATTTGTTGTCTTCTACTCCTCTGCCGATTAATGCGCCGTCTTTGATAATGGGTTCAAAGGGCTTGGTATAGAGCCAATCATCACCAACGGGTACAACATCACTGTGAGAGAAAAGACCAATAGTTTTGTTTCCTTTTCCAAAATGAGCGAGAGCATATCCGTCATTTGAATATACTTCTGAATAAATATTATCCGAGTTAAAATATGAAGCAGCTTTATTGAGTGCAGCAGCACAGTTTTCACCATAGGGTGCACCCTCTTTTGCATCACCTTTGATTGACGGAATTTCCGCAAGCTCAATCCACTTATTGATAATTCTGTCTTTATTATCAGCTACCCATTCTTTGAAGAGCGTATCGATTTTATTATCTATCATTTGCTTTCACCTGTTAATTCTAATTTTATTTGCCTTTTAGTTTAGTAGATTATATCACATTTTTATTTTTTATGCAATAAATTATTTCACCTTTATTTTACCAGAAAGCATAAAAGTATGAAACAAAAATACCACTGTACGGTAAAGCACAGCGGTAAATTTTTCTGTTATCAGAACCCCAGCAGACCTAAGAGCCCGTAAGAAAGACAGGAAACTATAACACCTGCAACAATCACTCCAAGACAGATTACAGGCAGAGAATGCTTGATTCTTATATCAAGCAAGTCAGCTATAAGTGCACCTGTCCATGCCCCTGTACCCGGAAGAGGAATAGCAACAAAGAGGAAAAGTCCCCATAATCTGTATTTCTTTACATTGTCTGCTTTTCTTATGGAACGTGCCTCAAGCTTTTCAATAAGCTCTTCAACCTTTTTGTTTCTTTTAAGAAGATTGAATATTTTTCTGATGAAAAGCAGAATAAAAGGTATCGGAAGCATATTGCCGATAAAGCAGATTGCAAAAGCTTTGAAAAACTCAATATCCATAAGCTTTGCAGCAATAAGTCCCCCACGAAGCTCAAGAACAGGAAGACAAGAAACAATAAAAGCAATTAATTCCGACGAGAACTTTCCGCCGAGGAAGTCAACTATGCTCTGAACTAAAGAGTCAACCATCAGTCATTCTCCCCTGCTTTGTTTTTCGAAGAGAAAAAACTCTCTGCTTCGTTTAAAATGTATTTATCGTTTTCATAATTCAGAACATTAAGAGCTTCACTGTAATTATACCAGCCGCACTCTTCAATTTCCTCTTCCTGAATTTTATACTGAGTATCGCTTGTTTTTCCAAGGAAAATAGAAACAGATTTTTCGATTTTTCCTTGAATAGTATATTCAGAGCTCTTTACAAATCCGGGAACGATTTCAACATTGAGTCCTGTTTCTTCAAGAACTTCACGAATTGCAGTTTCTTCTTTTGTTTCGCCGGGTTCAATATGCCCTTTCGGGAAACCCCAATGAGCGCTGCGTTTGTTTCTTATTAAAAGATACTTTCTTTCATTACCGTCTTCGTTGAAAACAACAGCTCCGCATGAGCTTTCATAAAGACAGTCAATTGTGTACCCAATGCGACCTTCAGCAAAATCAATTGCAGGCTTAATATCATTTACAATGAAACGAGTGCTCTTTGGAGCAACAACCCATACAACACCTTTGCCGTTATGACGCTTTACAGTTGCAATTACACGGCCGTCAAAATTTCTGACAGGGTGATTGATGCCCATAATATAGGCAAACTGCACGGTGTTTCTTCGGGTTTTACAGCCTTCCATAATGCCGTAATTCAGCTTATATTTGAAGCCGAAGCGGGAGTTGAAGGAATTCATTGGGGACGTTACACGTACTTTGACGAATTTACCTAACATATATATCCCCTTCAAAAGGCAGGTTCAGCGGGCTTTTGTAGACCTACCCAGATTAATATGAAAGTATTATACTTTATTTGAGCACATAATTCAATAGCTTTGATAAGTTTTTTTAATATTTTTAATTCAGGAAAAGTTTGTTCTATCGCCAAACAAATGTAAACTTTTTTATAGACAGTTGTCAAATATAATACAATGTGATATAATCGATTAAATTTGATTAAAAGAGTTGTATTACAATGAAAAAGCTATACATTACTGATCTTGACGGAACGCTGCTAACTTCTGAAGCTGAGCTCAGCAACCGTTCAAAAACAATAATAAATTCACTCATAGATAAGGGTGTGCTTTTTTCAATTGCAACAGCAAGAACTCACGCTACCGTTTCAGAAATGTTCAGCGATGTAAAGCTGAATGTTCCTCTTGTAATGATGAACGGTGTTATTGTTTATGACCCGTCTGAAGGTAAGGTTGTTTCTGCTGCTGAAATTGAAAAGGAAGCTGCCGAAAAAGTACTTGATGTTTTCAGTCGTCACGGCAAAAAGCCTATGCTCTACTACCCTGACGGAAATAAAATCAATATCTACTTCAGTGATCTCAACAATAAGTTTCAGCAGGATTACATCAACTCAAGAAATGAATCGGGAATTAAGCATTTTCATTATTCCGAGCAGCTTGAAATACTTGACAGTCTGATTTATATAGTTACTCTTGACCCTCGCGAAGAACTTCAGGAAATTTATGAAGAAATTATCGGCATTGAAGGTGTAAACTGTATGTTCTACAGTGACAACTATACAGGCTGTTATTTCCTTGAAGTTTTATCATCAAAGGTAAACAAAGGTACCGCAGCTGCTTTTGTAAAAGATTACGTTGGAGCTGACACAATGATTGCTTTCGGCGATAACCTTAACGATATTCCCCTCTTCAATGCCGCCGATGAAGCCTACGCGGTTTCAAACGGCCACGAAAAGCTTAAAGAGGTTGCTGACGGTGTAATCGGTGACAACAACAGCGATGCCGTTCCGACATTTATTAAAGAACAATGGAGCAAATAAAATGAAGTTATACGAAGAATACCTTAAAACCTATAAGTTCAGCGATGAAAATTCAGACGGTTTTTTTGACCTTGTAGGTGAGCTTATTGCAACTGATGAGGTTCAGTCTCTCAAGCAGTTTGAACAGCACCTTGACATTGACCGACTTCAGCATATTTACAGCGTTTCTTTTCTTACTTATAAAATCTGTAAACAGCTTGGTTGGAATTTCGAAGAAGCGACAAGAGCTGCAGTTATGCACGACCTTGTTTATTACGATTGGCGTGACGGAGAAACCGGCGGTTGGCATAAAGGTCACGGATATAAGCACCCCAAATATGCGGCTCTCAATGCGAAAGAGCTTTGCAAAGAAAGGCTTACCCAAAGAGAAGAAAATATGATAAGGTGTCATATGTGGCCTTTCACAGTTGTTCCTCCTAAATATAAAGAAGGCTATATCGTACTTTTCTCTGATAAATACTGTGCTACACGTGAACTTCTTTATTCACTCAGCAAAAAATACAAAGAAAAATTTCTCGAAGATGTAAAAAGGATATAAACTATGGATAATCTTATTAAATATGTGCTGCTTTTTTTCTTTTATAGTGCAGGCGGTTGGCTGCTTGAATCAATTTACTGTTCTATAGGCGAAAAACGAATCATCAACCGCGGATTTCTTACAGGACCTCTTTGCCCCATTTACGGTACAGCTGCGCTTGTAATGACAATTCTTATTTACAACCCCTTCAAGGACAGACCTCTTATAATTTTTCTTTTAGGTATTGTACTTTGCGATATTGTTGAATACATTACAAGCTATATTATGGAAAAGCTTTTCAGCGCACGTTGGTGGGACTATACCTATGAATTCCTTAATATCGGCGGAAGAATCTGCCTTAAGCACACTCTTTACTGGGGTATTATTTCCGTTGCTTTTGTCCGTGTGCTTCACCCTGCAGTTGAAAACCTATATGCAAAAATCAACGGTGATTATCTTATTTATATTCTTGTTGCCGTACTTCTTGTGTTTACACTTGATTTAATCAACGCAGTACGCAAGGCTCTAGATATAAGAAAGCTTCAGATTAAGCTTAATTCACTTCAGAAATCCCTTGGTGATTTTTATAACACTGTCAAAGGTGCAATTGGTGACCCGAAGAAAATTCACGAACTTATTGAAAAAAGCAAGGATAAGGCTGTTGAAGTTAAGTACAGTGTTGATGATCTTTTCTATGAGCTTGAGAAAAAGCTTGCTAAGCCCGTAAAAGTAACAGATAAAAAAGAAAAGAAGGTTGATCTTCCCAACCGACTTTTCTATAACAACCCCGGATTTGAACGAATCACAAGAAAACAGATGCAAAAACTGACTGAACTTATGGATGAGATAAAGTCTAACATCCGTGAGGGCGAGGATATGATGTAAGGAGAATTGTTATGAAGAAAACAGATGCAAGAATTCAGAGAACCTACGCATATCTTATGAATGCTATGATAGAGCTTGCAAAGGAAAAGGATTTCGAAAACCTTTCAGTTTCAGAAATCTGCGACAGAGCAGGTGTTCACAGAGCAACCTTTTATAAGCATTTTAATGACAAGCTTGAATTTATTCGTTACTGTTTTGAAACTCAGATTGCAGGTATTGAAATTGACGGCATAATAAAAGACCCGACACCTGAGAATCTCAGGGCGGGCATTATGTACTGTGTGGCCGAAATTTTCAAATATATCGATGAACATATGGAGCTTCTTGAGATAATCTGCAGTGAAAAATATCATATGACTCTAGGTTCAAGCTTTTTCAGCGCTCTTAACAGCTTCTGTTTTGATAAATTCAACTATGCAATTTCTGCTCCGGGACATCAGGTTGAAATTCTTTCAACCTTTTACTCGTCAGCATTAATCGGTGTTATCAGATGGTATGTAACCGGTGAAAAAAATCAGGACACAAAAGAGGATATTTGCCGTTTTCTTGAACACCGTATTGATGAGCTTGTTGGTTTCTATAAGGAAAATATGTACAACGCTCAGGCTCTGTCATCATAATCCTGGAGAAAATTGTATGTTTCCTCCCCTTTTCTGTAACCGATTACAGTTTCAAGGTTTACGTTGTGCATACTCATAAAAATACTGGTTTCGACGTTGGGGTTGATTTTTCTGAAGTGAGAAATCAGCTCCTTCATTTCTTTTCTCTTTGAAAGTGTCTCATGTTCAGACTGCTCGTCAGCTTTTGTGAAAGCGCAGGCACAGTTAAGGAAAGTAAGACTGTTATATCTGACCCATGCCTTGATATCACGCTCTCTGACCATATAAAGTGGCCTTATAAGCTCCATACCGGGAAAGTTTGTGCTGTGAAGCTTGGGCATCATTGTTCCTGCCTGTGAACCATAAAAAATATTAAGAAGGGTCGTTTCAATAGCATCGTCAAAATGGTGTCCGAGAGCAATTTTATTGCAACCGAGAAGCTGTGCATTTTTATAAAGGTGTCCCCTTCTCATCCTCGCACAAAGATAGCAGGGGTTATCCTCAACATCAACAACGTAATCAAAAATCTTTGCATTAAAAATTTCAATCGGCACATTCAGAAGCTTTGCGTTTTCAATTATTCTTTCACGGTTTTCTTTTGAATAACCTGGATCGAGAACAAGATATTTTGCCTCAAAAGGAAAGTCGCTGATTTTCTGCAGATGCTGAATACACTTTGCAAGAAGCATAGAGTCCTTGCCGCCTGAAATACAGACAGCAATTTTGTCGCCGGGCTCAATGAGCTTATATTCATTTACACCCGCTATAAATCTTTTCCATATTTCCTTACGGTACTTTTTAATTATACTTCTTTCAACTTCAACATATTTTTCCATATTAACTCCTGAAAAAATGCAGATGGATTTTCCATCTGCATCCATTTTTAGTCCTTTATTTTGAATATTACTTTAAGTAAACTACTAATTGTTCTGGGACTTTTCCAAACCAATACCTTCAAGCAGATACCTCCTGACAGAAAATATGATTACTATTTATCTTTGGCACGAAAAAATGCCAAGAGCAACCAACATAAGTGCAAGGATGAAAAGCATTGCTTTAACGGGGAAATATAGTCCCAGAAGGATGCCAAGGCCGAAAGCTGCAAAAAGCAGACCTTTCGGATAAGTGCCGTGACGGAACATGCAATCATCCCTTCGGTATATCGTAAGTCAAAGACTCACTACAGTATATGCCCGGGAGCGATCAAATGTGATATTCACACATTCCACTTTTTTAGGTTTTTCTGTTCTTCATACATAGTTTTGTAGCTTTCATATCGGCTGAGGCTAATTTCACCGTTTTCAACAAGTTCGGTTATTCTGCAGCCTTTATCGCCAAGATGGGCACAGCCGGTAAACCTGCATTCACCAATGTGCTCTCTGATTTCAGGAAAATAATTCTCAAGGTCGCTTGAGAAAATGACACTGTCATCAGCAAAATCAACACTTGAAAAGCCTGCCGTGTCAATTACAAGACCATCTGCAACGTGGAAAATCTCAGCTTGTCTTGTGGTGTGTCGTCCTCTGCCTAATTTGTCGCTTATTTCCCCTGTTTCAAGGGTCAAAGAGGGACAAAGTGCGTTTATGAGGGTAGATTTACCTACGCCTGAATTGCCTGTAAAAGCACAGATACAGCCATTGAGCTCTGCCGATATTTCAGAAAGATTTTCGTTGTTGTCCTTTGAATGCAGATAAACTCTGTAGCCGGCCTTTTTGTATGTTTTAAAAAGTTCACCGAAATCATCAAGATCAGTCTTTGTGATTATAATAACCGGCTCAATGCCGTGCTTTTCGGCAAGAACCGTCATTTTATCAATAACAAGAGTGTTAGGATAGGGTTTGGCCGTTGAAACAACAACAAAAAGCTTATCGATATTAGCGACGGGAGGTCTTCTCAGTTTGTTTTTTCTTTCCTTAATTTCATCAATGGTGTTTTCTTTATCGGTACGTATTGTTACGGTAACTCTGTCACCGGCAAGGGGTGTTATTCCTTCTTTACGGAATTTACCTTTAGCCTTACATTCGAAAACACCGTCAGCGGTTTCTACATAATAGAAACCGCCGATGCCTTTAAGGATTAACCCTTCTTTTATCATAATTATTCTTCACCTTCAACAAATTCAGGTCCGTCAGGAGCTTCGGTTGGCTGAGTCGGTGCAGCTGTAGGCTGAGTTGCGGGCTCAGTTGGCGCTGTTGTCGGAGCAGTTGTAGGTACTGTGGTAGGAGCAGTTGTGGGCTCTGTGGTCGGCTTTGTTGTGGGAGCAGTTGTAGCTTCGGTGGGAACAGTTGTTTCACGCTTTTTGGTGGTTGTAGGCTTGGTTGTCTTTTCTTCCTCTTTATCTGTGGATTCGTCTTCGGTAGTTTCCTCTTCCGTTGTTTCGGGAGGTCTGCCTGTACTTACGAACACAGCAAGACTTGTGCCGGGAAGAGCCATCTCGCCGATTAATTCGTGGCCGATAATTGTGTTGGCAGGTGAAGAGGACGGACGGTACTCAGTTCTTGAACTATCGAGTACAAGACCAACTTCTTCAAGTGCTGCTCTTGCTTCGGCAATTGTCATGCCAACAAGGTTAGGTACCTCAACGGGCTCAATTTCCTCACTTGTTGCAACATAGATATTGATTGTTGAGCCTGCATCGGCTTTTGTACCTTTTTTAGGCGAGGTGCGGATTACCTTGCCGATTTCAACTTCTTCGCTCTTTTCCTTGATGATTTTTACTTCAAAGCCTTCACCTTTAAGAACTGATTCAGCAGAAGTATATTCGTAGCCGTATACGTCGGGAACTTCAACTTTTTCGTTTGCAGCAGAAATGTAAACGGTAATTGTACCGCCTTTCTGGATTTTGCCGCCTGCGGGTGACTGATCAACGATTGTACCTGAAGGTTCATCGCTGTCTTCATCAGTAATAGGATAAAATGAAAAATCAACATACATTGAATTGGACATAACATCGGTATAGAAGTTTTTGCCAACCAAGTCGGGTACATCAAGACCTTTGTTGCCGGGAAGGAAGAAGGTTATAAGAGCAAAAGCAAAAATTACAAGAGCACAAAGCACACCGCAAAGAACTGCAATTGTCTTTTTCTTTGATGAATCATCGGAGTAATCGTCGGCTTCATCATAAGCTTCCTGAGGAATTGGAGTCGGCTCTTTTTTAACCGGTGTAACGGGAGCTTTTACTGTCTTTTTCTCTTCGCTTACAACTGAATCGTTGTAGTATGAGTAATCGAATTTAATGTTGGGATTTCTCTTGAATGCTTCAATATCCATAAGAATTTCAGAAGCAGACTGGTATCTGTCGTTCTGATTTTTCTGCATTGCACGGATAATAATCTGCTCAAGGCCAACAGGAATTTCAGGGTTGATGTTTCTTGGCTTTACGGGGTCGTTATGAAGCTGCATAAGAGCTACTGAAACTGCATTATCCGACTGGAAAGGAAGTCTGCCGGTAAGCATTTCGTAAAGCATTACGCCAACTGCATAAAGGTCAGTTTTAGCATCAGTTACGCTGCCTTTTGCCTGCTCGGGGCTGATGTAGTGCACTGAACCGATTGCACCGTCAGTCATTGTTCTTGTTTCGCTTCTGCTGAAACGTGCAATACCGAAGTCTGTAACTTTAATTGTACCGTCGGAAATAAGCATAATATTCTGAGGCTTAATATCACGGTGAACGATGCCCTTGTCATGTGCGTGCTGAAGTGCACGAAGAATCTGAGTTACAAAGTAAAGAGCTTCTCTGGGATCAATTACACCCTGCTGTTCAATATATTCTTTAAGAGAAATTCCATCTACATATTCCATAACTATGTACTGAAGAATCTCACCATAGCTTACATCAAAAACTCTTACAATATTGGGATGTGAAAGCACGGAAATTGCCTTGGATTCGTTCATAAATCTGCGCTTGAAGTCAGCGTTTGCAAGATACTCATCCTTAAGAATTTTAACAGCCACGATTCTGTGGTCGATGTTGTCAAATGCTTTATAAACAACGGCCATACCGCCCACACCGAGCACTTCCATAATTTCATATCTGCCGTCAAGTCTTTTACCTACATAATTTTCCATTTGCAATCACCTATCCTTTCATTACAACTACTGTTATGTTATCTCTGCCGCCTGCGTTGTTAGCTTCTTCTATGTATTTTTCAGCAAGCTCTTCAAAATTACTGTTCTGATAAATCTGAAGCATTTTATCTTCATTTACAAGTCCGCATAAGCCGTCAGTACAAAGAATAAGAGCTTCGTTTTCGTTTACGCAGACATAGTCGAAGTCAATTTCAATTTCTTCGCCCACGCCAATGGCTCTGGTTATTATGTTTTTCTGAGGATGGGTTTGTAATTCCTGAAGAGTGATTTTTCCGCTATCGTACATTTCCTGCACAAGTGAGTGGTCACGGGTAATCTGTTTAATAACTTTGCCATCAGTTGCATACGCTCTACTGTCACCTACGTGTGCAATACAAGCTTCGTTATCCTTTACAATTGCAGCAACGACGGTTGTGCCCATCCCCTTTAGAGAAATATCCACGTCTCCTCGGTCATATACAATAACATTTGCAGTAGTGACAGCAGAGAGGAGAAGATTTTCAAGAGAAGAAACTGACATGGAGGAGTTATAACATTTTTTGATTTTTTCACAAATCATATCAGCAGCTATTGACGAAGCAAGCTGACCGCCGTGTACACCGCCCATACCGTCGCACACTATTGCCCAAGCGGTACCGTCACTAAGTTTGCCGCAACGGTAGGTATCTTCATTTTTAGCTCTGACCATACCCACATGGGTGCCGCCAACAAGTTTCATTTTAACCACTCCTTAAATTCAGTTAGTTTTTCTCTCCTCTTCTGAGCTGACCGCAAGAGGCGTTTATATCACTGCCGAGAGTTCGTCTGACAGTTGCGTTAATTCCGTATTTGCTGAGTATTTTAATAAAAGATTCCATTCTTTCTTTACTGCTTTTTGTGTATGAACGCTCTTTAACAGAGTTAACGGGAATAAGATTAACGTGACAAAGCATACCTTTGAGCTTCATTCCAAGCTTTCTTGCGCATTCATCACTGTCGTTAACACCGCTTATCATAGCGTATTCGAAAGAAATTCTTCGGTTCGTGCACTTTATGTAATCCTTACAAGCTTTAAGTAGCTCGTCTATATTCCATCTGTCATTTACCGGCATGGTCTTACTTCTTGTTTCATCATCAGGCGCGTGAAGTGAAATTGAAAGTGTAAGCTGAAGCTTTTCTTCCATAAGCTTATAAATTCCCGTAACAACGCCGCAGGAAGAAAGTGAGATATTACGCATACCGATGTTAAGTCCGTTTTCGTCAGAAATCAGTGATAAAAATTTGATTACGTTATCGTAATTATCAAGAGGTTCACCTACACCCATCATAACGATATGAGAAATTCTGATACCAAGATCTTTCTGCGCTTTATAAACCTGAGAAAGAATTTCCGAGGGTGTGATATTACGGACAAAGCCTGCAATTCCTGAAGCGCAGAACTTGCAGCCCATCTTACAACCAACCTGACTTGAAACGCAGATTGTGTATCCGTACTTATATTTCATCACTACTGATTCGATAAGCTCGCCGTCATTAAGCCTGAATAAATACTTAACTGTATCATCATACACTGAAACTAACTTTTTTTCAATAGCGCAATTGTAAATATCATAATTTTTTTTGAGATTTTCACGCAAATCCTTTGAAATGTTTGTCATCTCATCAAAGCTCTCTGCTGAATGCTTGTGAAGCCAGGAATATATCTGTGTTGCTTTAAAGGCCTTCTCGCCTATTGAAAGCATTTCTTCCTTTAATTCAGCAAGGGACATTGACTTTATATCCTTCTTCATTTTTACTTATTCCTTTCAAAAAGTGCAATAAAAAATCCGTCGGTGCCGTTTTTATGCGGCATAAGTGTAAGGAATTTTTCGCGGCTTATTTCCTCAAGAGGCGTTAGACTGATAAAATCGGTGTGCTCTTTTAAGAATCTTTCGCATACTTCTTCGTTTTCTGCTTTTGATAGTGTGCAGGTAGAATAGAGAAGTCTGCCGCCTTTTTTAACGTAAGTTGCAGCGTTTTTCAGTATGGGGTACTGAAGCTTTTCTATTTCTTCGACTTCACTTTCGCTTTTATATTTGATTTCAGGTTTTTTACCGATAATTCCAAAGCCTGAGCAAGGCACGTCGCAAAGAACTTTATCAGCAAGACCGATTTCACTGTTATGTACCGATGCATCACCGACTAAGGCTTTAACGTTGACAAGACCCAGTTTTTCAGCTCCTTTTCTGATAAGGGATACTCTATTTTCATAAATATCAAAAGCAAGTATTTCCCCTTTTTCTCCTGCATATTCAGCCATTGTAAAAGTTTTTCCTCCGGGAGCTGAGCACAGGTCAAAAATCTTGTCACCCTCTTCGATTGAGAGTGCTTTTACTGCAAGCTGACAAGCTAAATCCTGCACATGAAAAAGACCGTTTTTGAAAGCATCAATACTTTCAATCGAGTTTCCTCCAAAGGAGATTTTGAGAGCATCCTGAAGGTAGGTTTTTTCTGCTTTGATTCCATCGCTTTGAAGTGCAGTAATAAGTGAAACGCAATCTGTTTTAAGGGTATTAACCTTAATGTAAATATCATTTGCACCGAGTGAGCTTTCGAGAAACTTTTCTGTATCTTCTCTGCCATATTCATTCAGCCACTTTTCAACAAGCCATTTATTGCAGGAATACTTAATACTGAAAAAATTGGCTGTATCATTTTCATCGGGAAGACGCAGACCGTTAAGACTTATTTTTCTTAAAACGGCATTTATGAGCCCACTCGCAAACTGCAGAGAGTTCTTTTTTGAAAGCTTAACTGTTTCGTTGACTGCAGCTGAAACGGGAACTTTTTCCATAAATAAAAGCTGATAACTACCCATTCTCAGAAGTACAAGAAGCTCAGGCTTAAGCTTTTTAAGCGGTTTTGAAAGATAAAGAGACAGATTATAGTCTAAAGTGAGCTTTCTTTCAATAACTCCGTAAAACAAAGCAGACACAAAAGATTTATCTCTTGTGTCAAGCTCACTTTTTGACAGAATACTGTCAAGTGCAAGATTTGAATATGAACTGTCCTTTTCAATTTTGCAAAGGGCGTTAAAAGCAATCTGTCTTGCCGTGGACATCAGGTCAGTTCCTCCTGTTGCGTGTTCTGAGAATCAAACGTAAAAGTGACATAATTGAAACAAGAAGTGCTGCCACATAGGTCATAGCTGCTGCAGAGAGTACCTGCTTAGCACGTTCATTTTCAATTTCATCAAGCATACCCGTTTCGGTAATTACGTTAAGGGCACGTCTGCTTGCATTGAATTCAATAGGTAAAGTTACAAGCTGAAAAACCGTGACACTTGCAAAAAGAATTATGCCAATGTCAATGAGCATACCAAAGCCGAGAAAATAGCCAATGATTGCAAGAAAAAAGCCGAAACTTGAGCCGATATTAGCAACGGGAAGTATAAGATTACGAACCTTAATGGGCGCATAATTTTCTGCGTGCTGTGCAGCATGTCCTGCCTCGTGACAAGCGATACCAACCGAAGCAATTGAACGACCGTTATAAACCTCAGGCGAAAGTCTGATAACGTTGCTTCTGGGGTCATAGTGGTCGCTGAGCTTTCCTTGTGTCTGATGTATCTGAACATCGGTAATGCCGTAATAGGACAGAACTTTTGCAGCAGCATCCGCTCCTGAAAGACCTTTTCTGTTTTTCATTTGTGACATCTTGCTGTAAGTGCTCTTTACCTTCCACTGCGCAATACCGGAAATTATAAGTGCAGGTACAACAAGAATAAGATAATAGTAATCATACCAGATCATAAAATCACATCCGTAAAGTTTATTTGCCTAAGACTGTACCCTCAGGCAGTTGATATCCGTTGAGGAATGAAGAAACATCCATTCTCTTTTTACCTTCGAGCTGAATTGTTGTAAGTTCAACGCAGTTGCCGTCGCCGCAGGAAACAACAAGTCTGCCGTTTGTGTCAACAATCTCTCCGGGATTATTATTACCCTTTTTGTCAGATAAAACCGAAGAATGAATTTTCAAAGTTTTTCCGTTTAAGGTTGTGCTTGCCCCGGGCCAACTGTAAAGTCCGCGGATTTTATTGTGAATTTCAAAAGCTGATTTCGACCAGTCAATAGGGCTCATATCCTTTGAAAGCAGGCCAACCTTTGTTGCAAGTGAATCGTCTTGCTTAATGGGATTAAGTTCACCTTTTTTGAGAAGCTCAATCGTTTCCATAAGTACTTCAGCACCCAAGGGAGCGAGAACTTCGTACATTTTCTCAGTTGTATCATTGATACCGATTTTTGCTTTTTTAATAAGCAGAATATCGCCGGTATCAAGACCGCTGTCCATCTGCATTGAAGTTACACCGGTTTCTTCGTCACCGTTAAGCACTGCAAAGTGAATAGGTGAAGCGCCTCTGTACTTCGGAAGAATCGATGCGTGAATATTAATACAGCCGTATTTCGGGAAAGAGAGCACATCGTCGGGAAGAATTTTTCCGTAAGCAACAACAATAATAAGGTCAGGCTTGATTTTTTCGAGAATTTCTACACCCTTGCCGTTTCTCAATGAAACAGGCTGAAATACGGGCAGATTGTGTTTTAACGCTTCAACCTTAACGTCGGGAGGAGTAAGCTCCTGCTTTCTTCCTACGGGTTTATCGGGCTGACAGAATACGCCCACAACTTCGTGCTCTGAATTTGCAAGAGCTCTCAGGCAATCAACCGCAAAGTCAGGTGTACCCATAAATGCAATTTTCATGAGATTATTCTCCTTTGTTTTTACTTCTGAATTCCTGCGCTTCCTCAGGGGTAAGCTTTTTGATTACCTTATCGGTGTAAATAATGCCATCAAGGTGGTCAATTTCGTGGCAGAAGCAACGAGCCTTAAGGTCTGTGCCTTCATATCTGTGCCACACACCCCTTCTGTCCTGAGCCTTGATTTTTACATATTCGGGTCTCTTAACAAGCCCCCATTCGCCGGGCACTGAAAGACAACCTTCAGTGTCTTCAATCTCGCCTTTTGTTTCAACAATTTCAGGGTTAATAAGCTCGAGAAGTCCGTCGCCTACGTCAACGAGAACAACTCTTTTTAAAATGCCTACCTGAACTGCTGCAAGACCTGCACCCTCTGCTTTTCTGAGAGTGTCTTTCATATCGTCGAGCAGAATGTTAAGTCTTTCATCGAATTTCTCAACTTTTCTGCTTGTTTTTCTCAAGATGGGATCTTCTGATGTTACAATATTTCTTATTGCCATTATTATATTCTCCTGACTTAATTTAAACTAAATTCTCGGGATTAATATCTGCAGTCAGGGTTACATCTCTGAATTTGTTATCCTTTCCGAAAAGAATAAGCAAATCAGAAATCATACTGCGGAAATCCTTTGAATTCTTGCATTTTATGATGATTCTGTATCTGAATTTATTGTTTATTTTTGAAAGTCTCGGCGGCATAGGTCCGAGAACAATAATTTTCTGCGCTTTATATTCATCCGATGTAATTCTTCGAAGTTCATTAAGAAATTCCTTTGAGCATTTAAGTGCACTGTTCTCATTTTCTGAAATAAACTGAACGGAACAAAGATCACAGTAAGGAGGGTAAAGCATAGTTTTTCTGATAATAATCTCGTTTTCAAAAAAGGTTTTGTAATCCTGCTTTTGTGCAAGACGGATTATGTGATTTTCCGGAGTCATGGTCTGTATGATTGCAGAACCTTTGTTTTCACCTCTGCCCGCTCTGCCCACAACCTGAGTGAGAAGATCAAAGGTTTTTTCTTCACTGCGGAAATCATCGTTATTGAGCTGCTGGTCTGCACTGATAACGCCAACAAGAGTGACTTTTTCAAAGTCAAGACCTTTTGCAACCATCTGAGTACCGAGCATAATATCATATTTACCGTCAGAAAAATCTGAAAGACCTTTTTCAAACTCCTGACGCGATGAGGTTGAGTCAGTATCCATACGCAGAACTCTTGCTTCAGGCAAAAGCTCTTCAATCTCTTTTTCAATCTTCTGAGTGCCGAAGCCAGAGTAACGCACATTATTCTTACCGCATTCGGGACAGGCACTAACGAAAGGTAATGAATATCCGCAGTAATGACACATCAATCTGTTATTTACGCTGTGATATGTCATTGAAATACTGCAAGACGGGCAGGTTATTACACTTCCGCAGCTATCACAGGCAGCAAAGGTATTATATCCGCGTCTGTTTATAAGCAGAATTGACTGCTTTTTATCACTGAGATTCTTTTCAAGTGCTTCAAGAAGTTCAGAGCTGATAGCATATTTGTTACCGCTCCGCTTGTCCTTTTTCATATCCACAACGGTTACGTCAGGTAAAACAGCTGAGCCGTATCTTTCTGTGAGCGTATGAAGGCTGTAAGCTCCACGCAGTGCATTGCTGTAGCTTTCAATGCTTGGTGTGGCAGAAGAAAGCACTAGAAGTGCATCGTGATTAGCTGCTCTGAATTTTGCGACGTCTTTGGTGTGGTATCTCGGCGAAGATTCCGACTTATAAGTGTGCTCCTGCTCTTCATCTATAACGATAAGACCAAGATTTTTAAAGGGAGCAAAAACTGCTGAACGTGTACCTATAACAATTTTGACTTCACCGTCAGCTACACGACGGTACTCGTCTTTTCTTTCACCTGCAGAAAGTGCACTATGAAAAATTGCAACTTTATTACCGTATCTGCCTTTGAAAATAGACATCATCTGAGGCGTGAGTGCAATTTCAGGCACCATAACAATAACCTGTCTGCCTTCTTTTATAACTTCGTCAATAAGTTTAAGGAAAACAGAAGTTTTACCGCTGCCGGTAATTCCGTAAAGCAGAGATGCACCACTGCCTGAGTGGTATTTCTCTAAAAGCTCTGAGAATGCCTTTTGCTGAATTTCGGTAAGCACAATTTCCTTTGAAGCTTTTGCAGAAAAATTAACTTCAGGTATTCTGTAGCGGGGTCTGTCGGTAATTGAAACCAAGCCTTTTTTCTCGAGTGTTTTAATCACTCCTGCAGTTACACCGGTAAAATAACAGACTTCCTTCAAACTTGCAACACCGACATCGCGCAGTACGCCAATAACGCTTTGTTGCTTAGGTGTAAGTTTCTCAAAAGCTTCATCGTACTCCTCCTCAGGAACAGTTAATTCGGCTGTTTTCTGTGTAAGGTCACCAAGCTTTTTAACAGCGTTGTATGTTTTGACAACAAGCTTTTTTGAGATAAGTTTTTGCAGTATATCACTGTCTGCAGGAAGTGCGCAATCGGCAAAAATCTGCTTTTTAGAAAGCACGCAATCAAAACCAAGCATATAGTCATAGACTTTCTGTTGTTCTTCGCTTAGTTTAACTGCAGTTCCTGTGCTGATTGCAAAGTAATTTTCTGTTGTTTTAAAGGTAAAACCTACCGGCATCTGCACTTTAACTGCTTCAAAGAAGGTACAGAAGGTTCTGTCTTTAAGAAAACGGGCTATTCCAAGCATTTCTTCGCTTACAACGGGTGTTTCGTCAAGTAAACTGAGAATGCTTTTTGTGCCCTTTTCAGGCTCTTTCTGAGAGACAGAAAATATGACACCTTGCCTTTTTGCGTTTTTGCCTCTGCCGAACGGCACCATAACGCGCATACCGAGAAGCTCTTTATTTTCAAGCTCCTCAGGCACCGAGTATGTGTATAAAATGTCAAAATGATATGCAACATTCTCTATTGCAACATCTACAATAAACTGTTTCATATCATTTCACACCTTTTATTTAAACTAAGTTATATGTTTCTGATTTCTTCAGGTTCAACAATCTGGAGCTTGCCTGAAAGAAATTCATCAAGAGCGTAAGTAACGGGCTTTTCTGTGCCGCATTTTTCATTGAGTTCGGGAGTTTCTGAAACAACTCTTGCTCTTTTTGCAACTGCAGTTACAAGTGAGTAACGGCTTGTTTTGTTCTTTAAAAGTTCTCTTAAATCGGGATTAAGCATCTTTAATTACCTCTCTTAATTTAGTTTGCATAATATTTGTTCTGAGCTTTTCAGCTTTAATTATCGCTTTTACGTCTTCAATAGCCTCTTCAAGTACGTCATTTTCAACTATATAGTCGTACTCAACGGCTCTCTGAAGCTCGGTTTTAGCAATTTCTAGTCTGTTTAAAATTGCTTCTTCATTATCAGTTCCTCTGCCACGAAGACGATTTCCGAGAATTTCCATTGACGGAGGGATAACAAAAATCTTCACACAATCCGGGAAAATCTTTTTAACATTTTCGCCGCCTTCAACTTCAATTATAAGAAAAACGGTTTTTCCTTCCTTAAGCTTTTCTTTAACGGGACCGACGGGAGTGCCGTAGTAATTAGAGCCGTAGGTTGTATATTCAAGCATTTCGCCGTTTTCGATGTTTCTTTTGAATTCGTCAACGGAAACGTAGTAGTAGTTAACTCCTTCTTCTTCACCGGGTCGCATTTCTCTGGTTGTCATTGAAACAGAAATAGAAGCCTTATCGCCCATTTCTTTAATAATTTCGTTCACTATTGTATCTTTTCCGCAGCCTGACGGTGCTGAAATTACAACAAGAAGCCCCTTATTCATCGTCACCCTCCTCGCAGATATCAGAATCCATTCTGTTGGCAACGGTTTCACACTGCAAATAAGTCAGGATAACGTGATCGCTGTCCATAATTATAACAGCTCTTGTTCTTCTGCCCTGAGTAGCATCAATAAGTGTACCTCTTTCTTTGCATTCCTGAATAATACGCTTAATTGGTGCTGAATCGGGGCTGACAATAGCCACAAGACGGTTAGCATTTATCATATTGCCGAATCCGATATTAATTAGCTTCATTTTACTTCACCTTATTATTCGATATTCTGAACCTGTTCTCTGATTTTTTCAACTTCAGCTTTGATGTCGATTACTCTGCGAGCAATTTCAACATCCTGGGCTTTTGAACCGATTGTGTTTGCTTCTCGGTTAAATTCCTGAACAAGGAAGTCCATCTTTCTGCCGATTGCTTCCTTGCTTTCCATAAATTCGTGCATCTGTTCAATGTGACTTCTGAGACGAACTGTCTCTTCAGCAACCGCAACCTTATCAGCATAAATTGCTGCCTCAGTAAGAATTCTCTGCTCATCAACCTGAATATCTTCGAGAACAGTTCTGATTCTTTCAAGAAGCTTGTTGTTATATTCATTGACAGTTTCGGGTGAACGTTCTTCGATATAAGCAACATTTGAAAGAATTGTATCGCAGCGGGAAAGTATATCTTCCTTAAGTTTCTGACCTTCTTTTTCTCTCATTGAAACGAATGAGTCAAGAGCAAGGTCTGCAACGGTTTTAACTGCATTCCAGATGCGTTCCTCGTCAGCTTCGCTCTTATGGATTGAAAATATATCATGGTTTCTTGCAACAGTGCCTACAGTGATATCATCAATAAGACTGTATCTTTCACAAAGCTCCTTAAGAGCTTCGATATAGCCGCTTGCAAGAGAATGGTTAACACTTACTTCGCAGTCTTCAATTTCAAGAGCCTCAATAAGAACAAAGCATTCAATTTTACCTCTTGCTACTCGTGTCTGAATATAGCTCTTGAGCTTTTCTTCAAGAAAGCCGTACACTCTGGGCACACGTGAAGAAAAATCAAAATATCTGTGGTTTACGCTTTTAATTTCAACGGAAATGCTCATTCCGTCAAGAATCTGCTGGGCTCTGCCGAAGCCGGTCATACTTTTAATCATAGAAATCAACGTGCCGTATTACTGAGTAATGCTAAAAATACGGCGTCCTTTCGTATTAATAAAGCGAATCGCAAAAAGCGATAGTTCATATCCTTATAATTATATATTGTGAGAGTGAATTTGTCAAATAAATACAGCTATTTTTCTTGTTTTTTACAGCAGGAACCCATCAGAATTGAGGGTATATCAAGAATATAGCCGTTATCACTCTCAGTAAAGCCAAGTCGAGTAAGAAGCGAAGTGATATTGTCGCACTTACATACACCCATATAAAAGTTTTTTGCAGCTGCATAGTTATAAGCCGACTTAAGAAGTCCTTCAGCAAGATAAGGCTTGTCCTGAGGGTAAACCATTTCACTTACTGTGGCATATTTACCGTTTAAATCTAGAAGGCAACTACCGAAGACTTCTTCGTTTTCTGTAGCTTCAAATTTAGTGAGAGTTTCGTTTATATTTTCATGTCTGAAAAAAATCATTTTGTTTTCTTCTTTCTGTCCATATCTGCTGCAATCATAAGCTTTCTTACTTCATCTTCGTTAAGCTCACGCCATGCACCCTGCTTAAGCATTCCGAGCTTAATTGAACCGATTGCAATTCTCTTAAGTCTTGCTACTTCAAGACCTACTTCTTCGCACATTTTTCTTATCTGACGGTTTCTGCCTTCATAAAGAATTATTTCAAGCACTACCCTGCCCTCTTCTTTAAGCACAACACGTACTTCTGCAGGCGCAGTTTTTCTGTCGTCGATAATGACACCCTGAGTAAGTGCAGTAATCTGCTCTTCAGTAATTGAAGGTCTTACAGTTACGCGGTAGGTCTTTGGTACGTGCTTTGTAGGGTGAGTCATGGCGTTGGCGAATTCACCGTCATTAGTAAAAAGGAGCATACCTTCACTATCTCTGTCGAGTCTGCCAACGGGATAAACTCTGCACGGAACATCCTTAATGAGCTCAGCTACGCATTTTCTGTCCATTTCATCGCTCATAGTGGTTATAAATCCGCGGGGCTTATGAAGCATAATGTATGTGAGATTTTTCTGCTTAATAATTTTCTTTCCGTTGACTGTTACGGTGTCTTTCTTAGGGTTAATTTTGTCGCCGATTACAGCAACTCTGCCGTTTACCTTGACTTTTCCGCTTTCGATAAGCTCTTCACTTTTTCTTCTTGAAGCAACTCCGCTTTCAGCAAGGAATTTTTGAAGCCTGACTTTTCCGTCTGTCATAAAAATTCTCCTTTCGGTTGTTTGCGTTTAAAAATGAACAAAGCACAACCACCTGCCAATAAAAACTATACGCAGGCGGTTGAATTATGATTATCTTAATTATTCAGCACTTTCTACGGGTGCGTCAACAACTGTGTCTTTCTTTGTCTTGTTAATAAGACCTGTTACCTTATCAAACATTTCGGGAACAAGGTTAACAACTCTTTCAGCTGCGTTATCGTAAGCTGTGATGTGCTTAAGAGTAACTTCACCGCCGTTGATTACGAGGAAAGCAATCGGTGTAATTGTCACACCTGCACCGCCACCGCCGCCGAAAAGCTCCTGATTACCCTTTGAAGGGAAGTCAGCGCCGCCTGAAGCAAAGCCGTATGTAACCTTTGAAACAGGAATAATTGTTGTGCCGCCTTCAGCGTAAATGGGTTCGCCGATAATTGTGCTTGTGTCTACAAGGTCACGGATTTTATCGATTGTTGAAGTGAGAATTGCGCCGGCTGATTTTTCTGCCATAATATATCATCCTTTCAATTGAATCTAAATTTATTGCACTGCAGAAGCAGTATTGTTTACATCATTTGTTTTTGAAGCAGTGGTTTTATCTTTCTTCACTTTACCGCCTTTGAGGAATTTAAGAACAACTCCGAATATAAGTCTTACAACTAGACCGATACCCGAGTTGACAATCTTTCTTAAACAAACGTGCATTTCAAAAAGGAATTCACCTTCAGTTTTGTTTGCAAGAAAGTCAGCTTCAACATTAATATCGTGGTTTTTAACAACATTGTTGTTGCAGATAAAGCCCATGAACGGATATACCTTCTGACAAGTTTTTCCGTATTTAATAGCAGTTGAAGCGGCATCACCGGTTCCAACGGTAATGTTTATGTAAGCTTGGTCAAAGACAACGCTTTTAAAGAGATTTCCACCGAACTTTTTTAGAATTCTGCCGAGATTTCCGAGAACATCCATCATACCGTCAAAGCCATTTGCTTTAACCATATCGAGAATGGGGTTCGGTTTCTTTTCTTTCGGTGCTTCAGGTTCTTTGGCGGGTTCTTTTTCTTTTTTCTCTTTAGGTTTCTTTTCTTTCTTAGGTTTATTAGGGTCAACGGGCAAAATTTTGAGATTAACAAACATATACTTGATGCTCAGATGAATTTTGTCGTCATATCCCAACGTCACCTTAAGAGGTACAGAAAGAACGCTTGTGAATAATGCAGCAATGCCGAAAATTACGGCCAAAAATATCAGAAATCCTGTCACGTTCTCACCTCTTTATTTTTTGTTCTATACTATGTTACCCTAAATTTTGATTTTCGTCAACCTCTAATTGTAAATCTGTAGCTGTATCTTCAGGATTTTTTTCATTTTTTTCGTCATTTTCCTGAGAAGACTCTGAATTTTCACGGGGTAGTTCAGGAAGTTCCGATAAAGAAGACACATTAAAACAGCGCAAAAATTCAGCTGTAGTACCGTAAATCAGCGGTCTGCCGGGAAGTTCTAGTCTTCCTACTTCTTCAACAAGACTCTTCTGACAGAGGTTTGAAAGAACTGCACTGCAGTCAACACCTCGTATCTGCTCAATAAAAGCTTTTGTTACCGGCTGATTGTAAGCAATAATTGCAAGCACTTCAAGAGCAGCCTGAGAAAGAGGCGCATTCTTTTTGATTTCAATTACGCTTCTGATTGCATCAGCATAACACTTCTTTGTGCAAAGCTGATACTTGTTATCAAGTGTCAGAAGACAAAGTCCGCTTGTTTCGTCATATTTATTTTTAAGCTCTTCCATTGCCTTTTCAATTACAATAAGATCAATACCCAGTGCGTGAGAGATTTTTTCTCCTTCAACAGGCTCACCTACTGCAAAAAGTACGGCTTCAAGAGTCGCAAGAAGTTCAGTATTATTCATTTTCCTTTACCTCACTGTCACTTTCAAAATCGCTTATAAATTCTGCTTCGTCAATTTCGGCACCTTCTACCTTTTCAATGGTTATTTCATCGCCGTTACCGTCAGCAGTAATTTTATTTGCTTTTACAAGTTCAAGAATTGCAAGAAAGGTTGCAACAACTTCTGAACGGGACCTTGAATCGCTGAAGAAATCCTTGAGTTTTCTCTTTTGTGTAAAAGCAAATTTCGAGAATATTCCTGAAATTCTTGAGCCGACTGATACGATTTTCTTCTGCACGATTACCTTGAATGCATCAAAGGGTGGAGGAAGCTTGCGCTTACCTCTGCCCACTGCAGAAAGGTATGACTTGATAAGCAAATCACTTTCGTGAATACGCTCATATTTATGGTTGGCTTCAATCGGCATTGTGCTGCGGTAAAAGAAATCAAAACCGTCAGCCTGCTTACCGATTTCAGCTGCCATCATTTTGCAGGTCTGATACTCAATCAATTCACCCGAAAGCTCTTTTTTAAGCTCCTCTGCCTCTTCGTGTACCGGCAAAAGTGCAACCGACTTGATATATACAAGTCTTGCAGCCATTTCAAGAAAATCGCTTGCAATTTCCATATCAGCTTCTTCCATCTGCCGTACATAATCGGTGTACTGCTCAACAAGCTCAAAAATCGGAATATCGTTAATATTAAGTTTGTGTTTACTTATGAGGTGCAGAAGCAGGTCCATAGGCCCTTCAAACACATCAAGCTTGTACTGAATTTTTTCCATAAAACACCTTTTAGAATATACTGTAAATTGCTTCTACAACCGTCATTAATCCTCGATAAATAACATTTGATATAAGGCTCATCGGAACATCGAGAACGTTTGTAAAAATAAGTACAAATATTATAATGATAATATATCGCTCATACTGCATTAACTTGAAATAATATTTATCAGGTAAAACTGCGCTCAGGATTCTTGAGCCGTCAAGGGGCGGGATTGGTATAAGGTTAAACACTGCAAGCGATATGTTTATACTGCAGGCGTAGGAGAAAAAGAGAACAAGATAATAAAGCATACCTGATGAAGCGCCTGCAAAACGGAAAATCCCCACAAAAACAAGCATAGAAATGAACGCCATTATAATATTTGAAACGGGACCGGCAAGGGCAACAAGTGCCATCTGCTGTTTTCTCTTTCCTCTTTTGAATCTGCCGACATTAACAGGAACAGGCTTAGCATAACCGAAGCCTGCAATTATTATCATAAGTGCGCCAAACGGGTCAACATGAGCAAGAGGTTTAAGAGTTAATCTGCCTTTAAGTCTTGCAGTGTCGTCACCGAATTTCTGCGCCACATAAGCGTGTGCGAACTCGTGAAACGGAAGTACGCAGAAAATTATAAATACACGTGCAAGTAAATTTACGATAAGGTCCATTGTAAGACCGCCGCGGATTAAGTCAAAAATCATTTAAGTTTCTTCCTTCCTATAACAAATCTGTCTGTGCCGTTAAAATCCTTCCTGATTTCAGTGTCAAAAAGGTCTTTATCAAAAAGACTACAGATGTACTCAGCCTGGTTTTCGCCACATTCAAAAGCCATAATACCCCCATCTTTCAGGTATCTGTGCCAACCACTGCAGAGAACTCTGTAAAAATCGTAGCCGTCCTCGCCACCGTCAAGAGCCATTTTGGGCTCAAGCAGAACTTCCTCCTGAAGAAAGTCAATCTCCTCTGTTTTTATGTACGGAGGATTGCTTACAATAAGGTCAACTTGGTCAAAGGTTTCTTCAAAGCTTTCGGGTTTAAGAACATCACCGTTGATGATTGAAATGAATTCATTGGGACAGATGTCAGATGCATTCTGAATCAGATATTTAAGAGCTTCTCTAGATTTTTCAACCATAAAAACCCTTGCAGACGGTACATTCTTTTTAATCGTCAGACCGATGCAACCACTACCTGAACAAAGGTCAATAACAGTGGGATTACTGATATTTTTCAGTTCATCTATTATTATTTCGCATAACTCTTCAGTTTCGGGCCTTGGAATTAAAACTCCTTTACCGACTTTATAGGTTTCGCCGTAAAAATCCCACTCCCCTATGCAATATTGAATCGGTACGCCATTAACTCTTTCTGAAGTTACTTTGAAAGCATAGTCAACCTCACTTTCTGCAACTTCCTTATTGAAGTTGAGAAGCAAATCTGTGCGTGAAAGTGAAAGGGCTTTTTCTATAATAAAATATGCTTCATTTTCACAGTTGTCAATACCGTTTTCCGAAAGTTTCGTTTTAACTAAGTTAAATAATTCTTTTGAAGTCATGGAGTTTCCTCTGTAAATTCAATTTCTTCGGGTTCTAAAACTTCTTCTGCTTCTTCGGTTTCCTTTACGGGCACTTCACCGGTCAAACTGCAGTTAAGCGCTTCAATGGCAACCTCGATCATACTGTCGTCAGGTTCTTTTGTTGTAAGTCTTTGCATCCATAAGCCGGGCGCAGCGCAGATTTTTACAAAAAGATTATCGTGTTTACCTGCGTATTTGATGAATTCATAGCTGATGCCTGTTACAAAGGGAAGAATGAGAAGTTTCACAGCCATCCAGATAAGGCGCTCGTTACGCAGTTCGGGTGCGAGTACAGATACGGCAGATGAAATAACAACACTGATAATGATGATTACAAAGATAAAGCTTGTGCCGCATCTGGGGTGAAATCTTGACTGCTTTCTTACATTTTCAACCGTAAGAGGCAGACCGCTTTCATAGCAGAAAATTGTCTTATGCTCTGCACCGTGATACATAAATGTTCTTTTGATATCATTCATGAGCGATACAAGACCGATATAAATAACGAAAATAGCCATCCTGATAATACCTTCAAATAGTGCACGAAAATCAGTAAGCTTATCACCTGCAAGGTGGTTGATACCGTCAACAATAAGTGAAGGAAGGTAGAAAAACAAAAGGAAGGCAAGAGCTACACCCAGAACAGATGCTACTGCTGTAAGAACGTTCATAACACCCTTACTGAGGTGGTCTGAAAGCCATTTATCAAGCTTTGATTGGTTTTCCTCGCTGCTTTCAATGTCTTCAAGTCCGCTTTTTTCAGCAGACATCATAAGGCATTTGTAGCCGAACATCATTGATTCGATATAGTTAACAATACCTCTTATCATCGGCCAACCGAGAGGCTTGAATTTATCCTTGAAGTGTTTAACTTCTACAATTTCGGTGTCGATTTTACCGTCAGGACAGCGCACTGAAACTGCGGCACCCTTCGGACCCATCATCATAATTCCTTCAATAAGCGCCTGACCGCCAACCGAAATCTTTGTTTCTTTATTGCTCATTATAGTCTCCTTTCTCTTTGACATATTTTAAATCAGCAATAACTGTATTAGATTACATTTTATCACATTTTGTATTTCTTTCAACTGTAAATTTAATTTTATAGATAAATAATTATGAAATATAGTTTTTAAGCGGTGAAAGATCAAGCTCAGTAAATTGCTTCATAAATGTGTAGAAAGCTTCAGCAATTTTCACTGTTCCGCCAACTGTATCGCTTTCAACGTTGAGCGGCATAATAGGGTCATGAACACTGAGTCTTAAGAGAAGCCAACCTTCAGTTTCGTTACCGTCAAAGAAAATTCTGACTCCTTCACGGTTATCGTCGGCAACACGCCAACCTTCTGTATTTTCAGCAAAATCTGTAAGTTCGGCAATAACTTTGTTACCGTAAGATTTGAAATCGTCACATAAAATTTTAAATCGTAATTCTGTGGCTTCCTTCGGGTCTTTGAGGTCTTTTATAAGTGAATCAAGCTTCTTGTCTTCTTTGCCGAGCTGAGCCATTTTAATAACGATTTTTGTAACAAGATATGCACCGTCATCAAGATAAAAATTCTCTCTGAAAGCTGCATGACCTGATGTTTCAATTGCAAGAGGACAGTTAATACCTTCACTCTGAAGTCTTATCTGTTCATTAATAACGTTTCTGTATCCTCTCTTGAAACGGTAATGAACACCGCCAAGATTGTTGTTGATAAAATCGGTAAGACCTGTTGAAGTAACACTGTCGGTTACAATTGTGCCGCCTTCGTTACCTTCAAGTGCAAGAAGTGAAGCAAGAGCAACAAGACGGTTACGGTTAATTTCTTTGCCGTTTTCATCAACGCAACCTACTCTGTCTACATCAGTATCAAAAATAATTCCGAGATCAGATTTACTGTCAATTACTGCCTTGCAGATAGAAGCCATAGCTTCTTTGTTTTCGGGATTGGGTATATGATTCGGGAAAGTGCCGTCTTTTTCGAGAAACTGACTTGCGCTTACATCTGCACCAAGAGGTGCAAGAACATCAGTGGCATAAAAACCACCGACACCGTTACCTGCATCAACTGTAATTTTGAAGCTTTCAAGGGGCTTTTCATAGTTTTCTGCCATAACACCGTCGCAAATCATTTTGCGGAGTCTTTTTGAGTAAATCGCCATAAAATCAACAGAAGTAACCTCTGTCTTATTACCGCTGACTTCATAAGGCTCTGCAGCATAAGTGATAATATCGGAAATATCAGAAGGGTTAAGACCGCCTTCTGCAGTGAAGAACTTAAGCCCGTTTCTGTTGAACGGATGATGACTTGCAGTAATTTGTACCGAAGCTACAGCATCAAGGTCAACTGTGGTCATAAACATTGCAGGAGTTGAAGCATAAGAGCAATCATACACTCCGTAACCGAAGTCGGTAAGTGCATTTATAACCTGTTTTTTAATTCTTTCAGCTGAAATTCTTGAGTCGTGACCAACTGCAATTTTCGCACCTTTCTGAACGCTTTTCTTTAAAAGAAAACGGCAAAAACCTATAGTCAGGTCGAATACTGCTTCGTCGGTAAGCTGAATTTCTTCACCGTTTACACCTTCTGAAGCAACGCCACGTATATCTGAGCCACTTTTTAAAGGAAGATAAAGTTCGGTTTTATTCATTTAAATCACCTTTTTCAATTGATTTTTCGTGCACCTCAAGAAGGAGCTTATAAAAAGGAGCAAAGGCTTTTATAGCTTCGCTGAGTTCATAGTAAATTTTATCGCTGAACAGATTATCCATATCTGTTCCCGTTTTGCAGAAGTAAATATATTTTGTGTTAAAATAAGATTTCAGACCTTTTTCAATTTCATCATATCCGGGTTTTGGCTTTTTGTACGGATAAATATCAGGCAAAGCGCCGAATTTTTCAAGCTTTATAATCGCTGATTTATATCGACTCTGGTTAGAAAGCATATGCTCACGGTAAAGATTCATTATCTTCGGCTCAGAGCCAAAGATTCCGATACCGTAGGAGTAGCCGTCAGGAAAAAACTCAAACCACATACAAGGCTGATAAGTATATTGATGCTTGTCTCTCATAAACATACACCAGACGTTAGCTCGGTAAAGCTCCTTGTTCTTTGAACGGCGTGTATCTCTTCTTACCCTTGAAACCATTTTTGTGGGTATGAGGTTCATTTTAGGGTCAATTTTATATAATTCATCGCTTAAATCTGAAGCAAGAAGACGCATAGGCACAATTGCCCCTTGCTTTATTTCTTCTTTTACTGTTTCATAAAAATCCTTGCTGTCGTTGAATTTGTTAAGCTGAAGAAGAAACAATGCGTTTCTGTCAAAGCCCTTAAAGTCACCCATATCAATTTTCTTCCTTTTCTGTTCTTTTCAGCACCTCGTTTGCTGCATACATAACTGCGACTTTACTGCTGTGGAAGTTAAGTCCGCCCTGAAGCCACACTGCAAAAGGTTCACGTAAAGGTGCATCAGCTGAAAGCTCAATTGATGAACCGAGAGTAAAAGCACCTGCAGCCATAATTACCTTACTGTCGTATCCGGGCATATCCCATGGTTCGGGAGTAACGAATGCATCTACAGGAGCACCCTTCTGAAGCCCCTGACAGAAAGCGATAAGCTTATTTTCGTCCTGAAGTTTTACAGCCTGAATAATATCGTGTCTGCTTTCGTCAACACCCGGTGTTACTCCGTAGCCCATAAGTTCAAAAAGACTCGCTGTGAATACTGCGGTCTTAAGAGCTTCACCGACAACGTGAGGACCGTTGAAAATGCCCATAAACAACTCTCTGCTGTGCCCAAGAGTTGCACCGACTTCTCTGCCAAGACCCGGAGTCGTCATACGGTAAGCACACTGCTCAACATATTCGTGCTTACCTGCGATATATCCACCGGTTTTGGCAATTCCGCCACCGGGATTTTTAATAAGTGAACCTGCCATAAGGTCAGCACCAACGTCTGTCGGCTCAATTTTTTCTGTCCATTCACCGTAGCAGTTGTCAACCATTACCATTGTGCCTTCATATTTTTTAGCAATATCAACAACTTTTTTGATTTCAGAAACAGAAACAGTGGGTCTTAAACTGTAGCCCCTTGAGCGCTGAATATAAACCATACGCACCTTTGAAGCGCTGAGTCTTTTCTCGATTGCTTCATAGTCGATCTTTCCGTTACAGTCAAGGTCTACCTGATCATAAATCACACCGAAGTCCTTAAGTGAACCCATATTTTCATCGCTTTCGGCAAGACCGATAACCGGATGAATGGTATCATAGGGTTTACCTGTAACGCTGAGCATAACATCACCGGGACGAAGAACGCCGAAAAGTGCAACTGCAAGCGTATGAGTGCCGCAAGTAAAATTATGTCTTACAAGTGAATCCTCGGCGCCTACGGCTTCAGCAAAAACTCGGTCGATGATTTCTCTGCCTCTGTCACCGTAGCCGTAACCGGTGCTTTCGGTAAAGCAGCTTTCACTAACACCGCCGTTAATGAATGCCTTCAGCATTTTCTGCTGATTATATTCTGTGATTGAATCTATATTTTCAAACTGAGACTTTGCAATTTCGGTTGCTTTTTTTGAAAACTCAATTATTCTAGGGTCAAAATCAAACATTATTTGTCCTTTCTGTTTACATATGCAATTAAACCGTGTTTTTCAAATCCTATATGCTCGTAAAACCCTTTCGCTGAATCGTTGAGAGCAATTACATAAGGTGTTTTACCTTCGCTTAAAAGCTCATTTACAAGGGAATTTACAACCTTTTTACCGTAGCCTTTGCCTTTATAGAGCTTACTCGAAGCAACTCCGCTGAGAAGAGCTTTGTTTTCAGTTTCGGCAGAAGTCAATGCACAAGCGATAACTTCGTCGTTTTCACAAATGCACTTTCCCCTTGCAAGTTTACGTCTTTCTCTGAAAGTGTAGTCAGAAACAAAAGAAAGATAAGCTTCGTTTGTATTTTTAAATGAGTCAGGTATGGTTTCAGATATTAACCTATAGACTTCTTTTAGATTTTCTTCCTTAAGATTTTCGGCTGATTTTTCTTCATTGGTGCCTGCATAAACATATCCTTGCTTAATCCCGTAATTTTTATAACCTAACAAATCGGCAACTTCTTTCCTGCATGATAGAACGGAGAAAGAATTCATTGAAAGAAAACTTGAAATCTCGCCGAAATCAGCTTTATCCGTAGCTTCTATAAGAACACTGTCCTCAAAGAAAGAAATAACACCTTGAATTCCTCTGTCGTTACAGTGTATGAAGAATTTAACAAAATCTCTCTCTGTGCCGTATGCCATAAGATAGGATAAAATACGTAGCGAAATTATCCCTTCATCGAGAAAATCGGAAAGAGCCTTGTAGTCTTTTTCCGTTGCAGCCTTAAGCATTTGCATACTCCTTGAGAAGTGCCTTCGCAAGGTTCAGGCATTCATTCATATCTCTTTTATCTGCGACACTAGTACCACTATGAATATATCTGCAAGGAAGCGAAACCGTAATTGTGTAGATACCGCCACGGCTTTTATGGATAGCACCTGCATCGTTGCCACCGGCAATTGCTGTTTTCGGCTGAACTTTTATGCCGTTTTCCCTAGCGATACGGAAAGCCGTTTTGAACATATCTCTGTTGTAAACAGTTGACCTGTCCATAAAAGATACAACAGCACCCTCGCCTTGTTTGCATACGCTGTCCTCATCACTTACAAAAGCAACATCAGAAGCAGTTGTAGCCTCAAGTACAATCGCATAGTCGGGTTTTACTGTGAACGCAGCAGGACCTGCACCTCTGAGACCAACCTCTTCCTGAACGAGAAAAGCAAAGGTTGCGTCAAATTCAGGTGTTTCTTCAATCATTTTAAGCATGATAGCACAGCCGAAACGGTCGTCAATTGCTTTTGCTTTAATTTTATTTTTGCCGAATTCAATGAAATCAGACTTGAAATAAACTGCATCGCCGATTTCAACGAATTTTTCAGCTTCTTCCTTTGAAGATGCACCGATATCAATATAAAGCTTTGAAAGCTCACTGACTTTATGTTCTTCGTCGCCTTCGCAAAGGTGAAGTGCCTTGCTTGCAATTACGCCGTTAATCTTATTTTTACCAACAGTTACAAAGCGCCCATTGACAACCTTGCTGTCAACACCGCCTACTGAAGAAAATTTAAGAAAACCGTTGTCGCAGATGTATGTTACAATAAAACCGACTTCGTCCATATGTGCTGAAAGCATAACCTTATTCTTTGAAGCACTCTTACCTTTCATTTCAGCGAGAATATTACCCATAGGGTCAACAGTGTATTCACACTTACCTTCAATCTTTGAAAGGATGTATTCCCTGATTTTCTCTTCTCTGCCTGATGTACCGTCAAGAAGACAGAGTTCTTTTAAATATTCAAGCATTACATTCTGCCTCCTTCTTAAGAAGATATGCTGCGATAAGCTTTGCAGTGTTTTCAATATCGTCGGTGTTTACAACTTCGCAACCGGTATGCATATATCTGAGAGGCAAGCTGAGAAGCGCAGTTTTAACGCCACCACCGGTAATGTTTATACTATCAGCGTTTGTGCCTGTCCTGCCTGACATAACATCGTGCTGATATGGAATGTTATTATCTTTTGCAATCGCTTTAAGCTCGTATATCATTTCTCTGTCGAGAATAGGCGCAATACCGATTGAAGGGCCTTTTGAAAGTTCGATTGTCTGAGTTTTATCGGTATATGGATCGTTTCCGAATCCGACATCGACTGCAATTGCGTAATCAGGCATAGCAGAGAAAGCTGCAGTTTTTGCACCGCTGCCTCCCGTTTCTTCCTGAGCACTGAAAAGTACTGTAAGTTTAAGTGAAGGAATTTTATCCTTGGTAAGTTCAAGAGCTCTGAGAAGAACGGCAACGCAGCTTCTGTCATCAAGACTACATGAGCTGATATTGTTACCCATAAGCTCAGCCTGATGAGTTCTGAGAGTGATTCTGTCACCGATTTCAACAAGCTTTACTGCTTCTTCATTGCTGTAACCTATATCAACAGCCATTTCTTTAAGGCTGAGGAGTTCTTTTTTGTTGTCGCCTTTCTGCAGGTGTGGTGGAACTGAGCAGATAACACCGAAAAGTTCGTGTTTTCCGTGAACGGTAACTTCTGCACCGGTAAGCACTCTTTCATCCATACCGCCGACACGGTCAACGAGCAAGAAACCTTTTTCATCGATACCTCTTACTACAAGACCTATTGAGTCAAGATGAGCATCAAGAAGAATGTGTAACTTGCCGTCGCCTTTTGTGCCTACAACGTTGCCGAGTCTGTCAATTTCTGCAGGCATATATTCACTTAAAAGCTCCTTAGCGTACTCAGCAGCTGCTTTTTCGTCACCTGAAGTACCTGCTTTTTCGCAAAGAGCAAAGCATAGTTCTTTAATATTCATTTTCTGTACCTCCGCAGATACTTATAATCCTTTTAATTATAGCTTAAACCTTGTGAAAAATCAACCTTTAATGAATATAGCTTTTAAATTTTATAATACAAAAATTATTAATCTATTATTTAATGTTTTGACAAGATTTGATGTTTCAATATATGGTACTGAAAAATAAAGTGAGGAATAAGCTTTGGATAATAAATTTTTTGCTCTTATAATCGGGTTTGTAATTTTGATAGCTTTTGTTGGAGTTGTCGGTGTTGCAACCGGTGACCCTGAATTAACAACTGCAAAACCCGAAAAAACTACTGTATCTCCTGTGGAAACAACGGCTCCTATATCAGAAATCACAACTGAACCTACAACCGAGGGAAAGAAGGAGTTTACAAACGCTAGTCTCTCATATCTTGACGATGCACTTTTTATCGGCGACTCAAGGACAGTCGGCCTTCAGAGCTACACAGATATCAATAACGCAGATTTCTTCTGTACTGTGGGAATGAGCGTATTTAAGGTGTTCACAGAAAAAGCGAAGGTAGACGGTAATTCAACCGATCTTCGTACTCTTTTAAAAAGCAAAAACTATGCTAAGGTTTATATAATGCTCGGCATCAATGAACTTGGATATAACCGTGAGACGGCTTTCAGTAAATTCAAAGAGCTTGTAAATGAAATCAGAAAGCTTCAGCCTGATGCTTATATCTTTATCGAAGGTAACATTCACGTTGGTGCTGAACGTTCAACACGCGATGAAATTATCAACAACAAAGGAATCAACGAATACAACACTCTTCTTGAGAGTCTTCAGAATGAAAAAGATATTTTCTATATTGATGTAAACTCAGTTTATGATGATGCAAACGGAAATCTCAGCACAAACTATTCAAGCGACGGGATTCATCTTTTCCCGAAGGATTATAAACTCTGGAGAGATTACATTCTTACAAAAGCAATTAAATAAGAACCCGACGAGTAGTCAAAGACTTTGTTCGGTACAATAAAAATTTGACGGATACCTTAAAAAGATATCCGTCATTTATTATGTCTGATGTTAACCTCTCAGCTCGCCTGCAATAAGACGTACAAGTTCCTGAATAATTACATAAAATCTTGTACTCTTAAATTTGAATATGAGGTCTGATAAAACTGATTCAAAAGTAATTTCCTTCTTGTATTCAAGAGGTGTACTTCCGTTGTCGATTGTAAGTGCCTGAGTAAGGCAGATTCCACCTTCACCGAAAAGCTCACATCTTACATAGAGGAAATCCTCTGCGCCCTCAATTGTGTCAAGGTCAATAGTAATATCTTTACCGTACATATCAGGTGTAATATCAAGAGAATAAATAATCTTTCCGTTTGCAATCCACTGAAGCTTCTGGCAATCCTTAGCTGTAACTGTAACCTTGTGACCGTCAACAACAACTGAACCGAACATAGGATAAGGAATGTCGGTATTCATAGCATTGATTGGTTCTGTAGGTCCGATAATGTCGTTGTTTTTAAGTTTTCTTGTTACAGGGAAAAATGCACCGCTTTGCATTGTTTCTTTAACACTTTCAACGCTGTTGTCGTGCATCATATAAACAGAGAATGATGTATCAACATGCTCAAGGTCATGAGCATCACTGTTTGAAAAGCCGATAACTGATCTGCCGTAAGGAAGCACACTCATAAGAAGATTATCCCAGAGTATACGGTCGTAGTTTGTAGGGCCGTTATCTTCATTAAATACTTCCATACCGAGACATGAGCCATAGGTAAGAAGAATATCTGAGAACATTTCAATGGCTTCTATATCGTAAACGTTATTTATGTCTACATTTGTTTCAAGCCAGTCACCGGGATGATTAATGTGGGAAAGTCCACCGTGTCTGTCAACAAAGGCTATTGACTCTTTATAGCCGTTTTCTTTACCGCCATATCCGTTACCAACACCCTCAGGAAGGAAGAAACCGTTTACATGGCTCTTTGTAAGAGTCATATTGGAAAGCTCATTACCACCTGTTACACAGGTCATACCGTTACCTCTTATGCTTCCGTCATAAAGAGGATAGGTTCCCTTTGTGATGCCTTCAAATTCTTCATCGGTAAGCGGTGTAACAGTATTGCCTGAAAGATACTGATAAAGATAGAGCGGGAGCTGAGCCTGCTTCTTGTTCCAAGCTTTACCTGTAACACCGTGGTCGGTCATTGCAAGAAAATCATAACCCTGATTATAGTATTCTTTTATCATTACGGGATAATCAACAGAAGCATCGCTTACAGTAGAGTGGGTATGGAGATTGCCTTTATAAGCATTATGCGCATTCTCCCCTTCCCAGATTATGTCTTCATATGGCGAAATAATTCTGTAACTGTCTTCACTTGCATAAGCAAAGCAAGAAACTGCGCTCATTACAACTATTAAGGCAATTACAACGGATAAAAATTTTTTTGAATTCTTCATACTAAACTCCCTTTCATTTAAGGTTTCTGCATTTGACATAATTGTAATTTTATGCTAATTTATTATATACAACTTATGAAATATTTTCAAGTATTCATTAAGTAATTTTCAATTTTTAAAGGAGAAATAATTATGCTTTCGGCGAAGAACTTTTTCAATCACGCAATTTTCAAAATAATATCAATTGCATTTACTGCGCTTTTCAGTGTGTACAGTGTAAGTGGCGGAATTCTTAAAGTGCCTGAAGAGACACCTGAGGATTTCACTCCGGTTGTTCGTTTTGCTGCATGCAGCGATATTCATCTTGACGGCAAAGAAGATCAGGAAAATGCAAAAAGATTTGCTCAGATGTTCAACGAGTGCTACGATTACAGCAAAAATCATAAATCATACAATAATCTTGACGCGGTTATGGTTTGCGGGGATATGACCGAATGGGGTCGCGAGGACGAATATAAAATGTATCAGAAGGTTGTATCTGAGAACCTCAGAGAAGAAACTCAGATGCTTGAAGTTATGGGTAACCACGAGTTCATTGAAGAAAGAGAAGTTGAAGGCGTAAACGCTTTCGATAACTATAAAAAATATATTAATGAAGAAACAGAAACTCATAAAGTAATCAACGGTTATCATTTCATCGGTATTTCATACAGTGATAAGGATGAAAACTTTGGCGACAAAACAAAATGGCTCGATGAACAGCTTAAAATTGCAACAAAAGAAGATAAGAATAAGCCTGTATTTGTTTTCCAGCATCCCCACCCTACCCTCACTGTTTACGGTAGTGTTAACTGGAGCGAAATCTCAATACGTACAGTTTTAGAGAAATATCCTCAGGTTGTTAATTTATCAGGACATTCTCACTATTGCTCTGCAGATCCCAGAACTTTATGGCAAGGTTCATTTACCGCTATGGGTACGGGAGCGATTACCGGTCTTATGGGTAATCTTAACTTTATTAACGGCGATGCTTACGGCTCAATCGATTCAGGTTCATATTCAATTATTGAGGCTGATGCAGAAGGAAATATCAGAATAAGAGTATTCGATGCAGTAAACAAGATTTTCTTTGAAAACTGCGACTACTATCTTAAAAACCCTGCTAAGAGATTTAACAGAATCTATAATTGGGGCAATATGTATTCTCTTGACACCAAACCTCAGTTTCCTGAGAACGCAGAAATCAAAGTATCAACCAACGAAGCTGACGAAACAATCATCACATTCCCCAGTGCAAGAGGCTATTTTGAAGCCGAAAGTTATAAAATCACAGTTTCTGAAGGATTGAAAGTTAAATATGAAAATACAGTTCTTTCAAGCTATACAACTGCAATTGATGATGATATGAAGGTTAACCTTGGAGTTCTTGAAGAAGGCGTTTACAAAGTGAAAATTAAACCTTCAAGTCCTTATGCAAAACAAGGCAAAGCTCTTAAAGGTGAGATTACACTGTGATCAACTTATCTTAAGATAAAATGCAACACTCGAATCTGAGTGTTGCATTATTTTATCAGAACGTGCCGTAATATATGCTCTGTGTTCCGTATTTATAGCTTGATGCTGTTACAAACAATTTGTCGCCATGCCTTAAGAGAAATCCTACAAAAGCGTCTGCGTAATACTTTGGTGAGAATGTTTCCGGATAGTGCATGTAAAATGTAACAGATTTTCCTGCAGGTACTTCAATAAAGTCAACAAAGTTTCTTTTTGTGCTTTTCGACAAGTTCATAGTAAATGTATTTTCATCATAGAAGTAAGTTGAACCCTCATTGAAAATATACATTTTTTCTTTACTGTTATTCTTTACTTTAACCTGTATATAGCTGTAACCAATAGAATCTTTTGACGGAAGAGTTACGGTAAAATCAGGAAGAATGGTTACCTTTATGCTCTTTGTTTCAGTGAATGATGTAACACCTGAAGCGAATATCGCTCTAATTTTATAGTAATAAGTTGCATTTTCAGTAACCTGATGACTGTAACTGCGCTCAGAGTTTGATGTGGTTGTTATATGTTCCCATTCTCCTCCTGAAATTTTTGCATAAAGTTGATAGCCTGCTGCGCCTGAAACTTTCGACCACTTCACTGTGCTTATATAGTTTTTCTTATCAAGTGAAACCTTAACGGTCTTTACTTTTCCGAGTGTTCTTACACTTGCAGACTCAGAAAGTGTACCGTTGATTGTCTTTGTACCTTCTTTGTAGTAGCCTCTGATTGCATAGATGTATGTGCCGTCGAGATTCTTATTTACATAAGAAGTTGTGTCACCTGACTTAATAGTTTTAATAAGCTTCCAATCATCGCTATTCTTAACCTTGCGATAGATCTTGTAACCGTCAGCTCCCTTAACCTTTGACCATTCAAGCTTTACTGAAGTTTCATTAACTTTGAGATTGCTCTTGATTGTGGGAGCAGCAACTTTATATGCGTATGAATCAAATTCTGAAGCTGAACTGCCCTTATCATCGGTATAAGCCTTTACTTTATAGTAGTATGTTTCACCGGGAGTTGCAGTCTTGTCAGCGAATTTACGGATTGTACCTACATAAATCTTTGTATACTTACCGTCGGCAGCTGTAGCTCTGTAAAGTGCATACTTTGTAACACCGGGAATAGCTGTCCATACAATTTTGATATATCTGTTCTTCTGAAGCGAAACTTCAGTGATTGCGGGTGTAATTACATACTTGGGAGTTACTTCAAAACCATCTTCGTCATAACCGCCGATAATGATTTCGCCGTCAGCTGTATTGTAGAAAGCTCTGATTACATATTTGTATGTTACACCGTATACTGCAGTAGTATCTGTGTATTCAACTACATCTGCAACTGTTGCAATTCTCTTCCAACCGCTTCCGTCAGTCTTGCGATAAATTCTGTAACCTACGCCATAAGCATAGTCGTCACCAAGGAAATCAAAAGCATCTGCCCACTTGATTACAACACCTTTTTTGCCTGATGAAAGAGTAATGTCTACATCAGCAGGTTTGATTGTTTCGGGAACTTCGGGTTCATCCGGTTCTGAAGGCTGTTCAGGGTCTGAGGGTTCTTCAGGATCTGAAGGCTGTTCAGGATCTGAAGGTTGTTCGGGATCTGAGGGTTCTTCAGGATCTGAGGGTTGTTCGGGATCTGTGGGTTCTTCAGGATCTGAAGGTGCTTCAGGGTCTGCGGGTTCTTCAGGATCTGAGGGAACTTCGGGATCTGAGGGTTCTTCAGGATCTGAAGGCTGTTCAGGATCTGAGGGTTCTTCAGGATCTGAAGGCTCAGTAGGATCTGTTGAGGGCTCTTCAGGATCTGAAGGTTCAGTTACAGGTTCATCAGTTGAAGGTTCTGTAGTTTCTTCCTCAGAAGGAGCTTCAGTTGAAGGCTCTGTAGTTTCTTCTTCAGAAGGAGCTTCAGTTGAAGGCACCGTAGTTTCTTCTTCAGAAGGAGCTTCAGTGGTTGTTTCTTCTTCAGAAGGTTCAGTTACAGGTTCATCAGTTGAGGGTTCTGTAGTTTCTTCTTCAGAAGGAGCTTCAGTAGTTGTTTCTTCATCTGAAGGTTCGGTTGTGTTTTCTTCAGTAACTTCAGTGTTTTCTACTACTGTAGTAGTTTCGTCAAATGCATCAACTGCATCGTCTACAGCAACGCCACAAACAGCTGATGTAATTACAAGCAGCATAGCTAACAAAACTGAAATTACATTCTTGAATTTTTTCGTCATTGGAATTCCTCCTTAAATTTGATGTACATATATTATCATACCAGAAAGTTTAATTCAATAAGATAAGTCAATTTTCTAAAATATCAACTAAACGATTTGTGCAGTTCGTACATATTAATTTAATATTTATTTGTGGATAAATCTTGGAAAACTATGTTATAATCGACCCATAAAGAGGTGATGATTAAAATGAAACTTGTATTGTTAACAGCTGCAGGAGTCGGCGGAGCAACCGTTTTTGGCTCGGTTGTAGGTTTTTTATTCAGAAAAATTTCTCACCGTTTCAGCGATATTGTTCTTTCTTTTGCGGCAGGTGTAATGCTTTTTGCTGCTATTCTCGGTCTGATAGTACCTTCTGTTGATTACGGTGGAAAATACGGCATTATCGTTACTGTTGTCGGTATTTTTGCCGGTGCGCTCAGTCTTAATCTAATTGATAAATCAGTGCCACATCTTCACAAACTTGTAGGCTATGATAACGAAGCACACGAAAATAACGCTAATCTCAGCCGAGTGCTTCTCTTTGTGGTTGCAATTGCAATTCATAATCTCCCTGAAGGAATCGCTGCAGGTGTAGGCTTCGGCTCAGGTGATACTTCTCAGGCTCTGATTGTTGCTGGTGGCATCGCTTTGCAGAACATTCCTGAAGGTATGGTAATAATTGCACCGATGCTTGCTGCAGGAGTAAAACCCGGAAAAACCTTCCTTTGCGCTGCTGCAACTGGAATTATTGAAATTATCGGTACTTTTATCGGGTATTTTGCTGTTAATGTTTCTGCTGCAGTACTTCCATTTGCTCTGGCTTTTGCCGGTGGCACAATGCTTTATATAATCAGCGACGAAATGATTCCTGAAACACATTCTCACGGTAGTGAACGTGGGGCTACCTATGCTTTACTTATCGGTTTTTCGCTGATGCTCATCTCTGATCATTTTTTAGGATAATCTTTGATTTTGCACTTGAAGTAAATCCGTTTTTATAGTATTATAAAGTGTAAATTATTAAACTTCAGAAAGAAGGCTGAAAATGACTGCTAAAAAGAAAAATCTATTTGCTGATAATCAGTATATTTTCCTTGCGTTCATTGTAACAATGGGAACTATGCTTATTGTATTTCTCTGCAATCAGATGGTACCTTTCGGTGACAAGACAATTCTCAGAATGGACCTTTATCATCAATACGGTCCTTTGTTTGCTGAACTTTATGAAAGAATAAAACACGGCGACAGTCTGATTTATTCCTGGACTTCGGGTCTCGGAAGCTGTTTCCTCGGAAATTATTTTAATTACCTTTCTAGCCCTCTTGGAGCACTTGTAATGTTCTTCGGTCACAAAAACATAACCGAGGCTATTGCTTTAATGATTCTTATTAAGGCTTCACTTTCTGCATCGACCTTTACCTTCTATCTCAAAAAAAGTCAACATAATCAGTCTTTTGTAGGGGTATGTTTCGGAGTTTTGTATGCATTCTGCGGATATATGCTTGCTTACTATTGGAATGTAATGTGGCTTGACGCTATGGTGCTTCTGCCCGTTGTACTTTACGGTATTGAAAGAATTATAGACAACGGTAAAATCGGCATATATGTTACCGGGCTTGCTCTAACAATGTTCTCAAACTACTATATGTCCTTTATGATTTGCATTTTCTCTTGCATCTACTTCTTCTACTATCTTGTACTCAAATATGACAGAGGTGCAGTGCTTAACAGCGAATTCAAGAAGGATAAAAAAGATTTACTCAAGTGGTTCAAGAACAGCAGATTTTTCAGAAGCGGTTGTCTTTTTGCACTGGGTTCACTTACTGCTGCAGGACTTCTTGCTGTTGTACTTCTTCCGGTGTATAAAATTCTCTCAGAGTGTTCCGCAACCTCAGGCAACTTTCCTGACGATCTGAAAACATACTTTAATTATTTTGACTTCCTTGCAAATCATTTTGCTTCACTTACAACTACTATCAGAAGCAGTGGTGAAGATGTTCTTCCTAATATTTACTGTGGTGTACTCCCCTTGCTTCTTGCACCTTTGTACTTCTTCACTAAGACAATTTCAAAGAAAGAAAAAATTGCAACTCTCGGCCTGCTTGCAGTACTTTATGCGTCATTCAACATTAACTTCCTCAACTATATCTGGCACGGTTTTCACTTCCCCAATGACCTGCCCTACCGTCAGTCATTCATCTACTCCTTTGTACTGTTGCTGATGGCTTACAAGACTTTTATCCGTCTCAGAGAGTTCAAAACAGTTCATATCGGTATTGTCGGTGCTGTACTTCTCGGCTTTGTTGTGCTTGTTGATGAGCTTACATCAAAAAATGTAACCTCAACAACCATACTTTTCACACTTATTCTTGTTGTTCTTTATGTAATTGTACTAACCTTCTTTTTGGATAAGCGTTATCAGACAGCATCACTTGCCATGCTTCTTTTAGTCTGCACTTCAAGTGAAGTCATTATGTGCGATACTGCAGCACTCAATATTTCAGTTGATAAAACACCCTATGTTTCCGATTATGACGATTTCAGGGATTTAAAAGAAAACCTTGACGTTATTGAGGGTGAAGATATATACCGTATGGAGCTTACTGACCTTCGCACAAGAATGGACAACTCATGGTATTACTATAACGGTGTTTCTGTTTTTTCTTCGATGGCTTACGAAAGACTTGCAAACCTTGAGGACGACCTCGGTATGATGAGCAACAGAATTAACAGCTTTACTTATAATCCGCAGACTCCTGTTTACAATATGATGCACTCACTGAAGTATATTGTGAACAACTCAACGGTTAATGTTCTTGATTCCGCATTCTACACACCGTCAGTTGCCAACGATAAATTCGCAGCTTATAAGAACAACTATTATTTACCTATTGCATATCTTATAAACAGCGAAACAGAAGATTGGGCAACAGAAAGCTATATGGACAACTGGAAGCTTGAGCACGCATCTGATCCCTTTGTGCTTCAGGGAGATTATTTCGACAGAGCAACCGGTGAAGGAAATCCTTTTGAAAGACTTGAAATTTCCTATGTAACCTACTCGAATTGCTCACCCTTCAGTGAAGACCTTACGGCTTCATCCTTCTATTATGAAAAGACAACTGCCGATGTTGACGGCAACGCAACATTTTATATAACAGCTGAAAAAGACGGCAACATCTATATCAGCTTCAATGTAAGCGGTGCAAGTTCAGGTAATCTTTCAATTACAACTCCCAAGGGCACATCGACTCATTCCGCTGACCAACCTTGTATACTTGATTTAGGCGCATTTAAGCAGAATGAAACTGCGCAGATTACTGTTCCTTTTGAAGCAAACAGCGGTAATGTTACAATGCTTGCTTACACCATCAACGAAAAGACATTCAAAAATGGATACAACAAGCTTTATGATAATCAGATGTTCATCGAAGAATATGATGACACATACATCAGAGGCCGATTTACTGCTGAGGAAGATTCTCTTCTTTACACATCAATCCCCTTTGATCACGGTTGGTCAGTGCTTATTGACGGCGAAAAGGTTTCAGAACTTGATATTGTTCAGCTCGGTCGCGCACTTCTTGCAGTTAAGGTTAAGGAAGGGAACCACACAATTGAATTCAAATATAGTGTTAACGGCATTAAATTAGGCTTAAGCATTACTATGTTTACTATCTTCGCTTTAGCCTTGTACTTCCTTTTAAGACGTCAGATCAAGGAGATTGCATCAAAGCTTCTTCCCTCTTTCGGCAATGTTGACAATTCATACACAGAGGATATTTATCTTCCTTCAAAGCCTGAAATCAGGGAGCTTAAACAGATTATAGTTAAATCTTCTGTTGACAAAGCAGTGGGCTATATACCACCGGTAAGAGAAATAATTTCGCCCGACTCAACCAAGCCCGCGATGAAAGAATTGATTGAACCAACAGATATAACAGAATAAGCCTATGATTAAACCTGCATCAAATTGAAGATGCAGGTTTTTCTTCTTTTTACAGTTTTTTTCAATAATAAAAAATTAATAGCTACTTATAATAATATTGCAAACGCAAGAAAACATTTTGTAAGGAGATGAATTTAAATGTCAAGCAGAAATTCAAAGCAGAGTGCAGTTCCCGAAGCAAGAGAAGCTCTCAATAAGTTCAAGATGGAGGCTGCTTCAGAAGTTGGTGTGAACCTTAAGCCCGGTTACAACGGTGACCTCACTTCTCGTGAAGCAGGTTCAGTCGGCGGTCAGATGGTTAAGAAAATGATCGAATCATACGAAAGAAACATGAAATAAACTTCTTTCATAATTTAAAGCGTCCGGGCAAAAGCTCAGACGCTTTTCTTTGATTATACAAATTTTTCAGGGATATATGCAATAAAATTGCCACCATCTTTAAACCCGAATGACACAAATACACCATCATCACCTATAAAACTGTACTGACTTCTGTAATTATTAAAGTAACGCTCAATGGTTGCTTTATCTGTTATATCTGTCGCTTTATCAAAATCAGATGAAACATATATAGGCATATACACGGCATCAGTATCCTCATAAAATTTTGGTGACTGATATGTCGCACAGACAGTTCTGTCGAGAGTTGAATAAATATTTTTATCCCATGTGTCATAAACCTCAATCGATTCCTGAACTCTCATTATTTGAGTTGTTTCGATGTCTTCAATCGTATAATTCTTCAAATTGTTAAGGTGATAACTGTACTTGTTTAATATATTAAGTGTGTTAGTCATAAACGAGTAAATCGGGAAATTTTTATTTTCGTAACTGCCGTTGTCAACATAATCATAGTGATAAAAATGTACAAAGTAAAGTGGCTTTTCCTGAGGATAAAAAGTCTGCTCCATGGTCATATTTGTAAAGTCAGATGCAAGAGCCTTTTTAAATTCAAGAATCTGAGTTTTTGTCATAACCTTATCCAGAGAAAGCTTATCACTGAGAGTTGAATTAAGAATTGCAGGGATACTGTTTGTGAAATCAGCTTTATACTCAAATATTTTGACATCCATCATATATTCTGACATTTCAACTCTGTCTTCAATTTTTTCGAAGTATCCGGAAAGCTTTTCTCTTTCTTTATTCTCATCGAACTTGGATAGACTCAGTGTATCCGTTACAAGGCTCTTGTAATATTTTGTGTTTATAAATTCAAGACTCGCCTTTGCACCATCAACAGATACATTTCTGTATGTTCTTGCAAGGATTTTACCATTTTTCAGCTTATACACAATTGATACTCGCGCATCGCCTTCACCAAGCTCATCAGTAACTCTGTCATGGATTGAAATAATTTTATTTATATCATCTATATCAGTGATTTTGCCGTATAGTGAATTGTTAGGTATCAATGTTCTGTCCGGTGCTTTATCAAGCATTTCAACCGCTGCAGGCATAATTGCTGCATATTCAACCTCATCAGCAGACGGAAGCTTGTTGAAATAGCCGAAGCAGTTTGTAAATGAACAGGCTGTGAGAAGCAAAGAAACAACCGCAGTTACTGCTGCACCTGTAAGGTTATCCTTGATATCTTTACCGTTTCTGTATATGAATACAACAGGAATTATGTAACCTACTACAGGCATAATTAACATCATTAAATACCTGAGCATATCATTATCGAATTCCACACCGCACCAGATTGTGAACATAAGAAATGCAACTATACATGATGAAATTGCCACAAGTCTTCTGTCTGCACCAAAAGCACCTGCAATTTCGGCTTTACGCTTTTTCATAAGCTTAGGCATAAGTGCAACAATAAGAACGCCAACAACTAACCAGCAGAAAAGTGTAAGCCAGTTAAGAGCTGATATACTTGAAAAATCCACCTTGAATTTTTCATTGGTGCGAATCATTTCAACAAATTCAAAGGGAATAAAATACCTTACAATTGTTTTGAACGGTTTAAAAAATGCTTCGATTCCCCATGTATCATTTTCATTTACAGACGCTAATCCGTTAAACATATAATTTACGAGTTTTTCTGAAGCGAGGCTGATAGTTGACGGAATCATAATGAGTATTGCGTAAATACCGAAAGTTTCAATTACATTACCGACAGACAATATTACTGCACCTGCAACTCCGAAGCCAAGAAGAATATTAAGAAACAGACATAAGGAAATATAAATTGCAGTTTTAATTGTTTCAGCGGTAATTACAAAATGAAGGTAATTTGCTACTAAGGATACAACTAACGGAATTATACTTGAAAGTGCCATCCAGAAAATTGACGAAAGCATTCTGTTTTTTAGAAGAGTTTTTCTGTCAATTCCCATTGAGAGGTATACATTGCATCTCTTGCTTGATGTAAGAAAATAAAATGCTTTTACCGCTGTTATTGCACCGCATAATAGATACATCATATTGAACATTGAGGGCGAATAGCCTGAATAATCGCTGAAAATAGTCCATTTAAATTCTTTTGCAGTTTCACTGTTTAATACTGTTACAAACACCCACAAGAAATAAGAAATTAAAGCGGTAGCAGCCATTGGAATCAGTGCATTCTCTTTTAAACATCTTTTTAAATCATATTTTGCAGCGTGCTTAACCGAAGATTTCGTTGATGCCATCTGACTTCGCCTCCATTTCACTTAAAAATACTTCCTCAAGGGTCATAGGTGTAGGTTCTACAGACACGACCGGCATAGCTTTGAGAGCGTTCTGCACCCTCTTTAAATTCTCAGCACCAAGAACATTAAAAATGGCTGCATTCCCCTGCACTTTCAATTCTTTAATCGGCAGAGCTTCAAGTTTTTCTTTAGGTATTGCCTGTGAGAAGAGAATACGGAACTTTTTGTTCATAACAGGAATGTCGTCAATGCAGCAGTCAATTACAAGTTTCTTACCGTTAATCAGCCCGATATGGTCGCAAAGGTTTGAAAGCTCTGCAAGAGAATGACTTGAAATAATCACTGAACAATCAGTGTCAGCTATGTACTCAAGGAAAAGATTCTTAGTCAGCTCTCTTTTCTGCGGGTCAAGCCCGTCGAAAACCTCATCAAGAAGCATAAATCTTGGCCTTGAAGCGAGAGCAAAAGCAATTTCCGCCTGTCGCTTCATACCTTTTGAAAAGCTGCGGAGTTTAGCCTTTTTATCAAGTCCGAACACGCCGAGAATTTTATTCAGTAATTCCGTGTCGAAGCTTTCATACATCCCTTTATAGAATCTGCCCATGCCCTCAACTGTAGCATTGGTAAGAAAATACATATCATCAGGAATGTAGAAAAGTCCGGTTCTGATTTCCGCGTTATCATAGGCATTTTCGCCGTCAAGCAGAACCTTTCCGCCGTCAGTATTGTATATACCTGCTGCAGTTTTTAAAAGGGTCGTTTTACCGGCACCGTTATAGCCGATAAGACCGTAAATAGAAGAATCCTCAACGGTAAAGGAAATGTCTTCTATGGCGGTAAAGTCGCCGAATTTTTTGGTTAAATTTTTAACCTCAATCATTTTTATTTCACCTGCTTAAGACAATAAATTTCATCAACAACAGATTGAATTTCCTTTTGCGTAACTCCTTTCGCTCTGGCCGAGCGCACTGACACGCGTAAATCTTCAATCGCTTCAAGCTTAAGCGTTTCATTAGCTTTGTTCAGCGGGCTTACAAACACACCTTTTCCCTGAACTGAATAGACTATTCCTTTTGCTTCAAGCTCCTGAAAAGCTCTTTTCACTGTGTTGACGTTGAGTTTTAAGTCACTTGACAGTGCGCGAAGTGAAGGCAGTTTTGAACCCGGCTCATATACTCCGGAATTAATTAGCCAGATAACCTGCTCTTCGATCTGCTCGTACACCGGTATGCGGCTTTGGAAATCAATGGTAATCACTATCATTTCTCCTCTTAATAAAATTTTACGTAAAATTTATTGTGATAACTGTGCTATCACTGATATCACAGTTATAATATCACAGTGTTTCAGCTTTGTCAACTATAAATTACTTTCTTAAGAATTTTGTTATAAATTTAAAGAGTACCGCCTCAGCGATACTCTCAAGCTTGATTATAAATGGTCCTTATATCTTTCCGCAGTAATAATACCGTCTTCAACATGAAGCTTACAGATTCGGGCGTTTCTCGCATCAAAGGCGCTTGTGCCGTCTTCATTCTTGTAATCTCTTGCGTGATAAATTGCATACCACTGACCGTCTTCTTTGATCATCGAGTGATGGCCTGTACCCTCTTCAAATTCATTTGCCTTAAGTACAGGATGGTAAGTATTATCATCGGGATATTTTTCGAATTTGATTTTTGTAAGGTCTGTTTCATCGGTTTTTGCTCTTGCGTATCCGATATAGTATGTAGGACGTTCATAGCAGTTGCCTGAATACATAACATACTGCCAATCACCTTCCTTAAAGTAGAAAGCGCCTTCAATTGTGTGCCAATGCTGACCGGTAAGATATCTGTTTTTCTGATAAATATCTTCATCAAGCGTCGGCTCAACAACAAGTACAGGTTTACCTTCAGGCGTGAACGGGTCAAGCATTCTGTCAACGTAAATGCAGGTGCCGATTCTTTCGCCTTTGAATCTGTTGCTTGAATAGAAAAGGAAAAGACCTGCTTCATTCTTCACGATGTGAGAGTCAATTGAAAACGGGTGCAGAATCTGCTTTGTTCCCGTAAATGGACCAAGAGGACTGTCTGACACTGAGACGTGCATAGCGCCCGTGTGACCGCCTTTATCAGGTTTGTCAGTAAAAATTTCAATTGAGTTATACATATAGAATTTGCCGTCAAGCTCGATAACGCTGGGTGCCCAGAAAGCTTTGTGATGTCTCATAGTCATAACCATGCCGAAGTATTCCCAACCTTTAAAAAGGTTATCTGAATGGTAGGCGTAAATACCGTCATGACCGGTTACATAGATGTAATATCTGCCTCCACTTTTTAAAATATACGGGTCTGCCTGACCTTTATATTGGTTTTCTTCAATTTTTAATAAATGCATAATATCACCTGCTGGATTAGTTTGCTTTATTATACAATACCAACTGCGATATTTCAAGGAAAATTCTAATGTTTATAAAGAAAACCGATTAATCTGAATATAATTTTGAAAGCTGTTTTTATGAAATTCATTTTATGCACCTCAAAGATATTATATTGCGTATGATTTGAGAAAATACAAAAGCACCCGCTTTTCAGCGAGTGCAAAATTCAATTTATAAGAGTAAACGAAAGAAGGATTGCAAGCCCTATTATATTTGCGAGAGTAAAGACACCGAGGAATTTCAAAATTTTTGCATCTTTGTGAGTCATGTAAAGCTTTAAAGTTATAAGACTTGCCAATGATGCGATCGGTGTACCCAGACCTCCGATATTAACACCTTGAAGCAAAGCTTTCCAATTCTCCGTAAACCCGGAAAGAAGCACAGCTGCAGGTACATTGCTGATAATCTGACTTGTTCCTACTGATGTAAGCAAGGTGTTTTTGCCAAGTAGAAACTGAAGGAAATTTCTGATTACTTCGGTTTTACCAAGGTTTTCTGAAATTATGAAAAAGCAAACAAAGGTTAAAAGAAGCATATAATCAATCTTTATGAAAAGTTTTCGGTTAACAATGAGCAAAACTACACATGTAACAGCTGTCGTAATATAGTAAGGGACAACACGCAAAACTGTAAGAAGACATAATACAAACATAACTATATAAACAGCAAGATGAACCGTGTTGTTTATATTTTCTTTATCTATTTTAGCATCAGGAAGTTTCTTTGGCATAACAGGAACCGAGAAAAAAACAAGAAAAATCAAACTTACAACAGTCAGCGGCAACACAACTAAAGTAAATTCACCGTATCTGAGATTATATGTGGAAAAAATGTATAAGTTTTGCGGATTTCCAACAGGAGTTGCCATGCTGCCAAGATTAGCAGCTACAGTCTGCAGTACAATTACGGGTACAATTGATTTACTGCAATCAAGCTCGCTTAAAAGAGCAAGAGTAAACGGCACGAAAACTATCAGCGCAACATCATTCGTAATAAGCATTGAAGAAAAGAAAGGCAGCAAAACAAGTGTAACACCAAGAATTCTGCCGTTTTTTATTCTTGAAAGCAACTGATAGGTAAGCCATCTGAATGCCCCCACATTTTTGAGTCCTGCAACAACAGCCATTAAAGAAAACAACAGACACAGAACCCTGAAATCTATATATTCGATATATTCAGCGCTAGGCGGAACAAGAAACATAGTAAGAATTGCACACAAAAACGAAATGCAGAAAACTGCTTCTCTTTTTACAAAAGTTTTTAATTTCATTAACATAATAACACCGTTTCATTTAACAGAAAGATTGCCGTTTTTGTAACGACAATCCTATATTCTTAAACTACTTCAACAACCATATCAAAGTCGTCAAAGCCTATAACCTTGCATTTGATGATTTCGCCTGCAGTGAGCTCGTCCTCGCTTGAAATTATACAGTTTGTATCGATTTCAGGAGCATCGTTTGAAGTTCTGCCAACGTAAATAAGATTATCATCATCAAAGTAATCAACAATTACATCAACTGTAGTACCGATTTTTGCTTTTTGTTTTTCTTCCATAATAAGCATCTGCTCATTCATAATGATTTCAGCACGTTTTCTCTTGATTTCCACATCAAGCTGTCCGTCAAGCTTAGCAGCAGCAGTGCCGTCTTCCGGAGAATAAGCAAAACAGCCTAATCGGTCAAACTTAACTTCATTAATAAACTCGCAAAGCTCAGTGAACTGCTCTTCGGTTTCACCGGGAAAGCCTGTAATAAAAGTAGTTCTGAGAGTAAGTTCGGGAATTTTATTACGCATCTTACTTATAAGTTCAGCGAGATATTCTCTATTACCTTTTCGGTTCATTCTCTTTAAAACATCACCGTTACAGTGCTGAAGAGGAAGGTCAATATATTTGCAGACTTTATTTTCATTTGCAATAACATTAATAAGCTCGTCGGTAATGCTTTCAGGGTAGCAATAGAGCAAACGTATCCATTCAATTCCGTTAATTTTTGCAATTTCCTTAATAAGTTCAGAAAGCCGTAATTCACCGTAAAGGTCAATACCGTACTTGGTTGTATCCTGAGCAACGAGAATAAGCTCTTTTACACCGCTTGCAGCAAGCTGATTTGCTTCTGAGATTATGCTTTCAAACTGTCGGCTTCTGAATTTTCCTCGAATTTCCGGAATAGCACAGTAAGTACAGTGATTAGAACAACCTTCAGCTATTTTAAGGTAAGCGTAGTGTGACGGCGTTGTGAGAAGTCTGTCACCGTCAAGAGGCAAGCAGTTTTTGTCAGGAAATTCACAGAATTTATGCCCGTCAAGAACTGTTTTGCAAACTTCGGCTATACGAGAATTAGCGCCGATTCCTACACAGGCGTCAACTTCAGGGATTTCGGTCATAATTTCTTCTTTATATCGCTCTGCAAGGCATCCAGTTACAATAACACTTTTTACAGTGCCATCTTTTTTCATTTCGCAGGCTTCAAGTATGTAATCAATTGCCTCTTTTTTTGCATCATCAATAAAACCACAGGTGTTGACAATCACTGCATCAGCCTCTTCAAGGTCAGCAGTAAGTTCAAAACCACTGTCAACAAGCTTAGAAAGCATTATTTCGGCATCAACCTGATTTTTAGGGCAACCAAGGCCAATCATCGCAATTTTACTCATTGTCCACCTCATACATATCGTTTTCGTCTGCAATTTCTCTGAGCACATCTCTGATTTCTCCGTAAGAATATCCGAGTCTCAGAAGTGCATTAACTGTTTTTTGTACACCTTTTTCATTATCGAGATATCTGAGATATTTCTTCTCAACCAAATCCTTCAGTCTGTTATCGGAAAATTCGGTATCGTGGAGAACTTCCTCAGCAATTTCGCGGCTTACACCCCTACGGTAAAGCTCATCCCTTATGCGTCTTCTGCCATAACCCTTAAGGTTAACGAGTTCACGCACATAAAGTTTTGCAAATCGTTCGTCGCTGAGATAACCTTCAGACATAAGTCGCTCTGCAGTTTTCTCAGAAAATTGGCCGTAGCCTTTTCTTTTTAATTTATCCTCGATTTCTTTAACAGTGTGTTCACGTCTTGAAAGCAGGGAAACGGCATAATTATATGCTCTTCTTTCCCCTGCTTTAAGTGTTATATCTTTCAGCTCATCGGCTGTGAGCTCTGTATTTTCCTTAAGGTTAAGGGAGTAAAAAAATGTTTCATCAACAGTGAACGAATACTCACCGTCAACACTGACGTGAATTTTATCTCCCTTACCCTTTTTATATGTTATTTTCATTAATCGTCATCATCAACGGCAATATCAATTTTCGCTCTGACACTGCCTCTGGATTTAACCGGAACAATCACAGACTCAGCTTCGTTTTCTTTTTCAACTTCTTCGAGTCCTTTATAACGAAGACTTTCACGGATTTTTTCTTCGATTTCATTGCAAAGATTTGTTTCACGCTGAAGAAGAAGCTTTACGTTATCTCTACCCTGGCCAAGTCTTGTTTCACCGTATGAGAACCATGCGCCACTCTTATTGATAATATCAAACTTCACACCAAGATCAACGATTTCGCCGACTTTTGAAATGCCTGTGCCATACATAATATCGAATTCTGCATCCTTAAACGGTGGTGAAACCTTATTCTTAACGATTTTTGCTCTTGTTCTTGCACCGATAAACTCATTTCCGGGTGCTTTAAGCTGCTCGGTTTTTCTTACATCAATACGCACTGAAGAATAGAATTTAAGAGCACGACCACCGGTCGTAACCTCCGGATTACCGTAAATTACGCCAACTTTTTCACGAAGCTGGTTAATGAAAATTACAAGTGTGTTGCTCTTTGCGATTACACCGGTAAGCTTTCTGAGTGCCTGAGACATAAGACGCGCATGAAGACCTACATGGCTGTCGCCCATTTCACCTTCAATTTCAGCTCTGGGTACAAGTGCTGCAACAGAGTCAACAACAATAATGTCAAGTGCGCCTGAACGAGCAAGAGCCTCTGTGATTGAAAGAGCGTCCTCACCGTTATCAGGCTGAGAAACGAGAAGAGAATCAACGTCAACACCGATACCTCTTGCGTAAACCGGATCAAGAGCGTGTTCAGCATCAATAAAAGCTGCTTCGCCCCCTGCTTTCTGAGCTTCAGCTACGCAATGAAGAGCGAGTGTTGTCTTACCCGAGGATTCAGGACCGTAAATTTCAACTATTCTGCCCTTCGGAAGACCACCGATACCTGTTGCAAGGTCAAGGCCCAAAGAGCCTGTAGAGATAGCCTCTACATTCATATCAGCGTTCTGTCCAAGACGCATAATTGCACCTTTGCCGTATTGCTTTTCAATCTGAGCAAGAGCCGCGTTGAGTGCACGTATTTTATCAGACATTTTTATGTACCTCCATACCGTACAAATGTTCGTTTGAGTGTATTATATACCATATCTCTATAAATTGCAAGTGATTTTCAAAAAAACTGAAAAAATTTTACCGTGTTTTATAACACAGAAAAGACACTCCTCAAAATAAGGGAATGTCTTTATTGTCTGTGCTTTGTAAACAGAGCAAATTATAATATATTAACTTTTGCCTTTTCTCTCGGCGGTATACGTTCATACTCCACGTCGGGATAGCCAATCACAAGGCAAGTTACTGGAACATGGCCGTCGGGTGTATGAAGATTTCTTGAAATTTTTCTGGAAAGTTTTGTGGCGGCAATATAAAAGCCACTGTAAAGCACACCGAGCCCTAAGCTTTCAGCCATAAGCTCCATATAGGAAGAAGCCAGACAAGGTGATGTTTTTCCTTTGCCGTTAACAATTATGACCAAAGGTGCTTTCTTGAAAAAGAAGTTGTCATCAATAGTGGTATTTCGGATGTATTTAATTACACTGCTACCAACCTTCTGACCGTTTCTGAACAGCTTAACTGCCTCTTTTTCAAAGAATTCGAGATTATCTTTAATAACAGTAAAAGAAAAATCCTGAGCATTTGTACCTGTCGGGCAATATCTTCCTGCTTCAATTATCTTTTCAATAAGCTCATCACTGACTTTTTCATCCTTGAACTGACGGATTGTACGTCTGCTCTTCATTGCGGTAAGAAGTTTGTCACTGTCAAACTCAGTTAATGAAACCGGCTTTTCTTCAGGAACAGCACCGTAGCTAGTCATGGTTACTGCATTAACAGGACAGATTGCATAGCAGTGTCCGCACTGAATGCATTTTTCATACATAAACTCAGCCTTGCCGTTATTGAGCTTAATTTTTTCGCTTACACAGTCACGGACACATTTTCCGCAACCGATACACTTTTCTTTGTCGATAATTACAGTTTTCATAGTTTATTAAAATTCTCCTCAACCGCCTGCTGCAGGACTTAAAAGCCAGACTTCATCTCCGTCTGAAAGCTTCTTGCTTTTACGGATACATCTTTCACCGTTGACGTATACAACTGCATCGCCGAATTCGAGCTTTTCGTGAAGCTCAAGGGCAGGATTTCTCGGCTTGATGAATTTCACATTGGGATCGTTTTTCATTTGTTCAAGCTTTTCAAGGTCTTCTTTATAACCTTTTTCCATTTTCGATGAAATTTCATCAAAAATAGCTTTAACATTTTTTGCATCAACCTCAAGATAACTGAAGCCGGTTGTGGAACGGATTACACCGAAAATTTTAACCTTTACCATAAGGATAGACCTCCTTTGCACATTCGGGAAGCTTGATTCCAAGCTTTTTAATCATTCTCATTGTAGGAGCACCATCTTTCCAACCACGGATTATGTAATAGCTCCTCTTCATTTTATCAAGAGGCACCTTCGTCTTTTTATTGCCGGGCACTTGTTCTTCATCGGTAAGACGCTTTGGAAGTGTGTCTGCTTCTTTACCGACAGGAAGACCTAAAATGACATTACATACTCTTTCAACATTATAACCGTATGAGCCTGCTTTTATAAATGTACCCATTGTGTATGAAGTACCGCATGCTGCATTGAGAGCTCTCGGGTACTGAATAAGCGGCACATTAAAAGCAAGGATCTGCGGATACTGCATGCCAATATACAAAATCGGTGTGAGTACCTTGAAAGCCTGCTGTACAACTCTGGTCAATACACTTGCAGGCTTAGCTACGATAAACCAAGGAAGAATTGCATAGGATGTGAACACACAGCAACCTGCAGCAGAGGCAGCCTCCATAACATTCTGGAACATAATTGAAAGACTGGCCTTACCCTTGGGAGTATAGGAGTTCATATTGAGACCGAGTCCCTCAAGAACTACCATGTAACCTGCATTCAGGTGGCAACCGCCACGGTTTGCTGTTGCATAACCGAGACCCTGACCAACAGCACCTCTTGGCTCATAAGCTGCAAGCTCCATACCTTTTGCGTGAATTGCAAATTCTTTTCCGCCAAATCTTTCACTCATACGCTTTGTGCCGTCAGCAAGAATATCACCGATACCTTTGCGATAGGCAATATCTTTGAAAACTTCACTGATGTTGTCTGTTTTGCCGAATTCAAGGCCGCTGTCCCACATACCCTTTTCGTTAAGCTCCATTGCAAAAGCAATTGAACCTGCACATGAAATTGTGTCCATGCCAAGCTCGTCAAGCTCGTAGTTCCAGCGAAGAATTTTTTCAATATCATCATTCATGATGTTGGGACCGAAAAGTCCGAGAGTTTCAAGTTCAGGGCCCTTTACATTCTTACCGTCAACCTTAACTCGTCTTTCGCAGCGCATAGGACATGAAAAACAGTTGCCGTTACCAACGAGATATTTTTCTCTCAGCTCTTCACCTGATATCTTTTCAAAGCTGTCATATCTGCCACCGCTGAAGTTTTTAGTTGCAAGAATTCTATGTGCCTGCATAGGAGCAACAAGACCGGCAGTGCCGAGCTTTGAAAGCTGTGCACCGGTAATGGGATGTCGAAGAAGCTGCATTTTCCACTGCTCAGAAAGGAAGTCAAGTCTTTCCTGATCAAAAATTTCAGGATTCTGAGTACCCTTTGCAGTAATTACTTTAAGATTCTTGTCACCGAAAACAGCACCGACGCCGCCTCTGCCTGCAGTCCTTTCACCGCTGAATACACCGGCATAAAGCACTTTGTTCTCACCTGCGGGACCGATTACAAGAGGCGTACCACCGCCCTTAAACTGTTTTTGAACCTCGCCTGTAAGCATGCCTTTCATTTCCGGCACTTCATGGAAAGTAACCTCGCTGTCAACGATTTCAATCCAGGTAAGCTCACTTGCTTTACCGGTAATCACCATTGCATCCCAACCTGCTTTTTTAAGACGTCTGCCGAAAGGTCCGCCGCAGTTTGATGATGTAAGTATGCCTGTAAGCGGTGAAACCGTGGATATGTTGAATCGTGTTGATGAAGGAGTTTTGCAACGAGTAAGAGGCCCCGTTGAAATAACAAGCCAATTATCCTCGTCAAAAGCCTTCATACCTGGTCTGATGTGCTGAAGAAGAATGTCGGCAGCCATAATTTTGCCACCGATTGTTCTTTTTCGGTCTTCGTCTGTCCAAGGAAATTCCTTGTAGGTCTTGTTTGTAAGGTCAACGAAAAGCACCTTACCCATATAGCCTTTTAAGTTTGTCATACTTTCACCTCAGGTGTATTACATTTTTTGCATTTTAAACTTTTCTTTATTCTGAGCGTATCCCATAAATCTCCGTCAAACACAAAGATTTTACCTGCCGAGTTTTCATCATTGTTAAGAAGATATCTGAGTGCAAGATTCACTTCCATAGAACCGATGATTCCAGCTGAAGATGAAACAGAGCTTCGCACAGAAATGTCATTAATTATACCTGCACAATCGGGACATGGAGTTTCACCGGGAATATAGAGATATGCGGTTCCGTAGAAACCGTCAATACATCCGAAAACCGAGGGAATACCTTCAGCATCAGAAAATTCAGAAATTGTTTTTCTGGCTGCGGCATTGTCAACACAGCAAAGGATGATGTCACAGTCCTTTGCAAAGCTGAGGTCATCCTCAGATAAAATTTTCCTGACAACCGGTATATACTCAGTTTCTGTTGAATAATATGTGAGTCTTTCTTTAAGAATTTTACATTTGTAAGAACCTTCATCACTTTCAGTATACAGAAACTGACGATTAAGATTTAAAGGATTTACAGTGTCAAAATCACAGAGATAAAGCTTTTTCACTCCTGCTCCCGCAAGGTGCACTGCTGCATTTGTACCAAGAGCACCGCAACCGACAATGCACACGGTTTTGTCGTCAACACTGAAAAGCTGGGTTTCGTTTTTGTGGCTCAATTAATCACCGCCCTTACCATAATTTCCTCCGCAGTTAAGAGTAATCCCCAAAAGAGTTTCAACTGCGTGAGGCAGAACCGGAATAACAACCTCAAGAGATTCCTTAACAGCCTTAGGGCTGCCCGGAAGATTAACAATAAGAGTCTTTCCTCTGATTCCGGCAACACCTCTTGATAACATTGCCTTTTTTGTAATTTTAAGGCTTTCTGCACGGATTGCTTCGGGAATTCCGTAAACAGGTCTTTCAACAACACTCAGTGTTGCTTCAGGCGTTACATCCCTCGGTGCAAAACCGGTGCCGCCTGTTGTAAAAATTACATCAGCCTTCACTTCGTCTGAAAGATTAATAAGAGCCTTCATGATTTCATCCTTTTCATCCGGTACAGTGTGATATGTGAAATTATCACCGAAAGCAGAGAGCATTTCTTTTATAAGGGGTCCGCTTTTGTCTTCGCAAACGCCTTTACTGCAACGGTCACTGACACAAATTATTCCGAAAGTCATAAAATCACCCTTTACATTTCAGATTTTATGTGTATAATATAACATATAAGTACAGATTTTACAAGAGTTATTAAACAATTATATTATTTTTTATCGTTTTTGTATATGTTTACGACGTTTTAGTTTATGTAAATAAGTGAAGTTTGCGATTTTTCGCATTAATTCATAAACCGACCCGACTTTTCTAAACACCTTCAAGTGCATGAAAACAGGGCAAGACCGAAAAAACACTGCCTTTCAAAAAATAAAACCAAGGCACCGGTCGAGGGCTGCAGAAGAAATTCTCAAGCCTTCCGTGATTGAAAAGGAGAATGAATTATGAAAAAACTTCTCGCACTCTTATTGGCTGTTTCACTTGTTTTCTGCTTTGCTGCATGTGGCGGCACAGAAACACCCGAAAACAAAGTCATCCGCATGTCAACCACAACCTCCGTAAATGATTCAGGTCTTCTTTCCTACCTTCTTCCCGTTTTTGAAGAAGCAACGGGCTACACAGTTGAGGTACAGTCAGCAGGTACCGGCGCTGCTATTCAGGCTGCAAAAGACGGCAACGCTGACCTTATCCTTGTTCACGCAAAGGCTTCAGAAGAAGAATTTGTAAGCGAAGGCTACGGAGTTGAAAGAATTCCTTTTATGTACAATTACTTTGTTGTTGTAGGTCCCGAAGCAGACGCAGCAGCTATCAAGGATAGCGAAAATGCTGCAGCAGCTTTTGCTAAAATCGCAGAAGCAGAAGCTAAGTTCATTTCTCGTGGTGACGAAAGCGGTACACACAAGGCTGAACTGAAAATCTGGGGTGAAAATGTTCCGGATGCAGAAACAGCTTCATGGTACATCAATGCAGGTCAGGGTATGGGCGCTTGTCTTACAATGGCAAGTGAAGAAGGTGCTTACTGCCTTACTGATAAGGCTACCTTCCTTTCAAACAAAGCTGATTTAGACCTTGAAATTCTTCTTGCTGAAGGCGAAGATATGAAGAATACATACTCACTTATTGAGTGTAATCCCGAAAAACTTACTGACATCAACACAGAGGGTGCAAAGGCTCTTATTGAGTGGATGACGGGTGATGAAGCTTCAGCTCTTATTGCAAAATACGGCGAAGAAGAATACGGCTCAGCTCTCTTCTATCTTCTTGAAGAATAAGCCTTGGAAAAACTGACAGAAGCTTTTGGAATGCTTCTTTCTATGGACAGAGAGTTGCTTCAGATTCTTGGAGTAACTCTCCGTATGTCCTTTTTCAGCACGGTATTATCGTGCTTTGTGGGAATACCTCTCGGTATTATAATCGGAAAGAAAGATTTCAAGGGCAAGAGGACTATAAAAAAATTAACAGGTACTCTTATGGGTCTGCCTCCTGTGGTGGCAGGCCTGATTGTCTATATGCTTTTCACAAAAAACGGTGTTTTCGGCTCACTTGGTTGGCTTTACAGCGTTAACGTAATGGTAATTGCACAGTTTATGCTTATTACTCCTGTTGTGATTAATCTAACTGAGGCAATTGTTTCAGGCGGCGGTAAAACAATAATCGAAACAGCAAAGGGACTTAACCTGTCGAAAGCAAAAACGCTTCATCTGCTTTTAAGTGAAAACAGATACCAACTACTCAGTATTGTGCTTAATGCTTTTGGTCGCTCTATTGCTGAAGTTGGTGCGGTAAGTCTTGTCGGCGGTAACATTCAGTGGAAAACCAGGGTTATGACAACTGCAATTGTGCTTGAAACAAACAAGGGCAACTTCAGCTTTGCTTTGGCCTTAGGTATGGTTCTTCTTTTAATTTCACTTGTTGTAAACATAATTGCAGGAATGCTGATAAAGGAGGAAAAAAATGATTAGGGTTAATAACGCACTGAAAAAATACGGTGCAAGAACCGTACTTGATGTTTCCTCACTTACATTCAATAAAGGCGAAACTGTAGTTATTGCAGGACCAAACGGCAGTGGTAAATCCACTTTACTGAAAATATTGTCAGGTATTATTAAAGCCGATAAATGTGATATTGTAAATTGCGAAAAAATACTTTATCTCCCCCAACAAAGCATACCGTTTTCAAAAACAGTAGAAAAAAATCTTCACTTTGCTCTTTCTGACACAAAAAGCAGCAAAGCGAAATGCGAAGATATGCTTAAAAGAATGAACCTCTACCATCTTAAGGATAAAAATGCAAAAACACTTTCCGGTGGTGAATGTCAGCGTCTGGCGCTTTCAAGAATTCTTATTAATAAAGCTGATTTTCTTTTACTCGATGAACCGACTTCTGCTGCAGATGTTGAAGGTGCAGAAATTATAGAGGCTGCCATCAGAAAATACAAAGAAGAAACAGGCTGCGGAATAATTATGACAACCCATTCACCGAGACAAGCCAAGACTATGGGTGACAGAATAATCATTCTCTGTGACGGAAAAGTGGTTGAAGACGGAAATGTTTCTGATATTTTAGAAAACCCTAAAAATGATTGGAGCGAAAAATTCATTTCACAATGGAGACTTGACTGAAAGGAGGAGTACACTTGCTGAATGTTGTATCTCTCTGGGAAGCCGTTCAGATAATTTTAAACAGCGAACTTTCGTTTAAAAGAGAGTATGAAACGGTGAATATTAATAATTGCAGTGGTAGAATTCTTTATGAGGATATATTTTCTTCAGAATATATACCGGCCTTTGACAGAAGCACAGTTGACGGTTATGCGGTTAAAGCCACTGATACCTACGGCTCCTCTGAAGCTCTCCCCTCTCAGCTCGACATTATCGGTGAAGTTTTAATGGGTGAAAAAACAGAAACTATCCTTAATGAAGGTCAGTGTGTTAAAATTTCAACGGGTGGAATGCTGCCCGAAGGTGCAGACAGCGTGGTAATGGTTGAAAATACCGACTGCACTTTTGATGAATTTTGTCTGATTTTCAAATCTGTCAGTCCATTTGAAAATGTTACAAAAAAAGGTGATGATTTTAAAAAAGGTCAGCTTATTCTTGAAAAAGGCACTCTCCTTTCATCAAAGCATGTCGGTGTACTTGCTGCACTTGGAATAAGCGAAGTTAAAGTAACAAAGAAAATAAGATTAGGCATTATCTCAACCGGTGATGAGCTTGTAGATATTACTGAAAAGCCTGAAAACGGCAAAATAAGGGACGTTAACTCCCATCTTCTTATATCACTTTCAGAAGAAATGGGCTGCATATGGACTGAATACGGCATTGTTGAGGACAACTATGAATCAATTCTGAAAGCTGTAAAAAAAGCCTCAGATGAAAATGACATTGTACTTATTTCAGGTGGCTCATCAGCAGGTGTCAAAGATATGACCGTTAATGTTATTTCAGCTCTCGGTAAGGTTCATTTTCACGGGATTGCGCTGAAACCCGGCAAACCTACAATTTACGGTACAATAAACGGAAAAGCTGTTTTCGGTCTGCCCGGTAATCCTGCTGCAGCTTTTTATGTAACACTTCTTATCGTAAAACCTCTCACCCATAAACTATATGAAATGAAGTCAAAGCAGAGAACTGCTAAGCTTAAAATGAGCAGGAACATTTCATCGAATCACGGTAGAGAAGAGGTTTTAAGCGTAAGAATCAACGGCGAGACTGCTGAGCCTGTATACGCAAAAAGCGCCTTTGTTTCTGCTCTTTCACAATGTGACGGATATATAATCATTGACAGAAACTGTGAGGGACTTAAGGAAAACGAAGAAGTCACCGTTCATTTGTTTTAAAAGGAGATATTGAAATGAAACATAATTATCTCAGCAACAGTGAGCTTGATACAGCTAAAAAAGAATATCTTCATCACCTTGAGTCAAACGGATTTACATCTGAAGATGAGAGAATAAAAGTGCAGCATGCCATCGGACGAATGCTCAGCAAGGCTGTTTACGCTGAAATCTGCTCACCCCATTACAATGCCAGTGCAATGGACGGAATTGCTGTCAAGGCTGAAATCACCTACGGCGCTTCGGAGAGCAATCCCATCATTCTTACGCCTGATATGTACACCGTTGTTGACACAGGCGATCCTTTGCCTGATGATACCGACAGTGTAATTATGGTTGAGGACCTGACAGAAGAAGGCGGCGGAAACCTTTCAATTCTCTCAGCAGTTCATCCTTGGCAGAATGTCCGTCAGGTCGGCGAAGATATTTGTATGGGTGATATGATTGCGCCGTCATTTACCGTTATTTCACCGTCACTCTGCGGTGCTTTTCTTGCAGGCGGAATTACTGAGGTCGAAGTAATCAGGAAACCCGTTTTCGGCATAATTCCTACGGGTGATGAAATTGTTTCACCTAAGAAAAATCCTCAGAAAGGTGAAATTATTGAATTTAACTCAACAATTTTCTCTTCAATGCTCGCTGAATGGAAAGCTGAAAGCAAAATTCACGATATAGTTAAAGATAAAAAAGACCTTCTTAAAAAGGCTATAGTAAATATGGCAGAAGAATGTGATGCAGTTCTTGTTCTTGCAGGTTCTTCTGCAGGCAGAGACGATTATACAAGCTCAATTATTTCTGAGCTCGGCGAAGTTCTTTTCCATGGAATTGCAATCAAGCCGGGTAAGCCTGCGGTACTCGGAATTATCAATAAGGTTCCCGTAATCGGCATACCGGGCTATCCCGTATCAGGTATTGTTGTTATGGACGAAATAGTAAAATCAGTTGTCGGACTTTACTATAAACACAACTGTAATAGTAGAGAAAAAATTACCGCAACACTCGGAAAAAGAGTAGTTTCTTCGTTGAAGTACCGTGAATACGTGCGTGTTACTCTCGGCAAAACTGATGACGGCTTTGTAGCCGTTCCTCTTTCCAGAGGCGCAGGTGTCATCACAAGCTTTACAAAAGCAGACGGTATCCTTACTGTTCCACAGAACTCTGAAGGCTTTGATGTCGGTGAAGAGGTTGAAATTGAGCTTCTCAGAAATAAAGTAGAAATTGAAAATTCACTTATTGTTACAGGTAGTCATGACCCACTAATTGATGAAATTGCCGATATGATTAAGAGAAAAGGTTATCCCTTCCGAACTGCATCATCACACGTTGGCAGTATGGGTGCGATTACTGCAATTAAAAATAAACAAGCTCACCTTGGTTGCATACACCTTCTTGATACTGTCAGCGGAAAATACAACGAAAGCTATGTTCAGAAATATTTTCCCGAAGGCGGCGTCAGACTGATTAAAGGTGTTGGTAGAATTCAAGGCCTAATGGTAAAAAAGGGCAATCCCCTTTCCATTAATAGCTTTAAGGATATTGTAAAAGGCAGATATGTGAACCGTCAGGTAGGTTCAGGTACAAGAATCCTCTGCGATTATCTTATCAGTAAAAACGGTATGAACAAGAGTGACATTGAGGGTTATCGCAACGAAGAATTTACCCACACTGCCGTGGCAGCACTTATCGCTGCAGGTAATGCCGATTGCGGCTTGGGAATCTATTCTGCCGCAAAAATGTACGACCTTGATTTTATTGAGCTTTGCGTTGAAGAATATGATGTTCTCGTTGATGAAAACGCATATAACAGCGACAAAGTTAAGGAGTTTATTGAAATTATTAAAAGCGACGAACTGAAAAAAAGACTTGATGAGATGGGAGGTTATTACTTTGTCTGAACTTACACATCTGAATAAAAAAGGTGAAGCAGTTATGGTTGATGTTGGCGAAAAGGAAATTACAAGAAGAACTGCTACTGCTTTCGGAAGAATCAAAATGCAGGAAGAAACCCTGAGTAAGCTCCTCTCTT
>JAZSQU010000075.1:0-23479 GCA_045538095.1 Acutalibacteraceae bacterium | reverse complement strand
CTTTGTCTGAACTTACACATCTGAATAAAAAAGGTGAAGCAGTTATGGTTGATGTTGGCGAAAAGGAAATTACAAGAAGAACTGCTACTGCTTTCGGAAGAATCAAAATGCAGGAAGAAACCCTGAGTAAGCTCCTCTCTTCTTCACTGAAAAAAGGTGACGGTCTTGCAACGGCAAGAATTGCAGGTATTATGGGCGCAAAAAAGACAAGTGACCTTATTCCTCTTTGTCATAATGTTCCGATTGAAAGCATTGAAATCACCTTTGAAAATAATAGTACTGATGAGCTTTATATTTACGCAACCGGCAAATGCAGTTATAAAACCGGCATTGAAATGGAAGCGCTTACAGCAGTTACAGTTGCAGCGCTTACTGTTTACGATATGTGCAAGGCAATTGACCGAAAAATGGAAATTAAAGAAATCAGACTTTTAGAAAAAACCGGTGGAAAGAGCGATTTTAAAAATGATTGACAACTATGGAAGAGACATAAGCTATCTGCGTGTTTCAGTTACGAAGCGCTGTAACCTCAACTGCTCATACTGTGGTGCAAAAAAAGAAAACGACAGAGAGCTTACACCAGAAGAAATTGAAAAAATTGTAAGAGCCTTCGCTTTTCACGGTATTACTAAAGTAAGACTTACGGGCGGTGAACCTCTAGTAAGAAGAGACATTACCGTAATTGCTGAAAGAATAAGCAAAATTGAGGGCATAAAAAAAATCGCAGTAACCACCAACGGTATACTGCTGAGCTCATATGCCGAAAAATTGAAAAATGCAGGTGTAACTGCCGTTAACATAAGTCTTGACACAACCGACCGCAAACAATATAAAGAGATTACGGGCTTTGACGGACTCAGTCAGGTTTATGAAGGAATTAACGAATGCGAAAAAGTCGGGCTCTCTCCTATCAGGCTCAACGCTGTACTTACTAAAGGTAAGAATGACAAAGAAGCCGGCAATCTTATCGATATTGCAAGAACAAGAAAAATTGATGTCCGTTTTATTGAGCTTATGCCCTTTTCTTCCGACGGCGAGGATAGCAATCTCATAATTAAAGGAGAAGATATACTCGCTGAGTTTCCTTTTCTAAAACCGTTTGTAAAAGAAGGGACATCTGATTTCGAAAAAGGTGTTGCACGATACTACACTGCTGAAGGCTTCAAAGGGAGAATCGGCTTCATCACTCCCGTAAGTCAAAAATTTTGCAGCGAGTGCAACAGAATAAGGTTGCTTTCAGACGGTAAAATCAAACCTTGCCTCGGCAACCCGGAAGAATACGACATTGTACCATACATTAACGAAGAAGAAAAACTCAGGGATGAAGTCGGGAGAATAATTCTTGCCAAACCATCCTCACACAGCTTTGGCTGCGGTTACGGTAATCATCACGGACTAAATCTTATAGGAGGATAAAAAATGAACGGAAAAGTATTATCAATCAACATAAGCGAAAAGAAAGGCACACCCAAGGCAAAAATCAATCCGGGTATACTTATTGAAGATTTTGGATTTGAGGGCGACGCACACGCAGGTAAATGGCACCGTCAGGTAAGCCTTCTTGCAAAAGAAAGTATTGATAAGTCTAAGGGATTGCCTGCAGACGGTTTATGTCACGGCGTTTTTGCAGAGAACATCACTACAGAAGGGATTGAGCTTTATACAATTCCTGTGGGAACAAAACTAAAAGTCGGCGAATGCATTATTGAAATCAGCCAGATTGGCAAAGAATGTCACGAAGGCTGCGCAATTCAGAAGCTTGTCGGCAAATGTGTAATGCCCCGTGAAGGAATTTTCGCAAAGGTTATCAAGGGCGGCAAGGTTTTTGAAGGTGATGAGATAACAATGTTAGAATGATATATAATACTAACCGTCTCGACGAGGCGGTTTTTTCGTATAAAAAATTTAAGAGACTACTCTTCTAAGTAATCTCTTAAAAATGGTCGGAGTGACGGGACTTGAACCCATGGCCTCTTGGTCCCGAACCGTCGCCGCGATGTGTTGCTGTCGCAACACCAAAACCCAAACTTCGCCACGCTTGAACGCACTTGGTAATATTTTATTATTCTGTCATACTAACGAGTTTGTAAAAACTCGTTCTTTTTGTTTCGGTCATTTTCATTGCGGTCTTTGCGGTTATCTCTCCTGCTTTCCAAGAGGCATAAACCTCAGACCAATTTTCAGGAAATGTCAATGCAGGTCTGCCTAATTTCTTGCCTTTTTGCTTTGCGGCTTCAATGCCCTCAGCCTGACGCTTTTTGATTGTTTCGCGTTCTTGCTCGGCTATCGTTCCCAAAACCTCAATAAGAATATTATTTACCATTTCAAAGACCCATACCTGACCCTCAGGCAAGTTCATCATTGTTGTTGGTAAATCAATAACTTTAAGCCTTATGCCGTTATCCTTAAAATATTGAAGTTCGTTTTTTATATCGGCTTTGTTTCTGCTTAGTCTGTCGAGTGATTTTACAACAAGTGTATCACCGCGACGGAGCATTGCATTTTTTAAAGCCTGATAACCTGAACGGTCTAAGTTCTTGCCGCTTTCCTTATCTGTTATTATATCTCTCTCGGTTGCTCCAAGAGACTTAAAAGCAGATATTTGGCGGTCAAGGTTTTGGTCTTTGCTTGATACTCGTGCGTAGAAGTATGTGCGGCTGTCCATGTTCGCGCCCCTTTCTTTATCTTATGTTCGTATTATATCATAAGTGTTCGTAAATGTCAATACATTTGCGAATATATTTGTAAATTGTTTTACATATTTAACGAACAAAGAAAACACGGTGAATTTGCGTGTTTATAAAGGTGTACCTTTGCGAACACATAACAAAAGCGGGAATTGTTCCCGCTTTCATCAGTATCAAATATTAGAGTCTTAGAAGAATGAAACTTACAACGGCAATAAGCCACACAACAATCCACCTTGCAAAACGAAGTTTCTTGCCGTTGTCTTTCTTGGCAACAATAGAACCAAACGTGGGAAAAGAAATGATTGTTGCTAATATAAATCCAATTCCTGAAATTATTTCTGTTATTTCTGCTGTGTACCCTTGCTCAAATACTGTAAAGCAAAAACCAAGAGAAGCAAATAGTAAGAAAGCAAAAACAAATATATTAGCAACTAAAGGCAACACCTTTTTTGTAGCTTTTTCTGTTGTTACTTTTGCTACATCAACAGCCTGATTTCCAATTTTTTTAGCCGTCTGCATTACTTGTTCATTTACTTTATTCCAATTGGTTCCGTCGCTAAATTGAACGCTTAAAACTTCTACCATAAAAGCATTAGTATTGTTATCATCCATTAAAACGGGTATGTTTGAACCAAATAATTCGTTTGGTGCGGCAATTAAATCAACATATTTGTATGTAACATCTTTATTGATTTTTGAACCCGTTGAATCATATACTTTGAAAACAACTTCAATATCCTTTATGCTTTTCTTAGAATTATTCTTAAACTTAAGCTGTGCAAGTACCTGACTTTCCTGATTATCAACTAACAAAGCTCCTGCTTCTATACTTACGGGACAATTAGGTACAAATAAAACATTGTTTTTTGAAAGTGTAAAAATTTTTGTGTATCTGTCTTTCATGTTTTTCTCCTTATAATTCTGGGAGATTATCAATACGCTTTTGGGTTTTGTTGCTTTTATTTGGTAAAGCTATTACAAGTAAAATACCTAAAATTGAAAAGAAAAAACAATACCAAAAATATTTCTTATCTCGATAGCCTTTCAATATGGCAATATTATAAAATTCTTTTGCTATTAGATAAGAAGCATAAAAGAAAACTATAGCAACAATACCTAATATTATCATGATAATTGTAATTGACGAATCCATAATTTAACCTCTCACAACCTCTTTAAAAGTGTGAACTACAATTTGAGGTGTTCCTTTCATTTTGATATATTTGGCAACTGTTGAACCGCTACGCCCCATTTGTCTGCCAACCTCTGCATAATTGCCGTATTTGGCATAAAGGCGGTGCATTTCAACAATCTCCTCAGGTGTTACTCGTTTAGCCATATTATCTCTTTTTAATATCTGATTTACGGATAGGAGCTTCTTTCATAGCTTTTTCAAAAGAGTCTTTTATGTACTGAACATAATCAACGGTTTTGTCTGCTTTGTTTTCAGCAAGCACCTTGTTCATCTTGTCAATCTGATTGAAGAAACTGTCGGGTACAATGATTTTGTTTAATTCTGTGTCAATAATAATACGCATGTCGCGCACCTCCAAAAATAAAAATGTACAATCTCGTAAAAATACACGAAATTGTACAATCAATTATATATATATATATATATATTGTCAAGTATTTTGTCAAAATTTGTCAGAATTTCTTTGATTTTATTGTGTTTTCTAATAATCAAGGTTGAATATTGAAAATTCTGATTAAATCTAATGAAATCTACATTGATTTTAATAGAATTTATAAAAATCTATTATAATTTGAACAGAACGATAACGGTCAAGTCAAAATCACTCTTGCACGCGGAGCGACCCACATTTATTGACTATGCTCAATGCAAATTTTATTTTTCCCATATTACCACCCGCCCTCATATATAAGAATTATACACTAACCGTCAGGCGGTCTTCTTTGATTTTATATAAAAATTTTAGTATAATATATATGTAAGTTTAAGATAAAAACTCACAGAAAAAATATTGATGAAAGGAGAGAACGCCCGATGTATAAAAGTTCATTTGAACGCTATCTTGAAGCATTGACTAAGTCTATGGATATTACTTTATAGTATCAATTCCAAAAGGACATGATAAAACAGAATTTATTAAGCGACCGTGAAATAGATGTTATTGCTGATAAAGTTATTCAGCGTTTAAATATAAGTGTCGATGTTACTGATATTATCAAGGAAATTGACAACCTGAACGATAAAATAAAGAACCTCGGAAACTACTGATAAATTAGAGAAAAAGGAGAAAATGTGATATGCCAAAAGTAACATATCCCAATCAGAGAAACATTAAAATCAACCGTGAACGCGCGACGGTTGATTTCCTCGGTATCAAAAATGAAAATTGGTAGGCGGCAAGTCGTGACCTCGGAGCAACTGCTCTGAGGCTGTATCTCTACCTTGCCTCAAATGCCAACGGCTATACCATTGCCTTATCTCCTGCGGCTGTTCGCAGGGATATAGGCATGGCAAGGTCAACCTATCACGATTAGTTTCATATACTCATTGACAAAGGTTATTTAGTCCCTGCGGCGGGCAATACCTTTGAATTCTTTGAAAAGCCTCAACCGCGTACCGTGAGCGGCATAAAAAATGAAGTGTTGACAGACGGATTAAATTTTGAAACAAGTACGGCTGTCGATGAGGGCATACCGCAAAACGGTCAAGTTGTAATGAGAGAGAATATAGAAATAAATAATACAACTGATATAACAAATAATGAGATAAATATTGGTCAGGCTGAGTCATGCTATCGACCAAAAGTAACGGAAATAAAAATACCCTCGCCCTCAGCATAGGGAAATAAAAGACCAACATACACACCACCTAAAAAGGGTGAATTTGTATTTTAAATAGATTAAGCGGGAGACGAACATCTCCCGCTGTTTCTTTGCCCTCATGAGGGCATTTGTTTTTATATAGACAACTCACAACTTAATAAACAAAACGCCTCTGCCGCCGTTATACGGCGCGTGATACACCGTCAAGACCGTTTCGGCATTTTTATTCTTTCACTATTGGTACTGAATTTGGCAAGCGGTGAAAAACTGTCAAAATCTTTTGTTATCTCTGTGTCAAAGATAGCACAATAATGCTTTGTCATATCAAGTGTCGAGTGTCCTAATAATTTTTGAAGCATGAGGGCATTGCCGCCACAATCAACCAAATACTTTTTTGCGAATGTGTGACGGAATAAATGTGTGCTTGTTTTTGTCACGCCTCGGCTACGGTTATAATTAGCAATACTGCACCTGAATCCGCTTTCCGTCATTTGCTCTCCGCTTTCACTCGGAAACAAATAATCATCTTGTTTGCCGCCTCGGATTTTCATGTATTCCAAAAGAACAGCGGACATCTGAGAGCATAAAGGAATAACAAGAGCTTTTCTGTTTTTCGTGTGCCGTGCATAAATTACATTGTTTTCCATATCCACATCACGGTTTTGTATATTGCGGATTGTTGCGGCTCGGCTACCACTGTTTATGAGAAAGTTTACAACTACCCATGTACGGTACTCGGCAAAGGTGCATTTCTTCATGTTCGGCTTTTGGAGTAGTATTTTCAGTTCTTCATCTGAGTAAGTTTCTTTAATCGTTTCTTCACCCTTATACTTTTTCATATTCAGGCTTGTTATGCCCTCAGCATTACACCAAGATAAAAATGCTTTAAGAGTGATTGTATAACTCTTGATTGAGTTCGGTGCAAGTCCTTTGTCCTGCATTGATACTATCATCTTTTTTAAGTCCGTGGTGGTCATTTCCGCTATCTCCCCCGTAATATCAAGGTGTTTTGAAATAGCATGGAAATGTTGCTTGTATGTTTCGATCGTTCTTGGTTTTACGCCATCAGCGCGCTTGGTTAGTAAAAACAGTTCAAATACCTCTGCGGCTGTTTCCTTAGATTTCATGCGGATTGTAGGCTTTTTTCTCATGATTTTCTTTCCCTCTTGGTTCGTTAGATTTTTACTAAAAAACCAAGCGCGAACAAGACACTAAAAAAATGCTTGAAACCTTGTAGTTTCAAGCATTTTTCGGAAAATGGTCGGAGTGACGGGACTTGAACCCATGGCCTCTTGGTCCCGAACCAAGCGCGATACCAAACTTCGCCACACCCCGATTAACTTTTGATATTATATCTTATATTATTTAAAAAATCAAGTCCTTTAGATAATTTTCTAAAGGACTTTAGTTATTATTTTATCAGAAGGACTGAAGAGCTTTCAGAAGTGCATCAAGACCTTTGTCAATTTCTTCATAAGTGATTGTCAAAGGCGGGAGAAGACGTACTTTTGTTTTTGCAGTAAGTAAAAGCGCGCCGTATTCAATGCCTTTTTTTACTATATCTGCGCTTTTAATGCCGTCACTGATACGGACACCCAACATAAGACCCATACCGTCAACACCCTCTACATGGGGCATTTTCAGAACTTTTTCGCACATATACTCCCCTTTTGCTTTTACATCACTGAGGAATGCTTCGTCCATTTTCTGAAGAATGTACTTTGCACCTGCAGTAACCGCAGGATTACCGCCGAAAGTGGTTGCGTGGTCACCTGCAACAAGAGTATTTTCCGTCTTTTCACCGAACATTACGCAACCGAGCGGAAGACCGCCGCCGATTCCCTTTGCACAGGAAACAACATCAGGCTTTAAGCCGTAATTCTGGAAAGCAAAAAGCTCACCTGTTCTACCTACACCTGTCTGCACCTCATCGATAATGAGAATTATATCTCTTTCTTTGCAGAGCGTTTCTGCATATTTTACAAACTCAGGCTCAAGAGGCATTACACCACCCTCACCCTGAATAAGCTCCATCATAAGACCGCACACATCATCTGTAAGAGCCTTTTCAAGAGCTTCTTTGTCATTTGCAGGTGTATACATAAACCCTTCTGTAAAGGGATAGAAATAGTTGTGGAAAATATCCTGACCGGTTGCTGCGAGAGTTGTAACCGTTCTGCCGTGGAAGGAATTCTGCAAAGTTACAATTTTACTTCTGCCTTCGCCGTACTTTTCGAAGCTATACTTTCTTGCACATTTAATTGCACCCTCATTGCTTTCAGCACCACTGTTTGAGAAGAAAACCTTTTTCAATCCCGTTCTGTCACAGAGAATTTCAGCAACATCTGCGCATGGCTTAGTATAGTAAAGGTTAGAAATATGCTGAAGTGTATTTAACTGTGCAGTAACTGCCTCAACCCAACCTTCGTCGCAAAAACCAAGAGAGTTAACACCGATACCGCTTGAAAAATCAATATATTCCTTGCCGTCAAAATCGACACAGGTTGCGCCTTTGCCTTCCCTGATAGCAACATCAAATCTGCCGTAGGTGTTTGCAACATAGGTTTTATCTTGCTCTTTAATCAAATCAAAATTGCTCATTTTATCTACCTCACATTGACATAAGAGTGCCGATACCTTCGTTAGAGAACATTTCTATAAGAATTGAATGCGGTATTCTTCCGTCAATCATAACTGCCTTTTTTACACCAGCTCTGACTGCAACCTCAAGACTTCGAACCTTAGGTATCATACCGCCGTAAATTACACCGCTTTCAATTAGTGAATCGATTTCATCAACATGAATTTCAGGGATGAGAGAATTCTTATCGTTAACGTCTTTCATAAGTCCGGGGATATCTGTAAGAGTAATGATGTTTTCCGCACCGAGAGCTGCAGCAATCTCAGCAGCCGCAGTGTCTGCATTTATATTGTAAACCTGACCGTCTTCGTCAGTTCCTACAGTGGCAATAACAGGGATATAGTTTTCTTCAAGGATCTTTTTTATAGGTGAAGGATCAACGCTCACAACATCGCCAACAAAACCGTAATCATTAACTCCGTCATCAACTTTTTTAGCTTTGATCATGCCTCCGTCAATGCCGCAAAGACCTACAGCTTTGCCACCGCAAACCTCGACAAGAGATACCAGATCCTTGTTGGTTTTTCCTGCAAGAACCATCTGCACAACCTCAGCAGTATCATTATCTGTGTATCTGAGTCCGTTCACAAATTTTGATTCAATGCCAAGTTTACCTAAAAGTGAGCTGATTTCAGGACCACCACCGTGAATAAGTACGATTTTTACACCTACAAGAGTGAGAAGAATGATGTCACTCATTACGTCTTTTTTTAATTCTGGGTCAATCATAGCGTTACCGCCGTATTTTACAACAACGGTTTTGCCGTAGTATTTCTGTATGTACGGAAGAGCGGCAATAAGCACGTCAGCTTTCATACTGTCAGTTATAAATTCCTTGTCCATTAAAACACCTTCTTATGTACGGTAGTCGCCGTTGATTTTTACGTAATCGTATGTAAGGTCACAGCCCCACGCCGTTGCATCAGCTGAGCCTTGCTTCATATCAATATCAAGAACAATTTCGTTTTCAAGAAGAATTTCCTTAGCCTTTTCTTCAGAGAATTCAATGCCGAAACCGTTTTCGCAAACCTTTACACTGCCCTTGCAGCTTGAAAGCACAACATCTATTGTGTCAACCTTGAAGTCACCGGGTGTGTAACCGATTGCGCAGAGAATTCTGCCCCAATTTGCATCTGAACCGAACATAGCCGTTTTTACAAGAGATGAGCAGATAATAGATTTTGCAATGTTTTTAGCAGTTGCTACATCGGGAGCATTTTTAACTGTGCACTCGAGGAGTCGTTTTGCACCTTCCCCGTCGCCTGCAATTTTTCTTGAAAGCTTAACAGACACTGCCATAAGCGCTTCTCTGAACAAGATGTAATCTTCGTTTTCGCTGTCAATCAAGGTGTTTTCAGCTTTTCCGTTAGCCATAATGCAGACCATGTCATTTGTTGAGGTGTCTCCGTCAACGGAAATCATATTGAATGTGTCAACAACAACACTGCTGAGGGCTTTCTGAAGCATTTGGGGAGTGATTGCTGCGTCGGTGGTCATAAAACAAAGCATAGTTGCCATATTTGGGTGAATCATTCCCGAACCCTTACAGCAAGCACCGAGAGTTACAGTTTTTCCGCCGATTTCGACCTCTACGGCGCATTCTTTCGAAACAGTATCCGTTGTCATTATAGCTTCTGCGGCGTCGTGTCCGCCGTTCTCGGAAATCAGAGCAGCAAGCTCGTCTGCAGAATCTGCAATTGGTGTAACATCAAGACTCATACCGATGACACCCGTTGATGCAACAATAACATCGTCAGCTTTTACACTGAGAACCTCTGCTGCAATTTCACACATCATTTGTGCCTTTTCAACACCGTCACTATTGCAAGTGTTTGCATTACCGCTATTTACGATAACAGCCTGAGCATAGCCGTTTTCAATATTATTTCTTGTAACGGTAATAGGTGCACCGTAAACCTTGTTCTGAGTGTAAACTGCAGCTGCTGAACAAAGAGTTTCGCTTTTAATCATAGCAAGGTCTTTCTTTGTCTGATTCTTTCTTATGCCGCAGTGAATACCTGAAGCCGCAAAGCCTTTAGCAGCAGTTACACCACCATCAATAAATTTCATAATCCAATACCTCTTTTTTTATAAATTAAAGTGCTGTTGCTTCATCAAAACCCATAGCTATATTCATGTTTTCAACTGCGGCCGATGAAGCACCCTTACCGAGATTGTCAAAAACCGATGTGAGTACAATTCTTTCGTCATTACCCATTACATATATTGTCATTTTGTTTGTACCTTCATGGCCAAGTGGTGAAAGAAACCCATTTTCAGGCGCAAAAGATACATCTATAAATTTACTGTTCTCATAAAAGTCACTGAGAAAATCATACATTTCCTGCAGGGTTATCTTTCTATTTAGGAGCTTAGTCATAACAGGTACAGAAACCGCCATTCCGCAATAGTAATCGCTTACAACAGGCATAAAAACAGGATAATCGGCAAGTCCGCAGATTTGCTTCATTTCAGGAAGATGCTTGTGCATTTGTGAAAGTCCGTACTGTCTTGGTGTACCGATTTCTTCTTCCCTTTCAGGACTTTCGTACTCGCCAATCATTTTATTACCGCCGCCACTATAGCCGGTTATGCTGAAAGCAGTTACCGGGTAATCGGCAGCCATAATTCCACCTTTAACTAAAGGATAAACAATTGAAACAAGACCTGACGCGTGGCAACCTGGATTGGCAATTCTTTTTGAATTTTTGATTTTATCAAACTGCTCCTTTGAAAGCTCAGGAAAACCGTAAGTCCAACCGTCAAGTGTTCTGTGGGCTGTACTTGCATCAATTATAACTGTATCAGGGTTTGTAACAAGCTTAACTGCTTCAATGGCAGCAGCGTCAGGCAGACAAAGAAAAACAACATCAGCACTGTTCATCAATTTCTGTCTTTCTTTTTCGTCTTTTCTCTTATCGCTGTCAATTTCCAAAAGCTCAACGTAAGGATGCTTTAAGAGCTTATCTTTAATCTGCAGACCTGTTGTTCCGGCCTGTCCGTCAATAAAAACTTTAATCATAATCTATCACCTGAATATGCATCAATATTTTATAATTATACACTAATTCGCGAACTTGTCAATAGTTTATGAATAATTATTAGATGTTTATGCGTATTTTTATAGTTACAGAAATTAATACATAACAATAAAAATGCACATAAACCTTAAAAAAGCGGCCCAATTAATCGGACCGCTTTTGATATAAGTGGCAATTGCTTATTTAACCATTGAAGCGATTTCAGCTGCGAAATCATCAACCTTCTTTTCAATGCCTTCACCCTTAGCGAAACGAACAAAACTTGAAACCTTGATGTCTGCGCCAAGTGCTTTAGCTACTGAATTTACATAGCCGTTAACGTCGCCTTCGAAAAGGTCTGAACGAACGAAGGGCTGTTCAAGAAGACAAACTTCCTTGATCTGCTTTGAAAGACGACCCTGAACAAGACCACCAAAGATCTTGTTATCAGCGATTTCAGCCTTACGTGAAACAGCAATTTCAGCAAGAGTAGCATATGCTTCCTTTGAAATGAAGTTTACAAAGTTCTTTCTCTGCTTCTGATCAAGACCCTTATAAATTTCGATGTCTTCATCGCTCCACTTCTTAGCTGTTGTAGCTTCTTCAATGAGGCTGTTAAGAATAGGCATGGGAAGTGAATCAGGCTTGTTAAGTGCACTGTCAATTGTAATTGACTTCATCTTAGCAAGTTCTTCGTCAGAAATGTCAGCCTTGCTTAAATATTCGGGGCTCATAGCAGCAATCTGCATTGCTACGTTTTTGCCCATTGCAACGAAATCTGCGTTAGCTGCTGTTGCGTCGTCAACGTCGAATGCAACAAGAACACCAACTGAACCTCCGGCATGAATGTATGTTACTGTATGACCGTCAACAAGAGCAAATCTACGAACTTTCATATTTTCACGAAGGGCAAGGAAAACTTCCTGAACTTCTTCATCAACTGTTTTGTCTGAGTCAACTGCCTTTGTAGCAAGAAGAGCTTCAACATCTGCAGGCTTAGCAGCAACTACAGTCTTAACAACCTTAGCAGCAAGGTTTACAAAGGGTTCGCCCTTAGCAACGAAGTCAGTTTCGCAGTTGATTTCAACAAGTGCGCCGGCTTTATCATCACTGTAAGCAGCAACAACACCTTCAGCAGCAACACGGCTTGCTTTCTTAGCAGCGGAAGCAAGACCCTTTTCTCTGAGAATATCAATAGCCTTGTCGATATCACCGTCTGTTTCAACAAGAGCCTTTTTGCAATCCATCATACCAACGCCTGTCTTCTCACGAAGAGCCTGTACGTCTTTAGCTGTAAATGCCATAATAAATTCCTCCTAATATATCTTTAATAAGAGACCGTATATTCACGGGATATAGTTTAATTATTCAGCAGCTTCTTCTACTGCTTCTTCAGCAACGGGAGCATTAGCTTCGCCCTGTCTGCCTTCGATAACTGCATCAGCAACAGCACCTGCAATAAGTCTTACAGCTCTGATAGCGTCATCGTTACCGGGAATTACATAATCAACTTCGTCGGGATCGCAGTTTGTATCTACGATTGCAACGATGGGGATACCGAGCTTGTGAGCTTCAGCAACAGCAATTCTTTCTTTTCTGGGGTCAACAATAAAGAGTGCAGCGGGCTGCTTCTTCATGTTTGTGATACCGCCCATGAACTTTTCAAGCTTTTCGATTTCGAGGTTAAGCTTGATAACTTCCTTTTTGGGAAGAAGAGCGAATGTACCGTCCTGCTCCATAGCCTTAAGCTGAGCAAGTCTCTTGATTCTTGTCTGAATTGTGCCGAAGTTTGTGAGCATACCGCCGAGCCATCTTGCGTTAACGAAGGGCATGCCGCAACGGATTGCTTCCTCACGGATTGAATCCATAGCCTGCTTCTTTGTACCTACAAAAAGAACTTCGCCGCCGTTTTCTGAAACTTCCTTAACGAAAGCATAAGCTTCCTCAAGCTTCTTAACGGTCTTCTGAAGGTCGATGATGTAAATACCGTTTCTTTCTGCGAAAATGTACTTATCCATTTTCGGGTTCCATCTTCTTGTCTGATGTCCGAAGTGAACACCTGCTTCAAGAAGCTGTTTCATTGATACTACTGACATTGTTATGTCCTCCTTTTGTTTTTTAACCACCGCAGGTTCAAAGGTACACAGCACCGTAAGTACGGCGAAACGGGCATACCAATCCCCTTGCGTGCGTTATCCAGTGAAGTATATCACAACAAAAAGTAAAATGCAAGAGCTAATTGCAAATTTTTTACTTGTTTTTGAAAATATTTCTCTGCTTTTCCAAAATTCTTCTGCGTCTTTCCGCTTCAGTTGCCTCATCAAGAGTAAATTTACCGTTTTCAAAGTGGAGTACATTCCCCTCTTTTACTTCAAGGCTTAACTCTGAAACCGGAATTTCAATATGGGTTAAGTCTTCTTTTTCAAGAACAGCCATTCCCTCTTCAATTCTGTCTACGGTATACCTTATCATATCAATCAATCCTCTCCATACCGTCGGAACTGCATTTATACGATATTGTGCCGTCAAGGTCTGTTCTCAGAATTTCCATACCATTATCCTTGCAGTAGTTCAGTGCTTCCTTGTGAGGATGATTATATGAGTTGTTTCTGCCACAGGAAATTACTGCAGTGTCGGCATCGACCATATCAAGAAACTCTTCATAAACTGAAGTGGAGCTTCCGTGATGTCCCATAAGAATAACATCTGAATCAAAGCTGAGATTATACGCTTCATTGTATTCGCACACTGAAGAAAGTTCATCCTTTTCTGCATCACCGAGAAGCATAAAGCTACTGTCCCCTGCATTAACCTTGCAGATTACTGACATATCGTTAAGGTCTTTCTTTTGCTCAACAGGGCCAAGTATCTGAAAGCTAACTTCATCCATTTTGTAAATATCGCCAAACTCAGCGGCATTTACGGTAATGTCGTTTTCAATTATAAAATCTAGAAGTCTTTCATAAACCCTTGTTGTAGGTGTGTTGAACTCTTCAAGCTCCGGCATAATAATCTGACCTACAGTAAAATCATCCATAACCTGGGGAAGTGAACCTATGTGGTCGTCGTGTGGGTGGGTTGCAACAACATATTCAAGGTTGGTAACGCCGCAGGATTTTATAAAATCAGAAACGGTATCACCGTATTCCGAAAGACCGCTATCCACAAGAATACCGTCTTTACCTTGCTGTATCAGAGTCGAAGAGCCTTGACCTACATCAATAAAGTGTACATAAACCTCACCGTCAAGAAGGCTGTTGGTAAGCTTTGTGTTATCTATATTAATAACATCAGCTTCCTTGATACCGATTAAAGCGATAATTATAAGTATTACTATTGTCAGAATACTCGGTTTACCTTTTCTTCTTTTTGCCATAGGTTTTGCCTCCCTTAAAGTTTCTTCTGTCTGTATAGTTGTTTACCGATTTCTTTCTGATTTCAGGAGCAGATACAAGACATTTTTCTCCACTGCCTATAAGGTCATATCTTCCGCACTTTTTGAGCGCTTCAAGAATTATTTCCTTGTTAGCAGGATTGTAATACTGAAGTAACGCTCTTTGCATAGCTTTCTCTTTAGGCGTTTTTGCAACATACACCTCTTTCATTGTGTAGGGGTCTAGCCCGGTATAAAACATACAGGTTGATATCGTTCCCGGTGTGGGGTAAAAATCCTGTACCTGTTCAGGTCTTATTCCTCTTTTCTTAAGAAAAACTGCAAGTTCAACCGCTTCGTTTAAGCCTGAACCGGGGTGTGAAGACATGAGATAAGGCACAAGGTACTGCTCTTTACCTGCACTTTTGCTCAGCTCAAAATACCGTTTTGAAAAGCGCACATAGTCCTCGATATACGGTTTACCCATTTTTTCAAGTACAATTGCTGAGCAGTGCTCAGGTGCAACTTTCAGCTGACCGCTGACATGGTAACGGATGAGCTCCTTGAAAAATGCTTCGCTTTCATCTCTGAGCATATAATCGTAGCGTATACCCGAGCGAATGAAAACCTTTTTAATTCCGGAAATTTTTCTGATGCTTCTGAGTATATCAAGGTATTCGCTGTGGTCTGACATTAAAGCAGGACAAACCCTCGGTGCAAGGCATTTTTTACCCTTGCAAAGACCTGCTGTTTTCTGCTTTTCGCAAGAAGGTGCTCTGAAGTTTGCTGTAGGGCCACCGACGTCATGGATATAACCTTTGAAATCAGGAAGCTTCGTCAAAAGGTCAGCTTCTCTGAGAATAGACTCCTTGCTTCTCGAGGTTACATATCTGCCCTGATGAAGTGCAATTGAGCAGAAGTTACATCCGCCGAAACAGCCTCTGTTATGAGTAATCGAAAACTTTACTTCTTCAATACCCGGAACACCACCCAACTCTTCGTAGGAAGGATGATAGTTTCTGGTAAACGGTAAAGAGTAGATTTCATCGAGCTCCTCAGTTGTAAGCGGAGGCATAGGCGGATTCTGCACAAGCATTTTATTGCCGTGACGCTGTTTGATAAGTTTACCTCTTATGTGGTCTTGTTCGTCCTGCTGAATTCTGCAAGAAACAGCGTATTCCTTTTTACTAGCTACAACATTTTCATATGAGGGACACTCAGCACCCGTAAGAGGTGTTTCCGTTACATCGCAGACATAGCACGTGCCTTTTATGTCACGCATATCTTTGATATTTTCGCCGTTTCTGAGCCTTTCGGCAATTTCTACGGTTTGTTTTTCACCCATACCGTAAGAGATTAAATCGGCCTGAGAATCGAAAATTATGGAGCGTCTTATTTTGTCGTCCCAATAGTCATAGTGAGCAAAACGTCTGAGTGAAGCTTCAAGACCTCCGATAATTATAGGAATATCACCGTAAGCTTCACGAATTCTGTTACTGTATACAATTACAGCTCTGTCAGGTCTTGCGCCTGCTTTTCCACCGGGAGTGTAAGCATCGTTACTGCGTTTTTTCTTTGCTACAGTATAGTGAGCAACCATTGAATCGATATTGCCTGAGGAAACGAAAAAACCCAATCTGGGTTTTCCGTAAATCATAAAATCCTCTGTACTATGCCAGTCGGGCTGTGAAATAATTCCGACAGTAAAGCCGTTATGCTCAAGCACACGGGAAATTATTGAAGGTCCGAAGGAAGGATGGTCAACATAAGCATCACCTATTACATAGACGAAGTCTACCTCGTCCCATCCTCTTTGGAGAGCCTCGTTTTTATTAAGGGGTAAAAAGTTGTTCATTATAACTCCTTAATCCGAAAGCACGTCAAAATCGTCAACTGACTGAGTAGAGCCTGCTTTCATTTCAAGATATTGATTACGGGTAATCAGCACATTTCTCGCTTTGTTATTACCCGTAGGTGAACTGATGTATCCAAGTTCTTCAAGCTCGTCAACAATTCTTGCAGCACGTGCATAGCCAACACGGAGCTTTCTCTGTAAAACTGTTGTTGAAGCTGTATCAAGCTGAGTGATAATATTAAGAGCTTCGTCAATAAGAGAATCGTACTGACCGTCGCTTTCTTCCTGAATTTCAGTAGCTGCACCTTTTTTCTTCGACGATTCAGCAACGGCATTCTTTTCAATTTCCTGCATAATCTCATCATCATATTCGGCGTTAACCTGATTTTTGATAAATGAAACTATGTTGCCGATTTCTTCATCGGAGAGATAAGCACCCTGAATTCTGACGGGCTTTGTAACTCCAACGGGAGCAAAGAGCATATCGCCGTTACCGAGCAGCTTTTCTGCACCGATTGAGTCAAGAATTGTACGGGAGTCTACCTGAGAAGAAACAGAAAGAGAAATTCTCGAGGGAATATTAGCCTTGATTATACCCGTAATTACGTCAACTGAAGGACGCTGAGTTGCAACAACAAGGTGCATACCTGCAGCACGTGCCTTCTGAGCAAGACGGCAGATGGAGTCTTCAACCTCTTTAGGTGATACCATCATAAGGTCATTAAGCTCGTCAATAAACAGAACAATCTGAGGCATAAAATCAATCTCAGGATGCTTTTCTGCATACTTGTTGAAGGAAGAAATATCACGCACACCAAACTGAGTAAAGGCTTTATATCTGTTTTCCATTTCGCCTACTGCCCATGCAAGTGAACCTGCGGCCTTTCTTGCATCAGTGATAACAGGCACAAGAAGGTGCGGAATACCGTTGTAAACCGTAAATTCAACCTGTTTCGGGTCAATCATAAGAAGTTTAACCTGCTCAGGAGTCGCATTGTAGAGAATACTTGCAATCATACCGTTAAGACAGACTGATTTACCTGAACCTGTTGTACCTGCAATAAGCAAGTGAGGCATCTTTGAAAGGTCAGCACAACAAATGTTACCTGCAATATCCTTACCGAGAGCAACATTGAGAAGCTTTCCGCCGTTATTCTTGAATTCTTTTGAGGAAATCATTTCTCTGAATGTTACGGTTGAACGGCTTCTGTTGGGTACTTCGATACCTACTGCCGCCTTGTTTGGAATAGGTGCTTCAATTCTGACGCCAGTTGATGCAAGACCGAGAGCAATATCATCGGAAAGGTTAGTAATCTTGCTGATTTTTACACCGGGTGCAGGTGAAAGCTCATATCTTGTTACAGAAGGGCCGCGTGAAGCACCGATAAGTCTTGTTTCAACGCCAAAGCTCATAAGTACTTCTACAAGCTTTTTAGCTGTAGCCTGCATTTCATCGGTGAAGTCTGCATTATTTTCAAACTTAGGCTGATTAAGACAATCAACAGGAGGAAGCTTATATTCCTTTGCCTTTTTATCCTTTTCAACGTAGTTTTTGACTTCGTCAATATTCTTTTGCCTGTTGGCTTTTGCAGTTGCAATTGCATCTTTTACGATTGCAGAAGCATCTTCTGAAAGCTCAGCATCATCAGTTACAATTTCTGTAAAATCACCGAAGTCGATTTCCTGCACGGGAGCCTCGTGATGAAGACTTACGTCAGGAACCGTTTCGGACTCAGCAGGTTTCTTTTTATCGGCAAAAATATTGATGGGCTGCTTAGCTCCGGAAGAGATAAAGCCTCCTGCTGTAGTTTTTGCACCTGCAGTATTTCTTGCAGGCTTTTCAGAAGGTTTCGCTGAAAAGTTTGCAGGATAAGTGAATACACTGTCCCCTACTTTATATGTAACCTTACTCGTATCTTCAGCGAATTTTTCAGGATCATTTTCAATTTTTGTTTCGTTGAAGTCAAATGCATCGGTATTGCTTTTCTCTTTTTCAGCAAGCTCTCTTGCTTTTTCAGCCATAAGAGCCATTCGTGTAGCCTTTTCTTCGCTACGGATTTTCTTACGCTCTTCGTTTTTAATTTTAAGCTGTTCATTTGTGTCTGAGAGCTTATCTTTTGAGTCATTTATTGTCTTTGAAACAACATTACCAAATGTATCTCTGTCGATATTGAGATAGAAATAAAGACAGACAGCAAAAACAACAACAAGAGTAACAGTTGCTCCAAGCTTACCGAATCCCTGTAAAGGTGCACCACCGAAAATTGCACCGAGGATACCGCCGTAAGGTTTAAACCCCGGCACGGTAAAGCTGACGTTTGCTGCGTCAACAAGCTGTTCTTTCCACTCGGTAAAATCACCTATATTTGTAGAATAATTCATGAGGTGGAAGAAACCTGAAATGCATCCTACACACACTGCACCCGTAATGTTAGTTACAAGAAAACTTCTTTTGAGATTATGCAGTGCAAGTCTTATTCCTATAACAAACGTTCCGATTATAAACGCGTAAAAACCCATGCCGAAGAACGCAAACATGGATGACCTTAAAGTCATCCAGAAGTTTTCGCCTTTAATAAGGGCAATTGCAGTCAGAAGCAACGCACCAAATATGTAAAGAAGCATAAATGCGTTGTAATACTCCTCGAAAATGCTTATATCTGAGTTTCTTTTCTTTTTGCCTACATACTTGGACTCAGTTTTTTTCTTTGCAGAGCTTTTGCTTGATGAGGTTTTTGTTGAGGACTTTTTTGTACCGCTCTTCTTTTTGGTCTGAGCGGTGCTTTTTCCCTTTTTGTTATCTGCCATAATTCTTTTCTCCGTTATATAAGTGACATAATGAAAGCTGAAACTCCGAAAGCTACGGAGTACCAGGCAAAAAAGCCAAGAAGCTTTCTCATATTAACCTTACTTACAAAATTTACAATAATTGCTGAAGCTATAATACTTACAACTGCGCCGATAATAACAGCAAGTGGGTCAACTACAAGGTCAACGACAAGCCCTCTGATGATTTTTACAAGACTTACAGCAAAAATCACAGGCGCAGAATAAAGATAAACTTCACGCATAATAACCTTGGGTTCAACATCGCAGATAAGCATATTGACACTGCCGATTGCAATTTTCGATGTGCCCGGTGCAACAAAAGCAACAAGCTCATAAACAGCCGACCTTATAACCGTCTTTGTTGAAGCACTTCTGAGAGTAGGTGCATTATTCTGCTTTGTATACCAAGCTGCAATTACGAAAACAAGTGCACTGATAAGCGAAGCAAAAGTTGTCAGAAGAAGTCCGCTTGATGAAAGGAATCTGTCAAAATAATCGATTATAAGCATATCCTTTGATACAGGTATGTACAGTAAAGCTGCGGGGATGAGTGAAAAAATGATATTTTTCCCTGCATTTTTGTAAGCTGCTGCAGACTTATCATTCTTGTTATTTCTGAAAAAATTCTTAAAGATTTTTGAGTAAATTTTTCTGAGATTAAAAAAGATTACCAATGAAAATGCAACAGAAAAAACTGCGTAATAAAAGCTGAGAACACTGCCGTTATCAGTATAACCAAGCACCTTATTCAGAAATGAAACGTGAGCAGAGGACGAAACCGGTAAGGGCATCATAACTCCGTTAACAAGGGCTATAATAAACATTTTTATGTACTCTATCATAATTTCCTCCGTTTTATGTAATCTGCCGAATCAGGAAAATTTCCTGACCGACAGTAAGTTTACTCTGCCACTGTAGCGTCGTCTCTGTCTCTGAAAAGCAGAGAGATGCACCAGATTGACGCAAGTGCAATAACTGTATAAATTACTCTTGAAATAATCGCTCCCTGACCGCCGAAAATCCACGCAACCAAATCAAACTTGAAAAGACCAACAAGGCCCCAGTTGATTCCGCCGATTACAGTAAGAAGCAACGCAATTTTGTCAAGTATCATATAAATCACTCCTTTTGTCCTTATTTTGCACAAAAGAAGCCGGATTATACAGTTCAGAATTCACTGACCATTATGCAAGAGCCCGCAATATTTGCAATCATTTTAAAATCGTTCTTTTTATAGAATTTTATTGCACGCTGGTTGCCCATACCGCAAGAAAGCATAACTGAGTTAATTCCTTTGTCTTTGAGATGGTCTTTCAGTTCATTCATAAGTGCTGTGCCTGTACCTTTACCCTGACAAACAGGAAGAATATCAATGTGAAGATGTGCAGGATATTTCTTTCTGTAAAGGCTGTGAACTGCAATTTCACTGAGCGACATTGTATAATACTTAAAACCAAGCTTTTTGATATGCGGCAGATAAAGACCCTTGAAGGTCTTGAAGTATCTGTCAAAGTTTTCAGCACACAAGATATATCCTACTGCTTCATCGTTGTCATCAGCGGCAACAAAGCAGTTATGACCTTCAACTACGGCATAGTAATCGTTATACATAAGATTGAGAAAAGCTCTGTCCTTCTCGGTTTCTGTTGGAAGACCTGAGGTTTCTATACAAATTTTAAGGAGATTTTCTCTGTCTTTTTCTTCGTATTTTCTGATAGTAATCATTTTTTGTACCCCCATAAGTTTTTGCATGATGTTGAAACACCGAGAGCACCGCTTGAAAGTGCATTCTTGATTTCATCCTCTTCACTGATTAAACCGCCGACAATAACCGGTACATCCAAACTTGAGCTCAGCTGTTTTGTGATTCTCGGCATAATGCCCGGCAAAATTTCTATTGCATCAGGCTCAATAATCTGCGATGCTTTGATTGCAGTTTCAATCGAAAGAGAATCGATAATGAAAATTCTCTGCACTGTGAGAAGTCCTAATGTTTTTGCAACCTTAAGCTGACTGTTTTTAGTGGAAATAATTCCATCGGGTTTAATTTCCTTGTTAATATAATTCAGTGCGGTTGCATCCTTGGAAAATCCTTCAACTAAATCCACGTGAATAAAAACAAGCTTACCGGAATCTTTTATTTTCTGCGTAATTTCTTTAAGATTGAAAATATTACCGCAGAGAAGGAAAACTATGTCGCAATTACTTTTAATTGCATCGTCAAGATTTGAAATATCTTTTACACCTGCAATAATAGGATTCTTTTCCATTTTTTCAGAAAAAACTTCTTTCATTCCTCTTCACCCTCAATCAAGGTATTTTTCAATAAGATTTCTGAGTTCCTCGGTGCCGTCACCCTTTGTTGCCGAAAAAGGTACAACACTGATTTCACCGTAATTTGTAAGAACACCGCAAATTTCTTTGAGCATATTCATTCTTTCAGTTTTATTAAGCTTGTCGCATTTTGTAAGGGCAACAACGAAAGAAATGTCATTCTCTTTCATATATTCAATCATTTCAATATCCTGCTTTGACGGTGCATGACGCATATCAATAAGCTGAACAACAAGACGGATATCTCTGTTTGAAGAGAAGTAATGTTCCATCAGCTCAGACCAACGCAGCTTTTCAGCATTGGAAACTTTTGCATAGCCATATCCCGGAAGGTCAACAAATCTGCAGTTATCAAGCTTAAAGAAGTTGATTGTAACCGTTTTTCCGGGCATTGAGCTTACTCTTGCAAGAGATTTTCTGCCCATAAGCTTATTGAGAAGTGAGCTTTTCCCTACATTTGAACGTCCTGAGAAAGCAATTTCAGGCATATCCGATTTTCTCAGTTGAGCAGCAGTTCCGAAAGAGCACTCAAAAACTGCGTTATCGTATCTCATCACTTTCTCTCCTGTCTTTGATAATTATATCGTGAGGCGTGAATTTAACGTTGGATTTGGTGCTTTCTGCCGACGAACAGACCGCAAGCTTAAACACATCATCAAGCCTTGAAACGGGAACAAATTCAATTGAATTCTTTACCACTTCATCAATATCATAAAGATCCGGCTCATTATCCTGAGGAATAATTACCTTTTTAACTCCAGCTTTATAAGCAGCCATTGATTTTTCCTTAAGGCCGCCTATAGGCAGAACTCTGCCTGTAAGTGAAATTTCACCTGTCATTGCAACACTCTGACGGACTTTTCCGCTTGTAAGCACTGACAAAAGAGCTGTAGCAATAGTTACACCGGCAGAAGGTCCGTCCTTGGGTACTGCACCCTGAGGCACGTGAATGTGAATATTCTTTCCGGTAAACATTTCTTCGGGAATACCGTATTTGTCTGCGCGACTTCTGATATAGCTGTATGAGGCTCTCGCAGACTCTTTCATTACGTCACCCAATGAACCGGTAAGCTCAAGCTTTCCGTCACCCTTCATGGTAACAGCTTCAACCTGCAGCATTTCTCCGCCGACGCTTGTCCATGCAAGACCGTTTACAACACCGATTTCATCATCAGAAAGAATTTCTTCTTTTTTAAATTTTTCGGGGCCGAGCATTTCTTTAACAAGCTTTTTTGTAACACTGACACGTTTTGTCTCAGGGTTATCGAGCAACACAACGCTTTTTCTGCATACAGCTCCGATTGTCTGCTCAAGACGGCGTACTCCCGCCTCTCTTGTATAGAAATCGATGATATATCTGATTGCATCGTCATTAAAACGGATTGTTCTGCCGTTAAGACCATGCATGGCAGTCTGCTTTTTAATGAGGTGATTCTTCGCAATCATAAACTTTTCTTCAGGTGTATAGCTTGTAAGCTCAATGATTTCCATTCGGTCATAAAGAGGCCCCGGAATAGTTGAAGGGTCATTAGCCGTAGTTATGAAAAGCACCTTTGAAAGGTCTATAGGAAATTCCATATAATTATCTCTGAAAGAAAAATTCTGTTCAGGGTCAAGAACTTCGAGCATAGCTGAAGCAGGGTCGCCCTTATAATCTCTGCCAAGCTTATCAATTTCATCAAGGAGGATTATAGGGTTATAGGTTTTCGCTGAAATGAGAGCGTTTACAATTCTGCCGGGCATAGCGCCTACATAAGTTTTTCTGTGACCTCTGATTTCAGCTTCATCACTGACACCGCCGAGAGAAAGTCTGACGTACTTTCTGCCCATGCTTTTAGCTACAGAACGTACAATTGAAGTTTTACCAACACCCGGAGGACCGACAAGACAGATTATCTGTCCTTTGACATCGTCAGTACGGCTTTTCACCGCAAGCATTTC
>JAZSQU010000065.1:0-46268 GCA_045538095.1 Acutalibacteraceae bacterium | reverse complement strand
AGAACTTCTTGAACTCGTTGAAATGGAAATCCGTGAAACACTTTCAGAGTATGAATTCCCCGGCGATGATACACCCATCATCAAGGGTTCAGCTCTCAAGGCTCTTGAATATGCTGGCTCAGATCTCAGCGCTCCCGAACTTGCTCCCATCCTTGAGCTCATGGACGCTGTAGACAGCTACATCCCCACTCCTGACCGTAAGGCAGACCTTCCCTTCATCATGCCCGTAGAAGACGTATTCACAATCACAGGTCGTGGTACAGTTGCTACAGGTAGAGTTGAAAGAGGTCAGCTCAAGACAGGTGAAGAAGTTGAAATCGTTGGTCTTACAGAAGAAAAGAGAAAGGTTGTTGTAACCGGTATCGAAATGTTCAGAAAGATCCTCGATTATGCTGAAGCAGGCGATAACATCGGTGCTCTTCTTCGTGGTGTTCAGAGAACAGAAATCGAAAGAGGACAGGTTCTTGCAAAGCCCGGCTCAATTCAGCCTCACACAAAGTTCCGTGGCCAGGTTTACGTTCTTACAAAGGATGAAGGCGGACGTCACACTCCTTTCTTCAACAACTACAGACCTCAGTTCTATTTCAGAACAACTGACGTTACAGGTATCATCAAGCTTCCCGAAGGCACAGAAATGTGTATGCCTGGTGACAACGTAGAAATGGACGTTGAACTTATCACAGAAATCGCTATCGAAGAAGGTCTTCGTTTCGCTATCCGTGAAGGTGGCCGTACAGTAGGTTCAGGCGTTGTTACAGCTATCAACGAATAATCTAAGGCTTATTCTTTCAAAAAACTAAACAGTTTATTGGCTGCTGCACAAAAGTGCGGCAGCTTTTTTGTCGTTGGTGAGGTGCTGTTCTTAAATCTTTGCACAACCGGAGATAAAAAATACCACCCGGAAAGCCGGATGGTAAATCGATATGTTCGTTATTATGCAGGAAGCTCGTTCTGTCTGTAAACGGGATCGTCCTGTGAGAAAAGATCAACGAAGTTTGAATGGGCGCCTTTGATTTGCATTATAAATCTTGCAAGGACGGGGAAGAGAAGGAAGGGGATGTCAGATTTTGCTCCTGCGTTCCAACCCATTGATGCGAAGAAGTAGCAGTTTAAAATGGGATCCCAGTGACTGTAACCCTTAATTTTGTTTGTTACTGACTGAAGCTCCTCTGCTGTAAGCTCTTCTGAAACGCCCAACAGTGATTTGTAATGTGTAAGATCCTGTTCAAGATTATAGTAAACACCGCCACCTCTTGGGCCTTCCGTACCGAAGCAACCAACTGAAACGTCGTCGTAGGCAGGAACCTCGTATCTGCCGACTTTAATCGGTTGATCAGTAAGGTTTTCAAAGTAGAGGAAGGTGTGTCCTATACCGGTTTTTTTGCTGATTTCTGAGCAGAACCACATTCTTGCAACGTTTTCATCATCTGCCGCCGATACGGAAAATACCATGGCGGAAAAAATCATCATAATTGCAAGAACAAGTGCAGTAAGTTTTTTCATTGAATTTTTCACTTCTTTCTTGTTATTTAAGTAAAGAATAGCAAGAGCTTTTAAATAGAATGTAAAAAATATATTAATATAACATGAAAGCGGTATTAAATAATCTTGTGTCAATCAAAAAAAATGCTGTTCCTTATACGTTTTTACAGCGGACAACAAAGCATTCTTTTCGTTAACTAAGGTGTTTTCTATAACAGAATTCAAAAGCAGTTTAAGACACTTTCCGATTTCCCTGCCTTCAAAGCCTAATTCAGCAAGGTCGTTGCCGTTTACTGCAAGGTCTCTCAGCGAAAAGCAGGGCTTTTCGGAAAGCACCTTTTCTGCAAGAGACTGAAGAGTATCAAAGTGGGTCATTCTGCAATGAAATTCAGGTGCAAGTCCAAGGGTATCTGCACGTTTTAACTCTATTAAATCAAAGAATAAATCTTCGCCGTATTTTGAAAGCTTTTTCTTAATTACAATTTCGTTTTCCTCAATAGGTGCATCGTGAAGCTTAATAAGTTTAACTGTTTTTTCTCGGGTTTTGTTGTCGCAGCGTAGTCTCAGAAGAGCCTCGTCGGCCTTTTTAGCACTGATGGATGCGTGAGAATAAAAGTGGCCTACGCCGTCTTTATCAAGTGAAAAGCAGTCAGGTTTACCGCAGTCGTGAAAAAGTGCAGCAAATCTCAGAGCAGGAACAGTCGGAGCACTTTCCACAACAACAGCTGTGTGCTCAAGTACATCGTAAATGTGGTGAAAATTGTGCTGCTGAAAGCCCTTCATGTCCTTGATTTCTGGCAATACAACGGCAAGAATATCACTGTATTTCAAAAGAATTTCCCTTATGTTTTTACCGCAGAGCATCTTTGAAATCTCGGTAAAAACCCGTTCTTTTGAAATGTGATTTAGTAAGCTCCTGCACTCATACATAGCTTTTTCAGTTTCTGCTTCAATGGCAAAGCCAAGTACAGAGGCAAAACGCAAAGCTCTGAGAATGCGAAGCGAGTCCTCAGAAAATCGTTTTTTTGCTTCACCTACACACCGTATAATTTTATTTGCTATATCCTTGCAGCCACCGAAAGGGTCAACATAACCGCGAGAAGGGTTATAAGCAATACTGTTTACGGTGAAATCCCGTCGTGAAAGGTCATCTTCAATCTTTTCTGCAAAAGCTACTTCGTCGGGATGACGGCAGTCGCTGTAGCCTTTTTCGGTACGGTAGGTAGTGATTTCGAAAGGCTTGTGGTTAATTATAACAGTAACAGTGCCGTGCTTCAAACCGGTTGTAAGAGTACGGTAATCCCTGAAAACACTTAGCATTTCCTCAGGGGAGGCATTGGTTGCAAAGTCGGCATCGTCGGCGTTTTTTTGCATAATTGAGTCACGTACAAAGCCACCAACAAGAAAAGCCTCGTAGCCGTTTTTTTGCAGAGTATTCATAACGGTAGCAATTTCCTCAGAAAAAATCAACCGGTCTCACTTTCCTTTCACAAAAATAATGTAGTATATATTATACACAATTTATGAATTTTTTCAATATGGTTGCAATTATAAGGCTTTTTATGGTAAAATTACAGTGATTATACAGTAGGGTAGTGTGCCCTGCTGAAAAATGAAAACTTTAAGGTTGTGAATAAAATGGAAAAAGAATTCGGAGCATTAAGAAAAAAAGCCTTTGGTGGCTTCAATCCCAAGGACGTTGTAGACTGCATTGAAAAAACAAGAAACGAGCTCCACGAATACAAGACTTCAGCAGAAAAGAACATTGAAGAGCTCAAAGAAAAAATCGAAAAGCTTGAAAGCGAAAAGGCTGCTCTTGAAAAGGTTAATGCTGACCTTGCAAAAGCCAATGCAGAGCTTATTGAAAACGCAAAAGCTGAAGAAAAAGAAGAGGCCGAAAGCGAAAACTCGGGTGACAGCCTTACCGTAATTGAAATTAATGCAGCTACAAACGAGCTTAAAAAGGTTGCTGATGACCTTTGCAACAGTCTTCGTGATTTTATGGACAGAATTGCAGAAAACAGTATTTCTGTTGTAGTTGAAAACAGTGAAAATGAAACTGAAGAAGAATTCAATGCTGAAAGCTTTATGGCGCAGCTTGAGGCCGAAATTTATGCAAAGCTCGGTGTAGAAGCTGACAACGGTGAGGTTACCGTTGAGGTTTACGCTGAGGAAGCTAAGGCTGAGGAAAAAGCAGAGTGCGACAAGGTTTCATCCATTCTCTCACAGACAGGGTGCTTTACTTTCGCAGCTGAAAAAGAAGAAATCAAAGAAGAGAAAAAGGAAGAAACTCCTTCAAAAAAGAATATTTTTGATTTTCTCAAAGGAGCTTCATTTTTAAGATAACGGTAATTGAACCAAACAAGTTTGATTTACGTTACCCTAATACAATTCAAAGATAAAAGGACGTGGTTTACTGTGAAAAATGTGAAAGCGAAAAAGTGGTTTATACTTCTTACCGTAGCACTTCTCAGTATTACTATGTCTTTTTCTGCTTTCGGCGCAGACAGTGATTTTGAAAAAGAGATAAAGGATTTCCCTGAAAGCTATAAACCATATCTCAGAGAGCTTCACGAAAAATATCCCGAGTGGAGCTTTGTACCTATGATTACAGGTCTTGAATGGCAGGATGTTGTAAAGGGCGAAATCAGTAAGCCCACATCCAATAAAAACGATAAGAAATCCCTGGTTGCTGCAGGCAGTGTAACAAGCGACATTTTCAAGAGCACCTCATCTTACGACTATAATGCATCTACAGGTGTTTTCAAGCAGTGGGACGGTGGGTTTGTCGCGGCAAGTAACCTTGCGGTTTCCTACTTTATGGACCCGAGAAACTTCCTTACTGCAGAAAACATCTTTCAGTTTGAGCTTCTTGCTTTTGATGAAAGGCACAACATAGAGGCTATTGAGAATGTACTCAGCGGTTCATTTATGGCTGAGAAGAAAATCACTTACTATAACAGTAAAGGCGAGAAAAAGTCCATTAACAAAACCTATGCCGAGGCAATACACGAAGCAGGTGAAAAGTACAATATCAACCCTTGCTATCTCGCTTCAAAAATACTCAATGAGGTAGGTACAAGCGGTTCTGCCAGTGTAAGCGGAAAGCACTCCACCTATCCAGGTATATATAATTTTTACAATATCGGTGCAACTGACGGCTCAGGTGCAATTGCAAGAGGTCTTAGCTGGGCAAGCTCAGGCTCAACCTATTCAAGACCCTGGAACACTCCCGTTAAGTCAATTAACGGCGGTGCTGAATACCTTGCGGAAACCTATATCAAAAACGGTCAGTTTACAGGTTATCTGCAGAAGTTCAACGTAAATCCCGACGCATATTACGGACTTTACACTCATCAGTATATGACTAACCTTACAGGTGCTCTTTCTCAGGGTTATTCAACCTATACCTCTTACGCAAAAAGCGGACTTCTCAACAACAACTATGTATTTTCAATTCCTGTTTTTGAAAATATGCCCGAGTCTGACGGAATAAAAGCTTATGCTGCAGACTCCATAAACCAGAAAGGTAAAATAAGTGTTGATTCAAGCAACGTAAGAACAGGTCCTTCAACCTACAATGCAAAGCTGCTTGATTCCTCGGGCTATAACATTCAGCTCAGCTCAGGTACAACGGTTACAATTCTTGAATGCGTTGAAACAGATACTTATTACTACGGTTCAATTCTCACTTATCCCTATTGGTATAAGGTTAATTTTACTTATAATTCAAAAAGCTATACGGGTTATGTGCCTGCAGGCTTTGTAAACATAAGCACAAAAACTCAGGCTGAAAAGGGAAAACTGGACATCAGCTTTATTAACGGCGGTGACGGAAATCTTTCCCTTACCTCTCTTAACGAAAATATAATCAAAGTAATTGACAGTGATACAGTTGAATTTCTTAAGACAGGTACGGCAACCCTTGTAGTTTATGACAGTACGGGTAATATGAGTAAGGTGCTTTACAGTATCAGTTCATCACCCTCACTTGAAGGTGTAAGCGATCTTACAGTTACACCGGGCACAAACAAGGCGAAAATCACCTTTACAAAGGGCGCAGATAAAACAGAGCTTATTCTCTGTGAATACGGCGGAGGCGTCGTTAAAAGCCTTTCTACGGACAAAGAAAGCTATAACTTTAAATCTCTTGACGCTGCAGGTAAGTATACTGTAATGGCAAGAAGTGTCAGCGGTTCAGAATGCACTGCAGTAAAAAGCGTTTCGTTTGCAGTACCGCCTTCAAAGGTTACGGGTCTCAGATACAGTCTTACCGACAATGATGAACTTGTGCTTAACTGGGACGAAGTACCTTCAGCAACAGGCTATGCAGTTTACTGCTATAACGGTGCTGCAGATGAATATACAAGAATGGCCACCGTAAAGGGTAAGACTGCCTACACTGTGCCCGAGGAGTATGTACAGTACGGCACATACTGCCTTAAGGCATACATCGGCTTTAACGGAAAGAACACCTACAGTGCCCTTTCAGATAAGCTTTCAACCAAAGAAAAGCCTGCAACACCGACCTCTCTTAAGGTGACTGATGTTACCGAAACGGGTTATACCGTTTCATGGGACGGTGTCAAAACTGCAGAAGGTTACGAAATTTATTCCGTAACTGCTGACAGTATGGTTCTTTTAGACAGTGTTACCGACACAAAGTACAAAGTTGCATCTCTTAAGGCGGGCAGTGAAAAAAGCTACCGTGTAAGAGCCTACGTAATAAAAGACGAAAAGCGCCTTTATTCTGATTACAGCGAAACAGTTGATGCTTTGACCAGGCCTTCGGAAGTTACGGGACTCAAGGACACTTCTGTTGTTGCAGAAAGTGCAATTTTCAGCTGGAAGGCTGCCGGAGGTGCTGACGAATATGAAGTTTATGTCTGTGAAAAAGGCGGCAAAAAGCAGCTTTTAGGTACCGTAGACACTACAGAGGTTACTGCTGAAGGACTTAAGCAGAATACGGAGTACACCCTTTATGTTACTCCCGTTGCAAAGACTCAGACAGCTTCTCAAAAGGGTAGTGAAGCAACAATCAGCTTTACAACAAAGCTCAGTCTTCCCGAAAACATTAAGTTTACTCTTAAGGATATTACAACGGCAACTCTTCATTGGGAGAAAAACAGTGAGGCAAAATCTTATGAGGTTTACCGTTATGATGAAACCAAGAAAGACTATGTGCACTATAAAACCGTAACGGGTAATGCACTTGAACTCAAGTATCTCGTTCCCGAAAAAGAATATCTTTATAAGCTTAAAGCAGTGGGCAAAAAGCCTGACGGCAGCGAAAACCAGAGTATTATCTCTGCGCCCATAGCCGTTAAAAGCGAAATCCCTGCTTTCAGCAGTAAAATTACTGCATCAGATATAACTGATGACTCTTATGTTCTTTCCTGGAAGGGCGTTGACGATGCTCTCAGATATAACATCTATGAAGTTAGCGGAAAAACCTATAAGAAAATTGCGTCTACTTCAAAAACAAGCTATACCTTTGAACTTTTAGGTGAGTCTTATCTGAAGGAATATGCAGTTTCAGCAGTTTACGAAATTGCTTCAAAGGAATACGAAAGCAAAAAGTGTGAAAGCTTTTCTGTTTCAACAAAGCCTGCAAAGGTGAAAACCCTTAAGGCAACTGCGGCACCGAATAAGGTTTCACTTAAGTGGAGCAAGGTTAAAAATGCAAGCTACTACAAGGTTTACCTTTACAGTACAAGTGAGAAAAAGTATGTAGAAAAGAAGAAAACCACAGAAACCTCTTTCGTGCTCGGTTCACTTGGCTACGCAAAAAATCACAAGGTGAGAGTAAGAGCTTTTATTAAAACCGACGCAGGAACTGTTTCATCGGCACTTACAACAGTAAGCTTCAGAACACTTCCCAAGGATATTGCAAACGTAAAGCTTTCCTCGGCTACAACAACATCACAGACGCTCAAATGGTCAAAATCAACGGGCGCCACAGATTACTATGTTTACCGTTACAACTCATCAACGGACAGCTATAAGCGTATTGCAACAACCTCGAAAACTTCATACACAGTGAAAAATCTGAAAAAGGGAACTAAGTATTCCTACAAGATCAAGCCCGTTGTAATTGAAGGCGGAAAAAATGTTCTTTCGGGCAATGCAACAAAGGCATACAAATTCAGTACAAAATAAGAGGGAAAACGCAAAAAATTAAAGTTATTTTGTAATTTATTATTGACAAATCAGCCCGTTATCTATATAATGTTATTCGTTAAGTAACGCTCAGGTGAATTATGTCTTGATTCCGTGAGTGATTACTGCATGAGGTGAGTTATGTTTATTCAACTTGAAGCTTTGTTGGGCGGAGGCATAGAAAGCCTTCCTCTCGACTATGAATTTGATTTTTCAGCTGAAGAACTTGGCGGTGTGTTTCCATTCACAACACCTGTCATTCTGAAGGGTGAAATCAGAAACACGGCGGGAATTGTAACAATTGAAGCTAAGGCTGATTTTTCAATGGAGGTCACTTGTGACCGTTGCGCTGAAAATATAAAGCCTGAGTTTACAGTAGATGTTGAACACGGTCTTGTTGCTTCTCTCAACCATGAAGACAACGACGACTATATTCTCGTTGAGGATATGAAGCTTGATATAAGACAGCTTACTTTAGAGGACATTTATCTTGCTCTGCCGGGTAAATTCCTTTGCAGTGAAGATTGCAAGGGTCTTTGCTCAGAGTGCGGTGCAAATTTAAATGAAGGCTCCTGCAATTGTAAAAAGCCTATTGACCCAAGATGGGAAGCGCTTTTTGATTAAGCGGGACAATTAAAAGTTAACTAATAAATTCAAATAAGGAGGTGCTGGAAGATGGCAGTACCAAAGAGAAGAGTATCAAAGGCAAGAAGAGACAAGAGACGTTCAAACGTGTGGAAGCTTGACGCTCCGACACTCGTTAGATGTAAGCAGTGCGGTGCATACACTGTACCCCATAAGGTTTGTGCTGAATGCGGCTACTATAAGGGCAAGCAGGTAGTTGTTAAGGACGAAGACTAAGCCTTTGGAACTTTGAGAGGTGGAGAAGCTATGCTTTCCCACCTTTTTAATTTATTTTAATGCGGTATATTTTCCTTGCAGCTGCGTTAAAAATCTACTTACTTTAAATCTAAGACAGTTATTTTGGAGTTGTTATGGTAGAAATCAAGTCTGTAATAAGAAAATCACCTGCAGACAAAGCCGGAATTAAAGACGGTGATTTGCTTTTAAAGGTGAATTCACACGAGATAAATGACTTTCTTGACTATCAGTTTTATGTCGAGGAAAGTAGCCTTAAAATTGAATATGAACATAAGGGCAGTGTGAAGAGTGTACTTATTAAAAAAGATGAGTATGACGACCTTGGACTTGAATTTGAAACCTACCTTATGGACAAAGAAAAACGCTGCAAAAACAAGTGTATTTTCTGCTTCATTGACCAGAATCCGAAAGGTATGCGTGAGAGCATTTATTTCAAAGATGACGACTCCCGACTCAGCTTCCTTTTCGGAAACTACATCACTCTCACCAACCTTACCGAGCGTGATGTTGAAAGAATTATTGAAATGCACATTACTCCCGTCAATATTTCCGTTCACACCATGAACAAAGAGCTTCGTGTGAAAATGATGAAAAATAAAAATGCAGGTGAGTGTCTTGATATAATCGGGCACCTTGCTGAAAACGGAATTTCCATCAATACTCAGCTTGTGCTTTGCCCCGGAATCAATGACGGCGAAGAGCTTCGTTACAGCCTTCAGAAGCTTTCTGAGCTTCATCCGGGTGTGGAAAGTATCGCAGTTGTGCCCGTAGGCATTACAAAGCACCGTGAGGGCCTTTTCCATATGCCAGAGTACACAAAAGAAACTGCTTCTGATGTTATTGACATCATTACGGAATTCGGCGATAAATTCAAAGAAAAGTACGGCACAAGACTTTGTTATGCCTCTGATGAATTTTATCTTAAGGCTGAAAGACCTCTTCCTGATGCTGAGTATTACGAAGGTTATGTTCAGCTTGAAAACGGTGTTGGAATGTGCACATCTTTTAAGGATGAATTTATGTCGGGCCTTTATGATATGGAGGAAGATGCCGAAGAGAGAAGGCTTTCACTTGCAACGGGTGAGGCTGCGTATCCTCTTATAAAGGAGCTTTGTGATGAGGTCACAAAGAAATTTCCGAAAACAAAAATCAATGTTTATAAAATTGAAAACAACTTTTTCGGTCACACTGTAACTGTAGCAGGTCTTGTGACGGGAAAAGATTTAATAGACCAGCTGAAGGGCAAAGAGCTTTATGACAAGCTTATAATTCCTGATGTTATGCTGAGAAGTGAGGGAGACCTTTTCCTTGACAATATTAGCGTTGAGGATGTGGAAGAGGCGCTTTCAATTCCTCTTGACGTTACCTTCTCTGCAGACGGCTACGACCTGATAGAAAAAATTTTTGGGTGAAAAATTTTTTCTGATGAATGATGAATGATTAATAATGAAGTCGCTTCGCTGATGAATAATGCTTTGAATTTAAAATGCGACCTCATTTAACTTTGAGTAAATCGGAGGTAAAATAATGGCAAGACCGATTGTTGCAATTGTAGGAAGACCTAATGTAGGCAAATCCACTCTTTTTAATAAGCTTATCGGCCAACGTCTGTCAATAGTTGACGACACCCCGGGTGTTACACGTGACAGAATTTACGGCGACTGCGAGTGGCTTTCAAGACACTTCCTTTTAATCGATACGGGTGGTATCGAGCCCAAATCAGACGATATTATTTTAAAGCAGATGTCAAGACAGGCTCAGCTTGCAATTGACAGTGCTGATGTAATTATACTTGTAACCGACCTCAAAAGCGGCGTTGTTGCAACCGACGAAGAGGTTGCCGCTATGCTTCAGAAGTCGGGCAAACCCATCATCCTTTGCGTAAACAAATGTGATAAGGTTGGCGAAACTCCTCTTGAATACTACGAATTCTATAACCTCGGTTTAGGCGAGCCTATTGCAGTTTCTTCAGTACACGGCCACGGCACAGGTGACCTTCTTGATGCTGTGCTTGAGCACCTTCCGGAAGATACCGAAGAAGAAATTGACGACACCACCATAAGTGTTGCTGTTATCGGTAAGCCCAACGTAGGTAAATCTTCTCTTGTCAACCGTATTTCAGGTCAGGAGCGTGCAATTGTTTCCGATATTGCAGGCACAACTAGAGATGCAACAGACACATATATCACCAACGAATTCGGTGACTTTGTGTTTATTGATACTGCAGGCCTTCGCAGAAAAAGCAAGGTTGAAGACCAGATTGAAAAATACTCTGTAATCAGAGCTAAAATGGCTGTTGAAAGAGCAAATGTGTGCATAATTATGATTGATGCCGTTGAAGGCTTCACAGAGCAGGACTCCAAGGTTGCAGGTATCGCTCACGAAATGGGCAAGGCGTGTATTATTGCCGTAAATAAGTGGGATGCCCTTGAAAAAGACGGCAAGACTATGGACTCATACAGAAAGAAGCTTATGAACGACTTCTCCTTTATGTCCTACGCTCCCATTATCTTTATCTCTGCAAAAACAGGTCAGAGAATTGAGCGACTTTTTGAGCTTATCAAGTTTGTTGACGAGCAGAACGCAACAAGAATTTCAACCGGTAAGCTTAACGATGTTCTTGCTGCTGCAACGGCAAGAGTTCAGCCACCTACAGATAAGGGCAAGCGACTTAAAATTTATTATATGACCCAAGCGTCAACAAGACCGCCGACGTTTGTATGCTTTGTAAACAGCAAAGAGCTTTTCCATTACAGCTATCAGCGTTATCTTGACAATCAGATTCGTGAGGTTTTCGGCCTTGAAGGTACACCTACACGATTTGTAATAAGAGAAAGAGACGGCAAATAAGCGCAGTTAAACTCTGCAGTCAGAAGAGGTGAAAACTTTGTCAGTTAAACTCAGCCTTGTAGTTCCTTGTTATAACGAGGAAGAAAATGTAAAAAATTTCTTCAGACACGTAACAGAAGGATTAAAAAACTATACAGATTCCTACGAAATTGTCTTTGTAAACGACGGAAGCCGTGACAAAACTGAAAAGAAGCTTAAAAAGCTTTTTGAGGAAAACAGAAACACGAAAATAACTGTTGTCAGCTTTTCAAGAAACTTTGGCAAGGAAGCTGCTATGTATGCAGGACTTTCTGAGGCAAAGGGTGACTATGTTACAATAATAGACGCAGACCTGCAGCAGGATATAAAGTACGTTATAGAAATGGCTGAAATCCTTGATAAAGACGAAGACACCCATATGGTTGCAGCCTTTCAGGAAAAGCGTAAAGAGGGTAAGTTTATTACTCTTTGCAAGGAAAATTTCTATAAGCTTATCAATAAGGTCACAGATGTACCTTTTGTTGAAAATGCAAGTGATTTCCGCATTATGAGAAGACCCGTGGTGGAAACAATTCTTTCACTTTCAGAGTATCACCGTTTTTCAAAAGGTATTTTCTCCTGGGTAGGCTATAACACTGTTTCAATTCCCTATGAAGTAAAGGAAAGAGAAGCAGGGGAAACAAAATGGAATTTCCGCAAGCTTCTTAAATATGCTTTTGAGGGCATAATGGCTTATACCGATTTGCCTCTTAAACTGCCCTTTTATATTGCGGCAATTCTGCTTGCAGTTTCTGTTATTATGACTTTTGCTTACAGTGTTGTTTCAGGTCTCGTGCTTTTTGTAGGAGCAGCAGTGCTTTTTGCTCAGGGCGTTCTCGGCACTTATATCGGCAAAATCCATACTCAGGTTAAAAACCGACCAATTTATATTGCGAAAGAAATTTTAAGCTATAAAGAGGATTAAATAACATTAAGTGTTGATTTTTTGAAAAAGTTGTATTATAATATAAATACAAAAGGTGCTACCGACAAGACGGTTACGCCGAAAATTTAGGTTTACTTAAAAAAGCTAACCGCACTTTTGGCGAGGGGCGGTTAGTTTTTTATTGCTATAATGGTATAGAACACGATTATTAAAACAATAACTATGTACTCCATGAGCATCACCCTCCCGAATAAATTCCGAAGGGCATACCCTTCGGTCAAGAAGGGCGTAACCGCCTTTGTGTCTTTGGTAACACCTCAGGGCAATCTATTGATTGCGAAAAAAGTCTAACATCTTTTTTGCCTGTTGTCAAGATAATCACGTCAAGCGGAGAAATTTAAGCTATGATAAACACGATTAAATCACTGATAATTAAATATAAAGAGCTTATAACCTACGGCATTTTCGGTGTTGCAACAACGGTTGTGGACTTTGTCACCTTTAAGCTTGCCGGAATGGTGCTGGGAGAAAGTCTCTACCTTCTTTCAAATGTTATTGCCTGGGTAGTCAGCGTAATTTTCGCCTATATAACAAACAAGCTCTGGGTATTTGAAAGCAAAAGCATGAAGCCTGAAGTGGTATTGAAGGAGCTTTTGTCTTTCTTTGCCGCAAGAGGATTTTCCTTCATTGTTTCAGAGGCGGGACTCTTCCTTCTTGTTGATGCTGCCGGTTTTTCGGAGTATAGCCTTACGGTGCTTGGCATAGGTATATCAGGAACAATGATTGCTAAAATTCTTGTGGCAGTTGTGGTTGTAATTATAAACTACTTCTTCTCAAAATTGTTTATATTCAAAAAAGATAAGAAGGATAAGGCTTAAAACTGAAAATAAAATCTTAAACGGCAGTTAAAACTGCCGTTTTTCTATTGCTCTATGTTTTTATTTGTGCTATAATATATTGATTATTACAGTGAGGTAGTATGCCATGATTATCCTTGGTATTGACCCCGGTTATGCAATTGTGGGTTTCGGAGTACTTGAATACAAAAATAACCACTTTTCGGTTATTGATTACGGAGCTATAACAACTGATGCCGGTACACCCTTTAACAGACGTCTTGAACATATTTATGATGAAATGACAGCTCTGTTTGAAAAGTATCATCCCGATGCTATGGCTATTGAAAAGCTTTTTTATAACAGCAACGCAAAAACCGTTATTGACGTAAGTCAGGCAAGAGGCGTAATAATGCTCTCTGCTCAGAAAAACGGTGTGCCTGCCTTTGAATACACACCGCTTCAGGTAAAGCAAAGCGTTGTAGGCTACGGCCGTGCAGAGAAAAAGCAGGTTCAGGAAATGATAAAGCGAATTCTTTTTCTCGAAAAAGTACCGAAGCCCGACGATACCGCCGATGCTCTCGCTATGGCTATCTGCCACGGCCACTCATCAGGTTCAATTGTGTCAGGACTTAATCTGAGAATCAGAAAAGGAATCTGAATACAGAGTTAAGAGTTGAGATGTGGGTCGCTTCGCTACGATTATACTCACTCGATTAAAGGGTGAGATATATAAGCCGTCCCTTTTAAGGGAAGGTGGCAGACCGAAGGTCTGACGGAAGGGTATCATTTTGCATTTTCGAAAGGATTTTGAGAAATGTTCTACAGTTTAACCGGTAAAGTTCTTCATACAGGACTTTCTTATATAGTAATTGAATGCGGCGGTGTGGGTTTTAAGGTTCAGACCTCCAACAACACACTTTTTGACATTTCAGGTGAAAAGACAGCAACAGTTTTCACTCACCTTAATGTGCGTGAGGACGCTCTCGATTTGTTTGGTTTTTCAACCGAAATGGAGCTTGAATGGTTCAGAATGCTCATTTCCGTAAACGGTGTTGGCCCAAAGGCTGCTCTTGCAATTCTCTCTCAGCTGCCCACAGATAAGCTTGCCCTTGCAATTACTGCAGGTGATGCAAAAGCAATTACCAAAGCTCCCGGTGTAGGGCCGAAAATTGCCCATAGAATTATACTTGACCTTAAAGATAAGGTGGGTAAGAGCTTTTCAGGCTCTGCCGTATTCAGCGACGAGGACGTTGCTGTTGCAAAGGCAACAAGCTCCTCGAATATGAGCGAGGCAATCGCTGCACTTACAATGCTTGGTTACAGTCAGTCAGATGCGGCTTCAGCCGTAAGCAAAATTGACCCTGAGCTGAAAACGGAAGACATTATCCGTCAGGCTCTGAAACTTATGTCGTAACCCTTCCTATAAAGGCAATTTCCTGAAAGGATGATTGAAAATGGATTTTGAAGAAAGAATGATTTCGCCGGGTCTTACCTCTTTTGATTCGGATATAGAAACCTCTCTCAGACCTAAGGTGCTGACAGACTATATCGGTCAGGACAAGGTAAAGGAAAATCTTGAAATTTATATAAAAGCTGCCACTTCAAGAGGCGAAGCTCTTGACCACGTTCTTCTCTACGGCCCTCCGGGTCTTGGTAAAACTACCCTTGCGGGAATTATCGCCAACGAGATGAATGTAAACCTTAGAGTTACCTCAGGTCCTGCAATTGAAAAGCAAGGTGACCTTGCAGCTCTTCTTACTAACCTCAATGAGGGCGACGTGCTTTTCATTGACGAAATTCACCGCCTTAACAGAAGCGTTGAGGAAATTCTCTACCCTGCTATGGAGGATAATGCTCTTGACATAATTATCGGTAAAGGCCCCTCTGCAAGGTCAATCAGACTTGATTTACCGAAATTCACCCTTGTAGGTGCAACAACAAGAGCAGGTCAGCTTTCAGCGCCTCTCAGAGACCGTTTCGGTGTAATTCTCCGTCTTGAGCTTTATACTCCCGAGCAGCTCTCTGAAATTGTAACGAGAAACGCAGGTATTCTCGGTATAGGCATTGAGAAATACGGAGCACTTGAAATCGCTTCACGTTCAAGAGGTACACCGAGAATTGCCAACCGACTTCTGAAAAGAGCAAGAGACTTTGCTCAGGTTATGGGTGACGGAATTATTGATGAAGAAACGGCAGATATGGCGCTTCAGCGAATGGAAATTGACCACATAGGTCTTGACTCAATTGACAGACGTCTTCTTCTCACAATGATAAATTCATACGGCGGCGGCCCTGTGGGGCTTGAAACAATTGCTGCTGCAATAGGTGAGGAGGCAGTTACAATTGAGGACTGCTATGAGCCTTACCTTATGCAGATAGGCTATCTCGGAAGAACACCCAGAGGCAGAGTTGTAACAGCTTTAGGCTATGAGCATTTCAATATGACAATGCCACAGAAACAGTAAAGGAAAGCTTACTATGAGATATACAAAAAACTGGAAAGATTATGAGCTTATAGATTGCTCAGACGGTGAAAGACTTGAAAGATGGGGCAACATTATCCTTGTGCGGCCCGACCCTCAGGTTATATGGAAAACACCGAAGACAAATCCTTTATGGAAAAAAGCCAATGCTTATTACAGCCGTTCAAAAACCGGTGGAGGACATTGGGAAGTAAGAAGCAAAATGCCCGATTTCTGGAGCATTAACTACGGTGACTTAAAGTTCAACATCAAAACAATGGGCTTCAAGCATACCGGCCTTTTCCCCGAGCAGGCAGTTAACTGGGATTATACAAGAGAGCTTATCAGAAACGCAGGAAGGCCCGTAAAGGTGCTGAATCTCTTTGCTTATACCGGTGGTGCAACCATAGCATGTCTTTCGGAAAATGCCCATGTAGTGCACGTTGATGCTTCAAAGGGTATGACAGCCTGGGCAAAGGAAAATGCCGTTACCTCCGAGCTTTCAGACAGAAGCGTAAGATGGATTGTTGACGACTGTATAAAGTTTGTTCAGCGTGAAATCAGACGGGGAAACAAGTACGATATTATAATTATGGACCCGCCTTCATACGGAAGAGGTCCGGGCGGTGAAGTATGGAAGCTTGAGGATGAGGTTTATAACTTTGTTGAGCTTTGCAGTGAGCTTCTTTACGAGGATTCACTTATGATGCTTATTAACTCCTATACAACGGGACTTTCTTCATCGGTTATGGAATATATTTTAGGAGCCGTTGTGAAAAATAAATTCGGCGGAAAAGTAACCTCCTCCGAAATCGGTCTGCCCGTAACAGATACGGGTATGATACTTCCCTGCGGTGCTTCGGCAATCTGGCAGAAATAAATGCAGAATGCAAAATGCAAAATGCAAAATTGCGCACCGCACATTCTGCAAACGGAAAGATATTGTCTGCGTTTTGCAACTTTGAGCGAGCCGTTTTTTCCTAAATATTATGTTAAAAAACCAATTCATTATAATCGGAGCGAAGCGACCCGCAACTCCACACTCCACTCTTCACACTCCACACTTTAAAGAGAGGTTTTTATGAACGTTTATATAGAATTCAGAGATGTAACCTTCGGTTACACCGATGACAGTGAAACTCAGCAGATTGAGGAAAATGTCATTGAAAATATGAATCTAAAAATAGAAAAATGCGATTTTGTTGCCATTCTCGGACACAACGGTTGCGGAAAATCAACTCTTGCAAAGCTTTGCAACGCAATTGTGGTGCCGCAGTCAGGCAAGGTGCTTGTTGACGGAATTGATACTGCCGACGAGGAAAGACTTTACGATATACGCCGTAAGGTGGGTATGGTTTTCCAGAATCCCGACAATCAGATTGTAGCTACAATTGTTGAAGACGACGTTGCTTTCGGCCCTGAAAATTTAGGTGTCGATCCTGAGGAAATCAGAGTGAGAGTTGACGAAGCGCTCAAAAGTGTGGGTATGTATGACTTCCGTCACTTTGAGCCTCACAAGCTTTCAGGCGGACAGAAGCAGAGAGTTGCAATTGCAGGCATAATCGCAATGAAACCACAGTGTATCGTCTTTGACGAGCCTACTGCCATGCTTGACCCAAGAGGCAGAAAAGAGGTTATGAAAACTGCAAAAATGCTTAATAAAGAATACGGTATCACCGTAATTTTCATAACTCACTATATGGACGAGGCTGTTAAAGCGGGCAGAGTTATTGTAATGGATGAGGGCAGAATAATCCTTGACGGCACACCTAAAGAGGTTTTTGTCAATGTGGATACTCTTAAAAAAGCTAAGCTTGACGTGCCTGAGGCTACGGAGCTTACTCATCTGCTTATTAAAGACGGAATCAACTTAAATAAAGATATACTTGATATTGACGAGCTTGCAGAAGCAATTGTCAGTATTATGGAGGCAAAAAATTGAGCAGTGTTATTCTCTCTACTAAAAATCTGAATTATCTTTACTCAAAAGGCACTTCCTCTCAGATTCACGCAATCAGGGATATAAACGTGCAGATTGAAAAGGGTGAGCTTGTGGGCATAATCGGTCACACAGGCTCAGGTAAAAGCACCCTTATTCAGCACTTCAACGGCCTTCTCAAGGGCACAAGCGGTGTTGTTGAGCTTGACGGAAAAGACATCTGGGCAGATAAAAGCAAGATAAGAAATGTGCGTTTCAGAGTCGGTGTCTGCTTTCAGTATCCCGAATATCAGCTTTTTGAGGAAACGGTTTATAAAGATATTGCTTTCGGCCCGAAGAATATGAAGCTTTCCGAGGAAGAAATCGACAGACGCGTGAGAGAGTCTTTAAGCTTTGTAGGCCTTGATGAAAGCTATATGGAAAAGTCACCCTTTGACCTTTCAGGCGGTGAAAAAAGACGCGTTGCAATTGCAGGGGTTATGGCTATGAAGCCTGAGGTGCTTATTCTTGACGAGCCCTCAGCAGGTCTTGACCCAAAGGGCAGAGAAACCATACTTAAAATGATAACCGATTACAGAAAAACTACAGGCAGTACTGTTCTTGTGGTTTCACACAGTATGGAGGATATTTCAAAAATTTCCACCAAGGTGCTTGTAATGAACGAATCCCATCTTGCTTATTATGATACTGTTGATGCAGTTTTTTCTCACGCAGAAGACCTTAAAAATATGGGGCTCAATATTCCTCAGCTGACAGAGCTTTTTCTTAAGCTTAAGGAAAAAGGCTATGATGTAAGCACAGATGTCTATACAATGGAAAAAGCAGAAAGTGAGCTTTTGGTTCTTCTGAAGGGAGGGGACAAAAATGCTCAGTGACATTACCATCGGTCAATATTACAAGGGCGATTCCCTTGTTCACAAAATGGACGCAAGGGCAAAGATTATTTTTACCGTGCTTTTTGTGGTGATGATTTTCCTTTGCAAAAACTTTCTTTCATTGGCTCTTGTCGGACTTTTTGTTCTTCTTTCAATGATTTTATGCGGTGTACCCTTCAAGGTGTTTTTTAAAAGCCTTAAGCCTATTGTGCCAGTTGTAATTTTTACTGCAGTGCTCAATATCTTTTATGTAAGCGGCGGCAGTTGGGAAATTCCTTTGTTTTTAGGTCTGAAAATTACAGAAAAAGGTGTTTCAACGGCAATTTTTATGGCAGTACGAATTGTTTTTCTTATAATCGCTTCTTCAATTCTCACTTATACAACTGTACCTACAGTGCTGACGGATGCAATTGAAAAGCTTCTTTCACCTTTAAAGCTTTTTAAAATTCCCGTGCATACCCTTGCTATGATGATGACATTGGCACTTCGCTTTATTCCTACACTTATTGAGGAAATTGAAAAAATCACCAACGCACAGAAGGCGAGAGGAGCCGACTTTGAAAGCGGAAAATTTATGGACAGAGTAAAGGCAGTTGTGCCTATTCTTATTCCTCTTTTTGTTTCTTCTTTCAGAAGAGCTTATGAGCTTTCCTTTGCAATGAGCTGTCGCTGCTACACAGGCGGCGAAGGCAGAACAAGAATGAAAAAGATGAAGCTTCACTTAAAAGACGGCGCAGGTCTGATTTTCTTCTTAGTGGGCATTACGGGTGTGGTGCTTTTAAATCAATATTTCGGTGCGGTAATCTGATATGGAAAGAAATCTTAAACTTATTCTCCGTTACGACGGCTCTTCCTTTCACGGCTGGCAGATGCAGGATAATGCAATAACCGTTCAGCAGTGTGTCAGCGAAGCAGTTGAGCGGATACTTTCAAAAAAAGTAACAATATACGGTTGCAGCAGAACGGACAGCGGCGTTCACGCAAACACCTTCTGTTGCAACTTTAAAATCGATACTGACAAGAACTGCGAGGCCATAAGAAAAGGTATTGACGCAGTGCTCCCTCAGAGTATTGCAGTTCTCAGTTGCGAGGATGTGCCGATGGACTTCAATGCACGCTTCAGCTGCAAGGGTAAGGAATACATCTATAAAATCTGGAACAGCAATGTTAAAAATCCTTTTCTCCGGGATTACGCTCTGCATTATCCGTACTATCTTGACGCAGAGATGCTGGACAGAGAGGTAAAGGCTTTTATCGGTACCCACGATTTTTCAGCCTTCTGCGCTTCAGGAAATACAACCCTTTCCAATGTGCGCACAGTAACTGACTGTTCGGTTAAAAGAGAGGGTGACCTTATAACCTTTTCGGTAACGGGTGACGGCTTTCTTTATAATATGGTGCGTATTATGGTGGGCACTGCAATTTACATAGGCAGAGGAAAAATCAAAGAGGGTACCATAGGGGAGATTATAGACTCAAAGGACAGAACAAAGGCAGGCATTACGGCAAAACCTCACGGGCTTTACCTTAACAAGGTTTTTTATGAAGACCTGAAAATGCCTGAAGGTAACTGAAATGAAAGAACTAATTAAAAAACTTAAAGTTAAATTAAACAAAAAGAATATTATTATATTAGGCTGTGTAATTGCCGTAATGGCTGTGGCGTTCGGTGTGTTTGCCTTTATGACTTCAGACTACCATAACGCATACAGCGACTCTGAAGGCAGCACGGAAAATCTTTTCTACTCCTCAGTGTCAGACGGAAAAGGCCTCAGCTTTACGGGTAATGATATAATCACTGTAGAGTCCTTTTCTTCAAGAATGTTTGTGCTTACCGAAAAGCTTCTTGCCGCAGTTGATACAGACGGTGAAATAAAATACAGTAAGGTGCATAACTATCTGAGTCCCGCAATTAAGGTCAGCGGAAAATACGGCATAATTTTCAACAGAAACTCCCACGAATATATGATTTTTACCAAGAGAGGTATTATCTTCGAGGGGAAATCCGTTGACGAAAACGATATTATCGCTGCCGCAATCAACGACCGTGGCGATATAGCACTTGCAACGAAAAGTGACACCTCAGCTTCAAGAGTTCATCTCATAAGCAAAGACGGTGAGTGTAAATATATCTGGGCTTGCGGTGAGGAATATGCAGTTACCCTTGACCTTTACTCAAACTCAAAGAAAATTGCCGTAGGTGCTCTTGGTGCAAAGGACGGAGAAATAATGTCAAAGACCTATCTGCTTGATATTTACTCCGACAAGGCTCAGTGCGAGTTCACTTATGAGGGTGACGGAATTACCGACATAAAATTCCTTGGTAAAAATATTGTTTCCGTTTTTTCTGGCGAGAGAGTAATCTATGATATAAAAGCAGCAAAGGGTGCTCCCGAAAAGTCTGAATATATAAGTGAAGCAGTAAGCACCTACACAGACGGCAACGGAAATACCGCAGTAATTTCTGACAGCATAAGCGGTTTTGACAGAACGGCACTTTCTGTTTACGACAGTAAAAACAGAGTAAAGTTCACTCTAAATCTTGACGGAAAACCGAAGGCGGTTGCTCTTAAGGGCAAAGCAGCATTTGTCTGCTGTGGAAATACTGTTTATGAGGTTGTTCCCGGTAAAATAAAAAACACGGCAGAGCTTGATTTTGACGCTTTCGGTCTGACACTCTGTAAGGGTAAGCTTTTCGCGTTTTCGTCGGGACTTCTCAGAGAAGTTAAATAATTGGGAAATCGGCACTATTGTTAATTCTGTTTCAATGTGCTATAATAAATCAATATCAATTTTAAGGAGGGATTAAATGCCGTATATTATCGACATAATCTTTATACTTGTTTTAGCAGTAGTAATAATAACCTCAGTAAAAAAAGGTTTCATTGTCAGCCTTTTTGAACTGGTGGGAACAATAGCTTCTTTTGTTGCAGCAAGGGTGTTATCTGACTCACTTGCACTGCCCGTTTTTGAAAAGTTTGTAAAGCCGGGTGCAGAAAATTTGCTTTCACAGAATCTCGGTGAAATTGCAACAAAGGATTACGGTGCACAGATTGAAAGTGCAATCAATTCAATTCCCGATTTCTTCGCTTCAATTTTAAGCCTTATGGGAATTGAAAAAGAGGCACTTATTGAAAAGGTAGCCTCAAGTGACTTTGCTTCGGGCAGTCTTCTGGAATCGCTTATGGAAAGCGTTGTAACACCTTTGGGTACAGCAGTTGTACAGTTTATTCTCTTTGCTGTTCTCGTGGCGCTTATAACTCTTGTACTGAGAGTTTTCGTAAGACTTCTTGATAGAATAATCAAAAAAATTCCTGCAATAAAACAGATGAACTCAGCTCTCGGAGGAGTTGTAGGTGCAGTAAGAGGCGTTCTTATTGTAGTTATCCTTTCAGTTTTACTTGCCGTAGGTGCCGGCTTTATCAACAACGAGAGCTTTGTAACAGCAGTTGAAGGCTCCTTTGTTGTGGGCACTGTGCAGAATCTGTTTACAACATTCAGCGGAATATCAATTTAAGAGAGGTAAAAAAACAATGAAAGATTTATTTAAAGGCTGTTGGACAATTCCCAACTTATTATCATTTATCAGAATTCTTCTTATTCCCGTATTTGCATATCTTTACTATAACGATATGAAAATTGAAGCCGTTGCAGTTCTTGCCGCTTCAGGACTTTCAGATTTGTTCGACGGAAAAATTGCAAGACGCTTCAACCAGGTAAGCGCTCTCGGCAAGGTGCTCGACCCCGTTGCAGATAAGCTTACACAGATTACAATTGCAGTTATGCTCTTCCTTGATTTCAAGAGCGCAGAAAACACAATGATCAACGCTTTCGGTTGGGTATTCCTTGTGTTCCTTATTAAGGAAGGTGTTATGATTGTTGGCGGACTTGTTATGCTTCTTATGAACATCCGTCCCGGTGCTGCTGAAATTTACGGCAAGGTTGCAACAACTGTTTTCTATGTAGGTATGACCCTCATTATTGCAATCGGCCCCGAGGTTGGCGCACTCAACGAGCTTTTAGGCTTCGAAATGCCTGCACTTCTCACAGGTATCATTGTTGTAATCAGTGCAATTATGACCCTCGTTGCCTTCGCAAGCTATATGCCCGAAACCTTCAGACAGTTCAAGGAACATTTTGACGAGAAAAAGGCAGAAAAATCAGCAAAATAACAGACCCAAGGAGTAAAGAATGAAAAGAGTTACATGCAGCAGATGCAAACAGCGCCCTGCAGTTATCTTTATTTCAAAGATAATTGACGGAAAAACCGTTCCCGAGGGACTTTGCATGAAATGCGCAATGGAAATGAATATAGGCCCCATCAAGCAGATGATGGAAAGCATGGGAATTACTGAGGAAGACGTTGATTCAATCAGCGAGCAGTTTTCAAGTATGTTTCCCGAATCTGATGAGGAAGGCGGCTTTGAAAGCGGCGGTTCACCTACAATGCCCTTTTTGCAGGGACTTTTCGGTGATTTGCAGAACTCACTCAGCGTAAAAAATGAGAGCGAAAACAAGCCTGCTGCCACATCTTCATCAAATCAGCAGTCTGAAAACAAAGGCAGACGCAGAAAGAAAGACGACAAGAAACGCAAGTTTCTTACAATGTACTGCACCGACCTTACAGAAAAGGCAAAGGCAGGCAAGCTTGACAATATCATAGGCAGAGACAAAGAGCTTGAAAGAGTTGTACAGATTCTCTGCAGACGTTCTAAGAATAACCCCTGCCTTATCGGTGAGCCGGGTGTAGGTAAAACTGCAATTGCAGAAGCACTTGCACTGAGAATTGCAAGCGGTAATGTACCTGCAAAGCTCAGCGACAAGGAAATTCACCTTCTTGACCTTACTGCTCTTGTTGCAGGTACACAGTTCAGAGGTCAGTTTGAAAGCAGAATCAAAAACCTTGTTGACGAGGTTAAGTATAACGGAAACATCATCCTCTTCATTGATGAGGTGCATAACCTTGTGGGAACAGGTGATGCCGAAGGCTCAATGAATGCAGCAAACATTCTGAAGCCTGCACTTTCAAGAGGTGAAATTCAGGTTGTTGGTGCAACCACCTTTACCGAATACAGAAAGAACATCGAAAAGGATGCTGCTCTTGAAAGACGTTTTCAGCCCGTAAAAATTGAAGAGCCCTCAATAGCAGATGCAACAGAAATTCTTATAGGTATCAAGAAGTATTACGAAAATTATCACCGTGTAAGAATAAGCGACGAGCTTGTTAAAAAGGCTGTTATTCTTTCAGAAAGATACATCACAGACCGCTTCCTTCCCGACAAGGCTATTGACCTTCTTGACGAGGCGTGTACCTGTGCTAACCTTCGCAACAAGGCAATTTCCGACCTTGAAATTGCCGAAAGAAAGCTCACCGAGCTTAAAGAGGACGAGGAAGATCTGATGAACACTCAGTCTGACCCCGACTATGAGGCAATTGCTAAGGTCAAGAGCGAAATTGTAAAGTATGAAACTGATATGGAGGGCCTTACCGAAAGAGCCAACGACAACGCAGTAACCGAGGTTGATATTGCTAAGGTTATTGAGCTGTGGACAGGCGTGCCCTCAAGCAAGATTATTGAAAGCGACCTTAAAAAGCTTGCCGGTCTTGAAGATACCCTTAAGAAAAAGGTAATAGGTCAGGACGAAGCCATCAAGGTTATAGCTGCTGCAATCAAGCGTAACCGTGTGCAGATAAGCCCGAGAAGAAGACCGGCATCCTTTATCTTTGTTGGCCCCACAGGCGTTGGTAAAACCGAGCTTGTAAAGCAGATTTCTGCAGAGCTTTTCTCAACTCCAGAAACTCTTATCAGACTCGATATGTCCGAGTTTATGGAAAAGCACAGCGTTTCAAGAATTATCGGTTCACCGCCGGGCTATGTCGGCTATGACGAGGCTGGTCAGCTTACTGAAAAGGTGAGAAGAAAGCCCTATAGTGTAATCCTCTTTGACGAAATTGAAAAGGCTCACCCCGACGTTATGAACATTCTTCTTCAGATTCTCGACGAAGGCAGAATTACTGACGCTCAGGGCAGAACCGTAAACTTTGAGAACACTGTTATAGTTATGACCTCAAATGCGGGCAGTGAGAAAAAAGGCGGAGCAATCGGCTTCGGCAAGGAAAAGGGCGACGCCACAAGAGAAAAGGTGATGAAAGCCCTTTCTGATTTCCTCAGACCTGAGTTTATCGGCAGGGTTGACGAGGTTGCAGTGTTCAACAGTCTCACCAATGAGGACTATGTGAAAATTGCAGACCTGCTCTTAAGCGAGCTTGCAGAATCTCTTCAGGAAAAGTTCATTGACTTCAAGTGGACTGAAGAGGTTAAAAAATATCTTGCCGACAAGGCAGAAGGCGGTTCAAGAGGGGCAAGAGACCTTCGCAATCTTATCAGAAAAGAGATTGAAGACGAAATTGCAAACATCATTATCGATAACGCTGATTCGGTTGTTACGGCAATTGCGGCTGAAATCAAGGAAGATAAGCTTACGCTTACACACATTTAATTTTAAAGGCTGCCCACAAAAAGTGGCAGCCGATTTTTGCTTAAAAAATGCTTGATTTGTTTTGAACAATGTGTTAATATAATATTATAAATTATATTAAACGTAAGAAGGAGTAAAAACCATGTTAAAGAAATCCAAAAAAGTTTTATCTTTACTTTTGACCCTGCTTTTAGTGTTCAGTGCAATTGCACCCATCGCTTCAGCGGCAGACCAGGAGAAATATCCCGTAATTTATATCAGCGGCTACGGAACTCCTCTTTACGCTGAAAAAGGAAATACTAAATCAGAGGTTTACTATCCCACAGGTGCAGATATAGGTGCTATTGTAAAAGAGGCTATTGAGCCCTGCCTTAAAGAGCTTGCAATTGCAATGGCTACAGGTAATTATGATAAATACTGTGACGAACTTTATAAGGCTTTCCATCCTGTTTATGAAAATCTTTCTCTTGCTCCCGACGGAACACCGAAGGATAATTCAGGCAGAGGAGAAAATCCGAATAGCATCCATCTTAATTATTCAAGATTTTCAGGTGGAGAAGTCGGCTTCCCTTATGACTGGAGACTTTCACCTGAATTTTGTGCAGATGAACTCAGTGCCTTTGTTGACAGAGTTATTACAAAAACAGGTAAATCAAAGGTAAATATTGTCGGCAGATGTCTTGGCGGTAATGTTCTTTCAGCTTTCCTTCAGAATTACAGTGAACAAGTAAAAGAAAAGGTTAATGAGGTAGTACTCTTTATTCCTTCAACAGAAGGCATGAATATGCTTGGCGCTCTCTTCTCAGGCGAAATCGAAATTGTTGCTGAAAACATTGATCGATATATTGAAGAATTCCTTAAGTATGAAGCAGTTATTGATGACATTGCAATAAGAGATTTTGTAACAGTTTTGATTACAATTTTTGAGCAGGTTAAGGTTCTTAATCTTGGCACAGATGCTCTTCAAAAGCTTGTTAATGAAATCAAGGATAATCTTGTGCCGAGACTTATCAGAAGAAGCTACGGTTCATTCCCTTCATTCTGGGCTATGGTACCCGAAGCTTATATGGAAGATGCAATTGCATTTGTATATAACACACCTGAACTTCAGGAAGAGTATGCAGGCACAATTGAAAAAGCCCGTTCATACAGAGATAACGTTATGGTAAATGCAAGAAATTGTATCAAGGAGCTTAGTTCTGACATCGAAATCGATGTTATTTCAAAGTATAACCTTCCTCTTCCTCCGATTTTTGCTGACTGTAACACTACAAGCGACGGCTTTGCAGAATCTTATTATACTTCCTTCGGTGCAACTGCAGCTGACTTTGGCAAGACACTTTCTGCTGATTATATTGCAGCTATGCCCGAAGCAAACAAAAAGTACCTTTCACCCGACGAGCAGATTGATGCTTCCACTTGCGCTCTTCCTGACAGAACATGGTTCGTTAAGAACAGCTATCACGACCACTTCCCGGCAAGTCTTGACAGACTTATCGAAACAATTTTTGTAACTGATATGAATGTATTCTCAAATGCAGAGTATCCTCAGTTCCTTGAAGATACAGGTGCAGACAAGCTCTCTCCCGTTGAAGGTAAGGACCCTGTAAAGCCTGACGGTAACAATTGGTTTGACATTCTCAGAAGATTTATCATGAGTATTCTCGCTTTCTTCGGCAAGCTTTTCGGTAAGTCATAAAAAAACTGCATAATCACATTAACCCCCGATGCATAGTCGGGGGTTAATTTATAAGTAAAACCTCCGAAAATCCGGCAAGCTTAAAACTCCGGGATTTCGGAGATTTAAATTTTGTTAATAAATAACTTAGTTTTATTAAGAAAAAGAAATGTTCTTAGTTTGTTAATATGTTTGTGTTAAAGTTATAACAATTTGAAGATGAGGAAGTGTTCTTATTGAAAAAGGTTATTTGCATTATTCTTTCTGTTGTTATGATTTTTTCAATCACAGGCATAGCTTTTGCACAGAAGGAGCAAACTACAGATACACCTGTTATCATTATTCCCGGTTTTATGCAGACAAGTCTGCAGTATGAGAACGAAGACGGTACAACAGAAAAAGTGTGGCTTCCTGATTTTCTCGGAAAGCTGGGCATTGTAGGGGAAAATCTGCCTGAAATTCTGAAGTCAGCTCTTGAGGCTTTCAAAGACAATCCCGAAGCTCTCGGTGAAGCACTTATGGATATGATGTCCGATCTTATGCCAAAGATGATGTGTAACCCTGACGGAACAAGTCTTTATCCTGTTTTTCCTTATGAAAACGACCCTGCAAAGAGGAATATGTACCATATCAAGCACTCAGGCGAAGAAATACATATGCAGGCATATTATACCGTCGCTAACTATCTTTGTACCGAAGGCTATGCAAAAGAAAACAATGTTTTCATTTTTGAATACGACAGCCGATTTGATGCTGTTACAAATGCAGAATACCTCAGAGATTTTGTGAAGGCTGTAAAGGCTTATACGGGCAAAGAAAAGGTATCTCTTTTCGGTGTAAGCTACGGTGGTCAGATAGAGGCGGCATATCTCCATATGTTTATGGACGATAACGATATAGAAAAGGCAGTTTTCAATGTGCCTGCTCTTCTGGGTACAAACTTCGGCGACAGACTTCTTAACGGAAGAGTTGAATTTGCACTTGACGATATTGTGACTCTTATTGAACATATGTCGGGCAGTGACACAGAAATTGGCACACTTTTAAAGGATGCTGACCCTGAATTTTTCAGCCGTGTACTTAACGGCGTTTCAGCCGGAATTGCAGAATACGCACGTTACTGGAGCTCTGTTTACTCACTGACCTCTGTGGAATACTACGAGTCGCTGAAGGAAAAATTCCTCGACCCCGTAGACAGTGCAGAAATGATAAAGAGAAACGACATCATTCATTACGAAATGATGCCGAAAATGAAAGAAACTCTCAACGAGTGCCTTAACAGAGGAATATATGTTGCAATTCACGCAAGCAGTGGGCTTAATCTTGCTCTTGGTGGAGATGATAATGCTGACTTGCTCTTACCCACAGAAAAGGTAACGGGAGCCACCTGTACAACTGTAGGCAAACGTTTCAGCGATGGTTTCACCGGTGCAAAAACAAGCTGTAGCAATCCTCAGCACCACCACGTGTCACCGTCAATGGAAGTGGACGCTTCAACGGCATTCCTGCCCGAAAACACCTGGTTTGTTGAGGGTACACCCCATGCTATGTTCCAGTACGACAGTTACGGTCTTGAGCTTGCAGCAAAGGCACTATGCACAGACGAGCTTAAAGATGTACATTCAGATCCGGCGTTCCCACAGTTTACAACTTCAAAGAATGTCAATTTCGGAGTATTTGCAAAGTTCAATAAAAGCGCTCCCGGCTATATAACCAAAGATGACAGTTCAATTATAATAGAAAACCTTTTCAAAAAGAATAAAATAAAGGTGCTTTCAGTGAAGGCAAAGGGGCTTGATATCAGCTTCGACAGCAAAAACGGAAAGATACTTTCACCCGGAGAACAGATTGAAATAGGCTTCAAGGGTGAAATCCCAGACAAAAATGCTGTGAGAGCAGCTGTAACGGTTAAATACATAAAGTACGATATAATCAGCTCCGTTGCAGAAAGAACCTTTGACCTCACTGTTCTCGGCTCGCAGACAGGGGAAGGTGACGGCTCAATAATCGACAACGAATACTACATAAACAACCAATCCGGAATGAACATAATTAAAAAAGCCCTGACAATCATAGGTAATCTGTTTGACCTGATTTTTGTTCTGTCAGAATTCCTTACGGGAGATGCGTTCAGATATTTGCTGTAATATAATGAAAGGGAACGGTTTTTGCCGTTCCCTTGTTATTCATCTAAAACAATATCCCACTCCTGATTGCTATCGTTACTGTAATAATTATATCAATCAACCGAAAAAATCAAGGCGACAGCCTTGCATGTAATCCGTCGCAGACGGGATGCAATCATCACAAAGTGATGTATGTAATCCTTTCGCAGAAAGGCATGTAATCAATCCGAAGGAGAAATGCACCTGCGGTGATGAGATACGCCTATGGCGATGATATACAGCCTGAGGGCTGATGATATACCATTGCTTTCGCACTGGATAAAAAAATCGACAAGTTTTACTTGTCGATTTTTTGGAGCTGTTAACCGGATTCGAACCGGTGACCTCGTCCTTACCAAGGACGTGCTCTGCCTGCTGAGCCATAACAGCTAATATTAACATAGCTCAATGATTATACATTATATGAAAGTTATTGTCAAGATATTTAACGAAAAAAATTAATCCATACTTTCAAAAAAATAACAGAAAACCCTTGACAAAACTTAAACAGTATGATAATATATCTGCACAACAAAGCAGAGCAGCACGTTCTCACCCTCGGAATTCCGCTTCCTCGGGTCAATACTTAACTTAAGGGTAGTATTGCGTGAACATGGTCTGTTCACGCTTTAATTATTTTGGAGGTGTATGAACATCGCTATCAAGGAAATGCAAATCAATGAAGAAATCCGCGACAAAGAAATAAGAGTTATCATGAATGACGGTGAAGCTCTTGGAATTATGTCTGCAGATGAGGCGCTGAAAATCGCTGAGGAAAAGGATCTCGACCTTGTAAAAATTGCTCCCCAGGCCGTTCCTCCCGTGTGCAAAATCATGGACTACGGCAAGTACCGTTTTGAACAGACAAAGCGTGAAAAGGAAGCAAAGAAAAATCAGCATGTAGTTGAAATCAAGGAAGTAAGACTTTCTCTGGGTATTGATACGCATGACTTCGAAACAAAAGTCAACCACGCAAAACGCTTTTTAACAAGCGGCAACAAAGTAAAGGTTTCAATCAGATTCAGAGGCCGTGAAATGGCTCACACCGAAAACGGACTCGTAATCATGAAACAGTTCTCAGAAGCCTGCGAGGAATTTGGCAATGTTGAAAAAGCTGCAAAGCTCGAAGGTAAATCAATGATGATGTTCCTGGCACCAAAGCCGAAAAAGTAATAACAGGAGGAATTTACAATGCCTAAAATTAAGACACACAGCGGTGCAAAAAAACGTTTTAAGCTTACCAAGAACGGCAAGCCCATCCGTTACCATGCAAACAAATCACACATCCTTACAAAGAAGAACACAAAGCGTAAGAGAGGTCTTCGTCAGACAGTTGTTGCCGACAAGACAAACGAGAAGCAGATTAAGCGTCTTATTCCTTACAAATAATTAATGTCTAAAACTCAACTAATTCTATAACAAACGGAGGTACTTAATCATGGCTCGTATTAAAGGCGCAATGATGACTCGTAAGAGAAGAAATAAAGTATTAAAGCTTGCAAAGGGCTACTACGGCTCAAAGCACAGCCTCTTCAAGACAGCTAAGCAGGCTGTTATGAAGTCAGGCAACTATGCATACATCGGCAGAAAGCAGAAAAAGAGAGATTTCCGTCGTCTTTGGATTACAAGAATCTCAGCTGCTTGCAAGGCTAACGGCACAAACTACTCAACATTTATGAACGGCCTTAAGAAGGCAGGCATCGACCTCAACAGAAAGATGCTTTCAGAAATTGCTATTGCTGATCCCGCAGCTTTCACAGCTCTTGTTGAAAAGGCAAAAGCAGCTCTTTAATTCACAATTTTATGCGTCCGAGATATTTCTTCTCGGGCGTATTTGTGTTTTAATATGAGACAAAATTTATGCAAAAAACGGCAGAGGAGAAGGTGCAAAATGAACAGAATAGACAGCGTAAGTAACGAAAAAATCAAATATGCAGTTAAAATTGCTGCCTCTTCTTCAAAGCGCAAGGAGGATAAAGTTTTCTTTCTTGAAGGACTTCGTCTTTGCCGTGATGCCGCTTTAACGGGCATTAAAATCAAAACTGCCTTCTTTACGGATAAGGCCTTTGAGAAGAATGGCGATGACGCTTTATTCATAAGCGAAAAAGCTGAAACCTCATATCTTATCTCAGCTGCAGTGGCTGATAAAATGTCTCTTACCGAAAATTCCCAGGGGTTTTACTGCCTTTGTGAATATTCTTGGGTGCTTTCGGAAAAAGATATAGACGAAAAGGGTAAGTATATCGCCCTTGAAAATGTCCGTGACCCGTCAAACTTAGGTGCAATCTGCAGAACTGCTGAGGCTCTCGGAATAAGCGGTGCCATAATGTGCGGCTGCTGCGACAGATTAAGCCCGAAGGCTCAGCGTGCCGCTATGGGCTCACTGCTGAGACTGCCCGTAATTGAAACAGATAATCTTCCGACAATGCTTCTCAGCCTTAAAGAAAGGGGAATGAGGCTCTATGCTACCACTCCCGACGAAAAGGCTGAGGTTATTACTAAGAGCGATATGAACGGCGGTGTGGTGTCCGTAATCGGCAACGAGGCAAACGGTGTTACTGATGAAACCTTTGCAGTGTGCGAAAAGCTTACCATCCCGATGAAGGGCAGAGCTGAATCTCTCAATGCCTCAATGGCTGCAGCTATCACTATGTGGGAGATGATGCGCTGATGGATAACGCGATTTATTGGATATGGCTTCAGCAGTGTTGGGGTTATTGCAAAAAAACAGATAAGTTCACCTCTGCGTTCAAAAATGCAAAAAATGTGTTTGAGGCTGAAGACGATGAAATAAAAGCTGTTTTTTCAAAAAGCTATACTTCAGAACTTGTTAAAAGAAACCTGGAGAAGGCAAAAGAAATTTTTGACTTCTGCAAGGAACATAAAATTCACGTAATAACTCCCGAAAGCGAGTTTTACCCTGAAAAGCTTCTGACAATTGAAGATTATCCCTTGGTGCTTTATGCAAGAGGGAACGTAAAGGTGCTGAAGAGCAAGCTTAATATTGCCGTAATCGGCAGCAGAACCTGCAGTGCTTACGGCGAAGAGGTTACAGCTAAAATTGTTGCAGGTCTCTCGGAAAAGAAGGTCACAATAATCAGCGGCGGTGCCCTTGGAATTGATAGTGTAGCACACAGAACAGCAATGGAAAACGGCAGTAAAACCGTGCTTGTAATGGGCTGCGGTCACGGTTACGGTTATCTTCCTGAAAATTCCGAGCTGAGAAAAGCCGTTGCTTCAAAGGGTGTACTTATTACTGAATATCCGCCGTTTTATCCCGTTGACCACGGCTCTTTTCCAAAAAGGAACCGAATCATTTCAGGTATGAGTGACGGAGTGCTTGTTACCGAAGCGGCAGAAAACAGCGGAACATTCAGCACAGTCAATCATGCAAAACGACAGAAGCGAACAATTTTTGCTCTGCCGGGTGATATAATAAGCAAAAAATTTGACGGTTCAAATCAGCTTATTGTTGAGGGTGCTGTTCCCGTATTTTCAGGTGAAGCTATCCTGCAGAAATACGGCATCGAATCGAAAGGTGATTCCTTTACCAAAACAGAAACTCCCTTTATGAATATTGAAAAAAGAGGAAAAACTGCAAGGAAGAGAAAAGCATCTTCAAAAAAGAAAGAGGCAAAAGAAACCTCAAAGGCAGAAAATAAAACAGAAAAAATTAAAGAAAACAGAAAAAATCCTCCCGAAGGTATTTCTAAAAACGCTGAAATAGTGTATAATGTAATGTCCGAGGGTGTTTGTGAGCTTGATGAAATTACAAGAAAATCAGCTCTCGGTGTGGGCATAGTGCTTGCTTCACTTTCTGAGCTTGAAATTTTCGGTGCGGTTTCAAAAACAGGCCCCAATACTTACGGAATAAACTGAGAAATTAACTTTTATGAAAAGGTGAAAAATAAATGGCAGATTTAATTATTGTGGAGTCGCCTTCAAAAGCGAAAACACTTAAAAACTATCTTGGAAGCGGATACGAGGTAATTGCTTCAAAAGGCCACGTAAGAGACCTTCCTGCAGCAAAGCTCAGCGTTGATATCAAAAACGATTTTGCTCCCAAATACAGCATAGTAAAAGGAAAGGAAAAGCTCGTCAAGGAACTTAAGGCTGCTGTTGCCGACAGTGACGAGGTTTATCTTGCAACCGACCCTGACCGTGAGGGAGAAGCAATTTCATGGCATCTTGCAGAAATTCACGGTCTTGACCTTCAGAAGGCTAACGGTGTAACCTTTAACGAAATTACCAAAACAGGTGTTAAAAACGGTATGGCAAACCCGAGAAGGGTTGACCTTGACCTTGTAAATGCTCAGCAGGCAAGAAGAATTCTTGACCGTCTGGTGGGCTATAAGCTCAGCCCCTTTGTTTCACAGAAAATCAGACGTGGTCTTTCAGCAGGCCGTGTGCAGAGTGTTGCTGTAAGAATGATTGTTGACCGTGAAAACGAAATCAGAGCTTTCAACCCCGAAGAGTACTGGACAATTGATGCAAAATTCACTTCCAGTGCAAAAAGAGTGCTTACTGCAGAATTCTACGGTGACGAAACAGGTAAGATTAAACTTACAGATGAAGCTCACGCAAACAGCTATCTTAAGCGTCTTGAGGGTGCATCATATTACATCAGCTCGCTTAAAAAGGGCACAAGAAAAAAGAATCCTGCACCTCCCTTTATTACATCTACTCTTCAGCAGGAGGCTTCAAAAAAGCTTGGCTTCAGAGCTGAAAAGACAATGAAAATCGCTCAGGAACTTTACGAAGGTGTAACTGTTGCAGGCTACGGCTCAGTGGGTCTTATAACCTATATGAGAACTGACTCACTTCGTATCTCCGAAGAAGCAAGAGCTCAGGCTAATGATTTCATTAAGGCAAAGTACGGCGACAAGTACCTTCCCGAAAAGCCCCGATACTTCAAGTCAAGAAGTAATGCTCAGGACGGTCATGAGGCTATCAGACCCTCAACGGTTTCACTTGTACCCGATGAAATAAAGCATAGTCTTTCCACTGACCAGTACAAGCTTTATAATCTTATCTGGAAGCGTTTCCTTGCTTCACTTATGAAAGAGTGTATTCAGAATACATCAAAGCTTGAAATCAGAAGCACCTCAAGCGGTAGCCCTGAAGAAAAGTACTGCCTTTTCACTGCAAGCGGTTACAGCGTGAAGTTTGACGGTTTTACCGTGCTTTACGACACAGGCGACGACACTGACGATAAGTCAAAGCTTCCCGACGGTCTTACTGACGGTGAGCATCTTAAGCTTAAGGTGCTTACACCTAACCAGCATTTCACTCAGCCTCCCGCAAGATTTACAGAAGAGTCACTTATTAAGACCCTTGAAGAAAACGGCGTAGGCAGACCAAGTACTTATGCTACAATTATTTCAACAATTGTAAAGCGTGAGTACGTTGAAAGAAAACAGAAACAGCTTATTCCTACAGAGCTTGGCGAGGCTATTGTGGGTCTTCTCAAGGATAAGTTCAAGAATATTGTAAACGTAAAATTCACTGCCCAGATGGAAACCAATCTCGACGAGGTAGGCGAGGGTAAGGAAGATTACGTCAGAATGCTCCACGAATTCTACGGCGAATTTGAAGATATTCTCAAAAAAGCCAAGGAAGAAATGGACGGCGTTAAAATTCAGCTCAAAGAGGATATTACCGACATTCCTTGCGAAAAGTGCGGAAGAATGATGGTTGTAAAGGTGGGCAGATTCGGCAAATTCCTGGCTTGTCCCGGTTATCCCGAATGTAAGACCACAAAGCCCTTTGTAGTTGAAACCGATGCACAGTGTCCCGTTTGCGGCGGAAAGGTAATCTCTAAAAAGTCAAAGAAAGGCTATACCTTCTTCGGCTGCGATAACTGGCCTCAGTGCAACTTTATGACCTGGGATAAGCCCACAGAGGAAAAATGTCCCAAGTGCGGAAAGTCACTTTTCAAAGGCAAGGGCGGAATGCTAAGCTGTCTTTCAGAAAGCTGTGACTATCAGGCAAAAGCAACAAGAAAAAAGAAAGAAACTCCGGCTGAATAAGCACGGAAGAAAGGTGCGACTATGAGTGAGCAGGTAAAAATTATCGGCGGCGGACTTGCAGGCGTTGAAGCTGCATGGGCTCTTTCAAAAAGAGGTCATAAGGTGCTGCTTTATGAAATGAAACCCGTTAAGTATTCTCCGGCTCACCGTAGCGAGGGCCTTGCAGAGCTTATCTGCTCAAACTCACTTAAGGCTAAAAGAGTGGAATCTGCAGCGGGACTTCTTAAAACAGAAATGCGTCGCTTCGGTTCTCTTTGTATGGAGTGCGCCGATTTGTGCGAGGTGCCTGCAGGCGGTGCTCTTGCCGTTGACCGAGACGAGTTTTCAAGGCTTATTACCGAAAAAATTGAAAAGGACGAAAACATCACACTTATCCGTGAAGAGGTAACCGAAATTCCCGAAGGCAACGTAATAATTGCGGCAGGGCCTCTTGCAAGTGATAAGTTAAGCGAGGACATCAGAAAGCTTTGCGGAAACGGACTTCACTTTTTCGATGCAGCTGCACCTATTGTGACGTTAGAAAGCATTGATATGAACGAGGCCTTTGCCGCTTCCCGGTATGAAAGAGGCGGCGAGGACGACTATATAAACTGTCCTATGAATAAGGAGCAGTATGAAGCCTTTTACGATGCACTTGTTAATGCAGAAAGTGCCGAGCTTCATTCCTTCGACAAGAAAAAAGAGGTATATGAGGGCTGTATGCCTATTGAGGTTATGGCTTCAAGAGGAAAGGACACTATGCGTTTCGGTCCCTTAAAGCCCGTAGGTCTGCGTGACCCTAAAACAGGCCACAGACCCTGGGCAGTGCTTCAGTTGAGAAAAGAAAACAGCAAGGGTACACTTTTTAACCTTGTAGGCTTTCAGACCAATCTCAAGTTTCCTGAGCAGAAGAGAGTTTTCTCAATGATACCTGCTCTTAAAAACGCAGAATTTGTCCGTTACGGTGTAATGCACAGAAACACCTTTATTGATTCGCCGAGACTTCTCAGATGCGATTTCAGCTTTAAGGAAAGAGAAAACCTTTTCTTTGCCGGACAGATTACCGGAGTTGAGGGCTATATGGAGTCAGCTTCCTCAGGTATACTTGCAGGAATAAATATGGCGCTGAAGCTTGAGGGTAAAGAGACCTTAAACCTTCCCGAAAACACAATGATGGGCGCTTTAAGCCACTATATAAGCGACCCTACGGTAACAAATTTTCAGCCTATGGGTGCAAATTTCGGTGTGCTGCAGAGCATTGAACCGAAAATAAGAGACAAAAAAGAGCGCTATGCAGCTTTAGCTGAAAGGGCACTGGGACTTCTCCAAAATTGCCTTAACGAAAGGGGATTAATATGAACATCAAAGAGTTTGAAAAAATTATCGGATACAGCTTCAAAAACCAAAATCTTATAAGAGTTGCTCTTACTCATTCCTCTTACGCTAATGAAAGAGGCTTCGGAGAATGCAACGAAAGACTTGAATTTTTAGGTGACTCAGTTCTCGGCGTTGTAACTGCAGATTATTTCTACCATAATCTCAACCATCTTCCCGAAGGTGAAATGACCAAAAAAAGAGCTGCCTGTGCTTGTGAAAAGTCACTTTATAAATTTGCAAAAGAAATAAGATTAGGTAAATTCATATATCTCGGCAAAGGTGAAGAGAATATGGGCGGCAGAGACAGAGCTTCAATTCTTGCCGATGCCTTTGAGGCGGTTATTGCTGCAATTTATCTTGACGGCGGACTTGAAAGTGCAAGAAAGTTTGTCCTTCGTTTTGTAACAAAGGCGGCTAACGAAAATATCAGCCTTAAGGATTACAAAACCGAGCTTCAGGAGATTATCCAGAAAAATCCCGACGAGCATCTTTCCTATGTGCTTGTGGGTGAAAGCGGCCCTGACCACGATAAGCGCTTTGAGGTTGAGGTAAAGCTTAACAGCAACGTAATCGGCTGCGGAATGGGCAGAAGCAAAAAGCTTGCCGAGCAGGAGGCTGCAAAGCAGGCACTTGAATTGATGGGTATAAAATGAACCATATAAATGTTGCACTTTTTGTGCCTGATGAGGGCTGTCCCCACAGGTGCAGCTTCTGTAATCAGAAAACAATTTCAGGAAAAACAAAAAAGCTTACTACCGATGATATTGATAAGGCGGTGAAAATTGCCTTGGAAAACAGTGACGGTAAAGGCGAAATTGCTTTTTTCGGCGGAAGCTTTACAGCAATTGAAAAAACATATATGCTTTCCCTTCTGGAGAGGGCAAAGATGTATATAGATAAAGGCCTTTTTAAGGGCATAAGAATTTCCACAAGACCCGACTGTATTGATGAAGAGATTCTCGATATTCTCAAAAAATACGGTGTTACCTCAATTGAGCTTGGCTGTCAGAGTATGAGTGACGAGGTGCTTTTAAAAAACGGAAGAGGTCACACTGCTGAGGATGTAGTAAAATCTGCTGCACTTATAAAAAGCTACGGCTTTGAACTGGGCGTACAGATGATGACGGGACTTTACGGCGACAGCGATGAAGAAAGCATAAAAACGGCAGAAAAGCTTATTGCTCTTTCTCCTGATACGGTAAGAATTTATCCTACCGTTGTGCTCCAAAACACAAGGCTTTCTGAGCTTTACCTAACGGGTGAATACAAGCCTCAGACAGTTGATGAGGCTGCAGAGCTTTGTGCAAGGCTTATTCCAATGTTTGAGGAAAAAGGCATAAGAATAATCCGTCTCGGGCTTCATTCAGGCGGAAACGTTGAAGAGGGCTTTGTTGCAGGTGCTTATCATCCTGCATTCAGAGAAATCTGCGAAAGCAAAATTTACCTTGGCAAAATTCTTTCTTTAATTGAGAAAGAAAAAATCCCAAAGGGGAATATAACGCTTGTTGTTAACAGTAAATGCGTTTCAGCCCTTGTTGGACAGAAACGAAGCAATATAGAAAAACTAAGGACTATGGGTTATAACTGCAGAATTGTTCAGAATAACTCATACAAAAAATATGATGTAAGTGTGAGGTTAACAAAATGATATTAACATCACTTGAAATGCAGGGCTTCAAGTCCTTCCCGGAAAAAACGGTGCTTACCTTTGATAAGGGTATTACTGCCGTTGTAGGCCCTAACGGAAGCGGTAAGAGTAATATTTCTGACGCTGTTCGTTGGGTATTGGGAGAACAGTCCTCAAAGTCACTTCGTGGCTCAAAAATGGAGGACGTAATTTTCGACGGTACAAAAATCAGAAAGGCTCACGGTTATGCTCAGGTTACCCTTCGTCTTGATAACAAGGACAGAAGCATAAAAGGTGTGGACACTGATGAAGTTTCTGTTACAAGAAGATACTACCGTTCAGGCGAAAGTGAATATAAAATCAACGGCGCTGCCGTAAGACTGCGTGATGTTCACGAGCTCTTTATGGACACAGGTCTCGGACGTGACGGCTATTCAATGGTCAGCCAGGGCAAAATTGCCGATATGGTAAGCGGAAAAAGCAAGGAATGCCGTGAAATGTTTGAAGAGGCTGCAGGTATTTCTGCCTACAGATATAAAAGAAGCGACTCTCTTAAAAAGCTCAGTCAGGCTGAAGAAAACCTTGTAAGACTTCGTGATATTCTTCTTGAGCTTGAAGGCAGAATAGGCCCTCTTAAAACTCAGAGCGAAAAGGCACAGAAATTCCTTGTGCTTGCTGAAGAGAAAAAGGTTATTGAAATCGGTCTGTGGCTTCATAATATTGACAGACTCCGTGACGAGCTGAGAACTCAGCAGGACAAGCTGAGCCTTGCAAACTCACAGTATGAGGACACAGAAAACAGACTTAACGAAATTGAAGAGCTTATTGAGTCTTGTGTAACCGACACACAGAATATCAATATCAGAATTGACGAAATCCGTCAGGGTATCTCCGAGCTTGAAGAAAAGTGTGCAAACGCAGGCAGCGAAGAGGCAGTTCTCCGTTCTTCAATTGAGCACAACAACGACACAATCGAAAGAATTTCCCGTGATATAAGCGACTCCGAAAGTAGCCGTAAGGAGCTTCAGAGAGAAATTGAAGCCGAAGATAAGCTTATTTCACAGATAAAGAAAATCAGAAGCGATAAAGAAGCTGAGCTCAAAGAAGCTAACTCAGAGCTGCAGAAAATGCAGAGTGAGGGCGGACTAATTGCTGAAAAGGCAAGCGAGCTTTCAGAGAATATCACAGAGTACACAAAAGAACTTTCAGACAGCAGAGTAAAGCAGTCAACGGCAATGTCCTCAATGCAGGAAATCCGTTCAAGAGTTGAGGTAATTGACCAGCTTATTTTTGGTCGTCAGGAAAGCGTTGACGTGCTTTCTCAGGACAAGGCTCAGAGTGAAAAGAAGCTTGACCACTGCGAAAAGGAAATTGAAGAGCTCAACAGCTCAGTTAAGGAAAAAACTGCTTTTCTTAATGAAGAAAATGAAAAAGCAGATAAGCTGAAAATGACTCTTGACGAAAAAGCCTTTGAGGTGCAGAGAGTTTCTTCAAAAATAAAGATGCTCCGTGACCTTGAAAAAAATATGGAAGGCTACTCGGGCGCCGTTAAAAAGGTGATGAAAGAGAGCGAAAAGGGTACTCTTAAGGGTATTCACGGCACAATTTCTCAGCTTATAACAGTAAAGAGTGAGTATGCAGTTGCAATTGAAACTGCTCTCGGCAACTCCATTCAGAACATTGTTACAGAGACAGAAGAGGATGCTAAAAAGGCTATTTATCTTCTTAAAAAGGAAAATGCAGGCAGGGCAACCTTCCAGCCCGTTTCTTCAGTAAAAGGAAGAGATTTTGAAGAAAAGGATCTTCATAAGGCTGAGGGCTATGTGGGTATTGCCGACTCCCTTCTTTCCTACGATAAAAAATACAGTGAGATTATTTCCTCGCTTTTAGGCAAGGTTGTTGTTTGCGATAACCTTGACAATGCCGTTGTGATGGCTAAAAAGTATTCTTACAACTTCAAAATCGTAACTTTAGACGGACAGGTTGTAAATCCCGGCGGTTCACTTACCGGTGGTTCAGGAGGAAAAGGCACAGGTATTCTTACAAGAGGTACCGAGATTGAACGCCTTAAAGAAAAAGAAAAGCTTCTTTCCGAAGAGGGTATGAAGCTTACAAAGGAATATGACGAGCTTCTTGTTGAGCTTAATAAGCTTACAGGCGTTCTCGAAAAGGAAAAGCAGAACCTTTCATTTATGGGTGAAGAAAAAATCCGACTTGAAGGTCAGCTCAACCTTGTTCTTGAGCAGTATCTTTCAGCAAAGAGCGCTCTCGACAGTCTTAAGGAAGAAAAAAGCAACTCCGACGAGAGAATTGCAGAAATTGAAAAGACCTACAACGAGGCAAAGGAAGAAAGCGACAGCCTTACAAGAAAAATTGCCGATGCTGAAGCTGAGCTTTCACTTATCGGTGAAAAGAGAAGTGAGCTTACAAAGAAGAGAGAAGAGCTTTCAGCTAAGATTTCAAGACTTAACCTTGATATTCACGTAAGCGCAAAGGAGCTTTCCTCAAGACAGGAAGCACACAATCTTCTTAAGGCAAGAATTCTCAGCCACGAGGACAGAGACAGAGAGCTGGACAAGGAAATTGAAAGCATCAAAGAAAAGAACAGACTTATTGAAGAGGAAATAAAGGAGCTTCAGAATCTTTCTGTTAAGCTTAAAGAGGAATCTCTTAAGGCTAAGGACGATATAGTAGCCCTTCAGAAAAAGAGAAGTGAAACCGATGAAAAGTCAGCTTCACTTCGTATAAAGCAGCGTCAGAAGAGTGACGAAAGAGAAAAGGTAAGCGGTGAAATTGCAAGACTTGAAGAGCGTAAGGCAGTTATGGTAAAGGAATACGACGATACCGTAAATAAGCTTTACGACGAGTATCAGCTTACAAAGCGTGAGGCTGAGGCGGTTTCTGAAAAGCCTGAAGAGCCGAGAAAGGCTCAGCAGAGACTTCACGAGCTTAAAAATTCTATCAGAGCTCTCGGCAGTGTAAACGTTTCTGCAATTGAGGAATATAAAGAGGTCAAGGAGCGCTATGAGTTTATGAATGCTCAGGTAACTGATGTTGAGCGCTCAAAGAAAGAGCTTCTTAACCTTATTGACGAGCTTACCGACAAAATGAGCAAGCAGTTCCGTGAGCAGTTCATTAAAATCAATCAGAACTTCGGTGAAACCTTCAGCGAGCTTTTCGGCGGCGGTAAGGCTGAAATACTTCTTGAAGATCCCACAGATGTGCTTGAAAGTAATATTGACATCAAGCTTCAGCCACCGGGCAAGAATGTAAAGCGTCTTGACTCACTTTCAGGCGGTGAAAAGGGACTTTCAGCAATTGCGCTTCTCTTTGCAATTCTTAAGGTTAACCCTGCACCCTTCTGTATCTTCGACGAGGTTGAGGCTGCCCTTGACGACGTAAACGTTTCAAGATACGCTCAGTATGTGAGAAGAATGACGGAAAACACACAGTTTATCCTTATTACTCACAGACGCGGCACAATGGAAGAGGCTGATGTGCTTTACGGAATCACCATGCAGGAGCAGGGTGTTTCAAAGCTCCTTGAGCTCAAGGCAGCAGAAATGGTTAAAAAGCTTGGTATATCCGAATAAAAGGCAACTATTTCAGAAAGGTAAATTACTATGGGTATTTTTTCAAAGTTCGGTCTCGGTCTTAAAAAGACAAGAGACGTAATGAACAACAGAATAGAGGACGTCCTCGGTGCATACGAGGAAATTACCGACGACTTTTTCGATGACCTTGAAGAAGCGCTTATTATGGGCGATATCGGTATGCGGACAGCAACAGATATAGTTGATGCCCTCAGAAAGCGTGTGCTTATCGGCGACGTAAGAAATCCGAAGCACGCAAAAATGATTATCTCCGAAATTATCGCTGAAATGATTGACGGCGGTGAGGATATGGGACTTATCACAATTCCCTCAATTATTCTCGTAATCGGTGTTAACGGTGTGGGTAAAACAACAACAATCGGCAAGCTTGCTGCTATGTATAAAAAAGAGGGTAAAAAGGTTATCCTCGGTGCAGCTGACACATTCAGAGCTGCAGCAATTGAGCAGCTTGAGGTTTGGGCTGACAGAGCAGGAGTTGAAATCGTTAAGCACAAGGAAGGTGCTGACCCTGCAGCAGTTGTTTACGATACAATCAGTGCAGGTGTTGCAAGAGATTGCGACATCATTATCTGCGACACTGCGGGCAGACTTCACAACAAGAAAAACCTTATGGACGAGCTTTCAAAAATCTACAGAGTGGTAGAAAAAGAGCTTCCCTATGCCGACCGTGAAATTCTTCTTGTGCTTGACGCAACAACAGGCCAGAACGCAGTTAACCAGGCAAAGGAATTTATGAACGTTGCCGAGCTTACAGGTATTGCCCTTACAAAGCTTGACGGTACTGCAAGAGGTGGCGTTGTGCTTACAATCAAAAACGAGCTTAAGCTTCCCGTTAAGTTTATCGGTGTAGGTGAGCAGATTGACGACCTTCAGCCCTTCAGACCTAAGGTGTTTGCAAAGGCACTTTTTGAAGACACAAGCACAAACTTTGAGGACGAGGAATAAGAATGAAGATTATTATTGCAACTCATAATAAACATAAGCTTCAGGAAATGAGCCGTATACTTTCACCTATGGGCTATGAGGTTGTAACTGACCTCGACTTAGGCATTGAGCTTTCAGACGTTGAAGAAAACGGCAAAACCTTTCTTGATAACGCAAGAATAAAGGCAGAATCCGGCTGCAAGGAAAGCGGACTTCCTTGTATTGCAGACGACAGCGGACTTTGCGTCGATGCCCTCGGTGGTGCACCGGGTGTGTATTCGGCAAGATACAGCGGTGTTCACGGCGACGATGACGGTAATAACCGTAAGCTTTTAGCAGAGCTCAGCGGTGTACCCACAGAAAAAAGAACGGCACACTTTGCCTGTGCAATCTGCGTAAGCTTCCCCGACGGCAGTGAGGTTACTGCAACGGGCAAATGTGAAGGCTATATCGGCTATGAAAAAAGAGGCGGTGGCGGCTTCGGTTATGACCCTCTCTTTATGGTAGGGGACAGAAGTCTTGCTGAAATGACAGCTGAGGAAAAAGATGCAATCAGCCACAGAGGTAACGCACTTAAAGAGTTACAGAAGATTTTACCCGCTTTATAATAAACGGAGGTAGACATAATGACAGGTAAGGAAAGAGCAGCATTCAGAGCAGCTGCCAACCATCTTGAGCCCCTTTTCCAGATTGGTAAAGGCGGACTTTCAGATGCACTTATAAAACAGACAGACGACGCTCTCAGAGCAAGAGAGCTTATTAAAGTAAAGGTTCTTCTTGAATCCTCACCCATAACCACAAGAGAGGCTGCAGACGAAATTGCAGCGGCAGTGGGCGCAGAGGTTATTCAGGTAATCGGCGGCGTAATTGTTCTTTACAGAGAAAGCCCTGAGCTTAAGGAAAAGGCTATTCAGAAGGAAAAGAACAAGAAAAAGGCTGCAAAGCTTCAGAAGGAAAAGCTTTATGCAGCAAAGAAAGAACAGAAAAAATTCTATGCTAAAGTAAGCAGTAAAGGCAAAAGATAATGCGTATCGGTATTTTCGGAGGCACCTTCAACCCTCCGCACAAAGGACATAAGAGAATGGCTCTCGAAATGATGAAAGCAGCCAATCTTGACAGAATTCTCATAATTCCAACCTATACGCCACCACATAAAACAGCACCCGATTTGGCTTCAACTGAAGACAGACTTAAAATGTGCGAGCTTCTTTACAGTGAAGATTGCTTCACTGTAAGCGACATTGAAATTAAGCGTGAAGGTAAAAGCTACACGGTGGACACGGTCAGTGAGCTGAAAAAGCTTTATTCCGACGACGAGCTTTTTCTCATTATCGGCTCAGATATGCTTCTTACCTTCCACGAGTGGAGAAAGCCTGAGGAAATTCTCACTATGGTGACCTTGTGTGTTGCAACAAGAGAAAACGGGATTTCACCTGAAACTCTTTCAGCCTATGCAAAGGAAACCCTGAAGCTTTCTGAGGGTGACTACATTCTTTCACGTATGTCACCTATGGAGTGCTCGTCAACTGAGGTCAGGGAAATGGTAAAAAACAAAGAAAACCTCAGCAGTGTGCTTACTGACGAGGTTGTAGCTCATATTGAAAGGTTCGACCTTTATTCACCCACATATCCCGAATACAAGGCACTTTTAAGAGAAATGCTTGATGATTACCGTTATATCCACTCTCTCGGTGTTGCCGAAAGTGCAAGGGAGCTTGCGGAGATTTACGGCTATGATGTTGATAAAGCCTACAAGGCAGGACTTCTTCACGATATAATGAAAAATGCCACCAAGGACTATCAGTTGCAAATTATGGAAAAAGGTGGTATAATCCTAAGTCAGGCTGAGAAAAATAATCCCAAGCTGTGGCACGCTATGGCAGGGGAGTGTTATCTCAGAGAAGAAATGGGCATAACCGACGAAGAGCTTTTAGGTGCAGTGCGATACCACACAACGGGCAAAGAAGGTATGAACCTCCTCCAAAAAATAGTCTATATTGCCGACTATATTTCAAAAGAAAGGGATTATCCCGACGTTGATGTAATGCGTAAGCTTTCAAAAGAGGTAAGCCTTGAAGAGGCATCACTTTACGCTCTTCGGTACTCCATAAGAAAGTTCGAGAGTATGGGCGGAATTATCCACACCGACAGCGTTGATTATTACAATGAATTAATAATAGAAAAAATGCGAAAGGAAGAGTTTTGATGACAGAGCTTCAGCTTGCAAAGGAAATTGTTAAGGTGCTTGACAAAAAGAAAGCAATTGACATACAGGCTCTCCATATTACAGAGCAAACAATCGTAGGCGATTACTTTGTAATTGCTTCCGGTACCTCAAATACCCACGTAAAATCTCTTGCTGATGAGGTTGATTATGAATTGGGTGAGCTTGGTGTAAAGCCTTCTCACATTGAAGGCAAGGCTACGGGCTGGATTCTTCTTGATTACGGCACAGTGCTTGTGCACGTATTTACCCGTGAAACAAGAGAGTACTATAACCTTGAGCACCTTTGGCAGGATGCAAAAAGAGTTGACCTTTCCGATGTTCTCACAGAGGACTGAGGTTCAGATAAAACAAGATAAGAAATAATTTAACGGAGTGATAAATTTGAATTACGATTTTAAAACTGCCGAACTGAAATGGCAACAGAAATGGGAAGAAAGCGGAGTTTTCCACGCTGAGGATAACTCAGAAAAGAAAAAGTTCTACGCTCTTGTAGAATTCCCTTATCCCAGCGGTGCAGGTATGCACGTTGGTCACATCAAGGCTTATTCAGGTCTTGAGGTTGTGTCAAGAAAGCGCAGAATGGAAGGCTACAATGTGCTTTTCCCCATTGGCTTTGACGCTTACGGTCTTCCCACAGAAAACTACGCAATCAAAACAGGTATCCACCCGAGACAGGTTACCGACAACAATATTGCAAAATTCTCAAGTCAGCTTAAAAGAGTAGGCTTCTCCTTTGACTGGAACAGAGTTGTTGACACAACCGAGGAAGGCTACTACAAGTGGACTCAGTGGATTTTCCTTAAGATGTTCGAAAACGGCCTTGTTTTCAGAGATAAGACTCTTGTAAACTACTGTCCCTCATGTAAGGTTGTTCTTTCAAACGAGGACTCCCAGGGCGGTAAGTGCGACATCTGCCACAGTGATATCGTGCAGAAGTCAAAGGACGTTTGGTACCTTCGTATTACAGAATATGCCGACAAGCTTCTTCAGGGCCTTGATACAGTTGACTATCTTCCCAATATCAAGCTTCAGCAGGAAAACTGGATTGGTAAGTCAACGGGTGCTTTTGTAAACTTCGTTGTTAAGGATACAGAAGAAATGCTTAAAATTTACACCACAAGACCCGACACACTTTTCGGTGTAACATTTATGGTTATGGCTCCCGAGCATCCTCTTCTTGATAAGTATAGCAATATGATTGCTAACTTCAGTGAGGTTGAAGCTTACAGAGCAGAATGTGCAAAGAAGACCGAGTTTGAGCGTACTCAGCTTGTAAAGGATAAGACCGGTGTTAAGCTTTCCGGCTTCTCAGCAATCAATCCCGTAAACGGTAAGGAAATTCCCATCTTCATTTCAGACTACGTAATGATGGGCTACGGTACCGGTGCAATTATGGCTGTGCCTGCACACGACCAGAGAGACTACGACTTCGCAAAGAAGTTCGGCATTGATATTATCGAAGTAATCAAGGGTGGCGACATTTCAGTTGAAGCTTACACAGGCGACGGCGAAATGGTTAACTCCGATTACCTCAACGGCTATAAGGATAAGAAATCATCAATTGCAAGAGTCCTTGAAGAGCTGGAGAAGCAGGGCATCGGCGAAAAGGGCGTTCAGTACAAGATGAAGGACTGGGCATTCAACCGTCAGCGTTACTGGGGCGAACCTATTCCCATTGTTCACTGCCCTGATTGCGGAATCGTTCCCGTGCCTTATTCAGAGCTTCCTCTTAAGCTCCCCAAGGTTGAAAACTTTGAACCCGGTCAGGACGGCGAA